>JAYWEU010000253.1:0-3729 GCA_043779385.1 Pseudobdellovibrionaceae bacterium
CATTACGACATATTTGTCGTAATGTCGAGAGATTTGTAGAATTCTTCGTGCATTTAGTCATTTATCCCCTCCCAGATCGCTTGGATATGTTTAAAGACAGTTCGTACATTACGGCTCTCACATTATTGATAGGTTTCATTTTTCCTCCGTCAAAGATTTTTAGGGTTTGTCCACTTACACAAAATGTGACCGTGGACAAATCAGAAAAAAGGCTGCGGAATGAATCAGCCCGAAATTCAATCGAGGCAAGAAGCATGACATGCAACCAAGGGGCGCGTGGCGGGCTTATATGTCCGAGAAAGGAACCAAAGTGATTCAAGGAGCGGACGATCTCGCGGAGGTAAACAAGGGACCTAAACATTGTGAGCTACTTTAACAAGGTAAGATGCAGCCTTAGGGTATTTCTTAACACATACGCATTTCCCAACCGAAAGCGATTTAATAAGATTTGGATGGATGTTGAATTCTTCAACTTCCCTTAATGATTTGTTGCCGCTGGGTATATCAAAAAATAGAAACTTACTTGATTGAACGGTTTCTTTCCAAACTTTACGAGTTCCTGCCATACCTGCAATAGCTTCAGCACTTTCACTGTTTTTTTGTAAAAATGCGTACAATGTTGAAGTATTGCCCGTAAGCCTTGCTGAAAATTCTGGGCTTATTCGCTTTAAATCACTCAGTTCTTGATGTGCAATCACGACTGACATTTTAGAGGATCTTGCACGATCTAAAAAACCAATAAAATCTTCTTGAGCAAGATCAGCGAACTCATCAATTATGCAAACGAAATTTTTTCGGTTTTCCTTTGGGATTTCTGCATCGATTCTTGCTGATACCATTTTTAGATCTTGCAAAATAAATCGGCCTACGGCCTTAGAGGATTCACTATATCTTCTTGAGTCCAAGAATATATAGATGAGTTTATTTTGTTGAATGGATTCGAAGAAGTTGAGGGCGGGAGCGAAAAGCCTAGAGCCATCTGGGCAAGGACTTGATACCGAAGCGTCCCCGCTGATTAAATCGCCAAAGTCTGAGAAAACTAAGCTTTCTAATTGGCTCCGAAGTCCTTGCAGGGAATTAAAATTTTCTTTTACTTTGAGGAATTGGATTAGATCTTCGATGTGTATTAAGGTCTTTTGGCTTTGCTGGGTTTTTATTTTACTTATTTCTATAAATAACTCTTCGAGTGCGTCCACTGATCTTGCGTATTTAAGAACGTCACCCAATCCAAAAGTCTTATGTAACACATCTCTCTTAAATACTAATCCTATTAATAACCTTAAAAGAAAACTAGAGGACTGATGTTTGTAGTATTCCTCACTCCAAACAAGTGCACTCATGATTTTATCTTTTAACTGCGTAGCAGTTCCTTCTGAGATTAAATTATAAGGAATTGAATCTGGATGGTTGAGAGAAAATATCTGTAAATCCTGTTCACGATTTGCATCCTTCGCATATTTTTTAAATTTATCGATTGTATCTAAATCATTTTTTAAATCGATAAATAGAAGCCCTTTATTTTGGCAAATGCTTTCCTTTACGATAATTGAAAGCAAAACGGTTTTACCAAAACCGCTTGCTCCCACAATATGCACATGGTGATTTAATTGGTTTTCTGTAAGCTTTTCTTTTTGAAAAAAGAGGGTGCGTGGCACCCTCCCTAAAGTTATATCTTGAACTTTCATTTCGAAATCTCTTTTATGTATTGAGAGAGCATTCGAACTGAGAAAAGTTGTTTATTTTCAATTGTGGCGGAATCTAAGATTTCTTTGACCTTTTCATCGGTACAAAGAAACATCACGCCTTCTATTTTTTGGTCTTTGATAGCGGATGTCTGAAGGACGCGCTTATATTCTTCAATTCGGTCCATATACCTTTGATTGGTTTTTCTGGATATTTCTAATTCTAGAAATACTCCCCGCCCGTCTTTTTTTATCATTAGCGCGTCAGGCATGTCTTTAAACTCTCTCGCCATAAAAGGGAGAGTTTTTAACATATTCTCCGAATACCACCTTTCAACCATTCCGAGCTCTTCGATTCTAATTCTTAGATCGATGAGCTTTAAGTCATGGTTAACTTCTGGTTCAAAAACTCTTTTTATAACTGAAGGCAGTACTTTGCCTTCTGCAATTTTTGAAAGATATTTTTCACCCTCTCCAGTTACCATTAAAAGACCTTTGGAATTTTCATGAATGTATTTAAGGTCTTTTAACTTAATGACGGCAGAAGTTGTGAATGTTTCACTTTTATCAGCAGCGAAAGCGAAAAATTTTGTTTTGATTTGGTCTTTTCTCATATATTTCATTTCTAAAATATATTTGATAATGTCCTGATTTCTTTTCTCGATTAATTTATAGAGATCAGAAGACATTTTTCGTTTTGCTTTTATGACAACTTCTGAAACTTTTGGTATAAAAATAGTTTTCGGAATTTCCTTTGGTTGGGGGTTAAATGTTTTAATTAGATTTTTTGTTCTAATGATGATGCTTGGTTTATTTGTAACTGGAATTGGTTTATGTGTAACTGCTGTCGGTTTTGAAATGATTTGTTTATTCATATGATTTATCCTTTTCTTGTTAAGTTGATATTAGTTTTTGGTGATATAAAATTTGATAATGGCTCTATTGTGAAGTGCTCTGGATAAAGCTTGGTTTCACGATTAAGATGCTCGCCTACGATGTTTTTGGCGTAGACGAAGTGAACTTTTGAAAAAGGCTTCACTTCACGAGAAGAATTTAGAAGGCAAATGTACTTCCTCACCTTCTCGCGATATTTGTCTTTTCCTTTAAGTGCAATTTCTAACTCGAAAGCGATGTTCGTTCCGTCAGGCATAGTGTAAATGCCGTCAGGAACATAACCTCCGGTAAGGCCACCTGCTAACTCTGGAAAACATCTGAGTTTGCGGTCTGAGAGCCAGGAGGTTATTTTTTTAGAACTTTCAAGCTGAAGTCTTAGACCAAGAAGTAAGTAATCGTGGAAGATTGTCCTTCCATCAATAGAACCTTGTGGTCTTACTAAAACTTTATCCGGATATAAATTCGATAGAATAATGTAACTTCTCATGGTCCCAAAAAAGAGACGTTTAGAGTTAAAAAACTCTTTTGTGGATTTTAGAAATCCACACTGTTCTAAATGAACAAGTCTCTTTTTAGCGTAAAAGAAACCAAACTCATTTCCATCTATATCGAAATTTTTGAAGAACTTTTCGTAAACCTCTTGGACTGAAGCAAACTTCATATCCAAAATAAACGCTAATACTTCATAATCTCTTTCGGATAAAATTATATTCTTTCGTAGGCTTCCAGCCTTTTTTGTAATTTGGTTGTTTCCTGTTTTCACAGGAAACTTTTCAAATGGTAAATGCAGTTCTTCTGCATTTGTTTGTATGTACATTCTTTCTCCTAGTTTTAAGTTAATTGCCGCCCTCTAAGTTCATAGAGTTGTGCTTTCAAGATTGTTTTTTGGCCGGGCCTGGTGAGATCTGACTACTGAGCACCTGCCATCGTAGAGGGCGGGTGCTCAGTAGTCGGAGTGAACCAGGCCCGGCCCGTTTCCTGAAACATTATGGGGGCTTAAAGGGCGGCAAATGTCCCTCGGGCATACTTCTATTGGAATGACTAATCTGATGAGTTGCTTTGTTGAATCGGGTTTTCCATGAAGCCAACGTGAAGCCAAACGAAGCCAACGTTAGTCCCCAAAGGTCCCTTCCAGTCCCCAGGACTGGAAAAT
>JAYWEU010000254.1:0-9806 GCA_043779385.1 Pseudobdellovibrionaceae bacterium
TAAAAGATAAATCCAGCTGCTGGAGAAATTTAGCTCAAGGAGTATAATCTAGAACAAGATTTGCCACATCGTTTTCAACACCCTGATAAAGTCGAATGCCGTGCACGCTGGTTTTTTCTTTAAGGCGAATCCAAAATGAGTTTGATGAGTACACCGGCTTCACAAATTCCCATTCGGTCACCCAATACAAATATTCAAAAGTTGTGACCGGCTGAACGGCCCGCTGATATTCTTTTGTGATAAAATGCACACTGTACTTTTTTTGCTGAGGCGTGCCTTTGCCGCAAACAACCTCCCAATCGGGAAGATCCCGAATCTGACTATGAACACAGTTCATCATCATGGTGCCTTCGTTGGGAATATATTAAAAAGAAAGGTTTTTTGATTCGACCGGCGTGCCCCAGGCAAGACCTGCGATGGTTATTGAAAAACCCATGATCATCAGTATTTTCAAGTTTCTACCTTTCACCTTCGCACCCCTTCTGTTACAACTGGGGTATGGCAAAAATTTCTTGCGCTCATTTCCCAAGTTGCACTGGTTGTCAGTTTATCGGGGAAGAAGACTCATTTCAAAAAGAAACTAAACTTGCACAGCTTTCGGCACTGATCCAGACCTTTGATGCACAACCAAATAAGCTTGGATGGCTGAGTGCTGGATTTTCTGGGCTGAGGGATCGCTTGGACTTTGTTTGGGAGAACGGCACTTTCGGTCTTTATTCTAATTCTGAAAAAAAAGTGATCGGGATCGATTTCTGTCAGCAGCTTTCTCCGCGCTTAAATGACTGGTTTCAAGAATTTAAAAAGATTCAGTGGCCCATCAAAAAAGGTTCAATTCGGCTCAGGGTGGGTCCCCAAGGACTGAAAGGGGCTTGGCTGGACTTTGCCAATCTAGATATTAAAATGTTGCTGCTTGAAAAAATCGCCTTAACCACTTTGCTTAAAACCGGTGCAGTCGTTGAAATCGGACAAAAAAGAAAAATTTTAAAAGTGGAACAGGATCTATTAAAATTAAAAGATCCTGAGTCCCATTTGTGGTTTGAAAGTCTGTTTCAAAATCAAAGGGTTGCGCTTTTTTGTCATATTGCCTCCTTCACTCAGCCCAGCATGAAAGCCAACTATTTAATTGTACAGCAAATTCAAAATTGGGTTTCGCAAAGTGGTTTCTTGAAGGCTTCAGAATTTGGCGCAGGAATTGGGAACTTAAGTCTAGTGTTATTGGGACATGTTGAAAGGTTAAGGATTTTTGAAAGTGATGCTTTAAGTTTAGAATGTCTTCAGCAAACTTTAAATCAAAGTCCGAACCTTCAAACGCAATTTGAAAAAATTGATTTTCAAATTGGCGATCACCAACAGAGAAAGAAAATTGAATTCGAAAGCCATGAAGTTCTGGTGGTCAACCCACCTAGGTCGGGGCTGATGGGGTTCCTTGAAACATTGAAAGACAGTTCTGAAAAACCTTCTGAATTTATTTACTTATCCTGCTCCCCGACCACATGGAGCACGGATGGGCAAAAACTGAAAGCCATGGGTTATCAACTTAAAGAAACTTTGATTGTGGATCAGTTTCCACAGACTCAGCATTATGAAATTTTAAGTCGCTGGTTATTTTAAAGAAAATAATCGAAGACCGCAGATTTGTCCGGCAATATCTTGACCTGTTAAAAAAGATAAAATGGGTAAAGTGACAATGCCTGTCGCTAGAATTAAGGTCGCGCGAAAAATCACTTTTGAAATAAAATAAGGCCGTTCTTCATCAAAGGGTGCGCCTAACCTAAGATCACAGGCCCACTCGCCCAGGGATGAGCCAAAAAGCCCTCGCAGCAAAACCATATAACACCAAGACGCCATCAAAAGAACGATCCCAACAAGGCCTTTGGCGCCCAGCGAATGTCCCATCACCTGCAGATCTCTGAAAACAGAATAGGTCGAAGTGTGCATGACTTTCGCAAAGACGATCGAAAATAAACAGCTAATGCCAATAAGAACTAAGGTATCAATCAGCGATGCCATCCAGGACCAAAAAACTTTTTTTCGACCATCGCGGCGCACGGGCCCGCTTCGAAATTCAAGTTTTGCATCCCAGGAAAAAGCCGGGATTCTAAAATCTTTTTGCATCTTATTTAATGCAGAACCCCCTCCGGAAGGGGAAGGGGTTCTAGTTTTTGGATTAATTTCTGGTTGTTGCTGAGTGATCAATGTCCACCGCTACCTGGCGCCTGGATCTGGTGCAAGCTTTCTTGCGCCACCACCGGTTGGCGTCGGAGCTAACGGCGCTGTGCCTGAGCCTTCAGATAAAGGTACTGGGGCGACGGGTGGATTTTCAACAATCGGCGGCGTTGTTGGAGTTGGCGTCGGATTTGTTGTTCCTGTTGCAGGCACTGTCACTGGCGAAGGTGCTGGATCATAGGTTTTTTGGTTTACTTTTTTATCTTTATCTAACCACTTCCAAAGTCCCCACCCTACAAGTCCAAGCAATGCGACTCCTGCTAAACCGCAGGGTGTTGTAATGCTCGTTGTGCCATCGTCATTATATTTACGACAAAATCCAGCTTCTTTTTTAGGTGCTACGGCAGCGACAACGTCTTCTTCAGGACCGACAGCTAAGCCGCCGCACGCAGGTTTAACAGGACCGCCGCCAACTTTAGCGCCATCGGTTGAACAAGCACAAGTTCCATCATTAGTTGTTGGGCAACCGTCCCCTTGTGCGCGCTTTTGCGTATCGCTGGCGATATCGCGCGGAGGCGTGGTTGGAGCTAATTGCAATTGTTGAACTGCGATATATCTTTTTACGATGGCATTACAAGCCGATTTTTGGTCTTCTTTTTTCATCAAAGGCTTTGGAATATTGATCTTTGAATCCATCGACACATTTTTTTCACCAGCTTCACAAATATCTAAAGCATCACGAAATGTCTTATCAAGACCTGCTAGTTGCTCTTGAACGATTTTGTAATCTTCAGCTGTTTCTGTGCCGATTTCAATTTCGCCTTTTGAATTTTTCTCAGCCGATTTTAAACCGTGGCCATTTTTATCTTTTAAATAGGAACTTAAGATTTTTTTGATGTCGCCTAATTCGTTGCTATCCCGGCGTAAAACACTTTGCCCATTACACTGTTCAGTCGCGTGGCTTGTGGCTCCAGAAACACAATAAGGAGAACCGCTGTCATTATAACCGTAAAAAAGAGGATTACAGGAAATTCCGGCGCCGCCCTTACCGCCTGGGCAAACTGAAGATAAACCAGGCTTCACAGCATTTTGTTGGGAATCTAAATCAAGGCGTCCATCGGGTTGTCCACCACAAGAGCCATTCTTACCATATTCAGTGACGTAACCCGCAACGATGCATCTGCCTGAGGCGACTTCACCCTTTTTGCCTTTAGGACCATTTTTGCCTGGCTTGCCCGCACAAGCCTCTGGGTTTAGGATTTCAAAAATCAAAGCGTATTTATCCATTGAATTGTAAGAATCATTCTGAACTGATTTCGGATCCTTACTCACAGGCAGAATTTTTTGAATGTCTTCAATTAAATAACGAGTCAAAATCAAAAACTCAACTTTTTGCTCTTTTGTAAAATGGCTCCACTCAGCCAACGTCGGCGCTAATTTTAAATCTTTAATTGATAAAACTTTCGGATTTTTTTCAGGGCGAAGGCCCATCTCCTTAGCGATGCCTTCCATCATTAATTCTGGATTTTGCAAAGCTTTTCCATCGATTGAATAAGAGTTCATTTTAAGCTTCACGTTATTTCCGGAACCCTCCGTTTGAAACGAATAGGTTTTACCTTTTAATGTGACGGCCAGACGAACCTGCTCAACATTGTTTTTATCTTTAAAGGTGACAGGGTCAATCGCTGGCATCTGCTCATCTTGGTGAAGCAAGAAGTACGGATTGATCTTTGCAATTTCTGCTGGTGTTAAATCACCTAAAATATTTCGGTAATATTCACCCACCGTGATTTGACCTTTGTTAAGGCCGGCTCTTTTTAGAAATTCTTTGGCTGCCGTCACATTATTTTGAGTCGCTTGAGCCGCTACAGCCAAGGGACTAAAGATAATATTTAAACTTGCAGCTAGGAAAGCCAGATTTCTTAAACGGTTCAAAATTGTCATGATCATCCTCACTTTTTTAGACTCTTTTCCGATGTCGGCAGTCTGGTGGCAAAACTTTATACATTCTAAACTAAGGGCTGGGAACGGATCCAATCTTTCAAACGTTTTTTGTCTTCGCGCTGCAGGTCCCTAAACTTTAGTCTTAAGATCATGCCGTTCGTTTGAATCAGTCGACATTTGATTTTTAGATTCCCTAAATCAGGAAAAATAACGTCCACAAATTTCATCGGAGGACCCGAGCTTAAGCTTTTATTCAGTTCGACAACCATCCCTGACACAGAAATATTTGTCGCAAACCCATTATAAACATCTTGGGCCACCACGGTCACAAGGGTCTTAATATCGATCCGTGGAGCCACCGACCCTATCCAGCGACTTCGACGGTCTAAATAAGGAAATCTTGCATAAAATAAAATTCCTAAGGTCGCAAGTGTCGCTAGAATGGAGAAAGCAATTTGCGTTTGAAAATAAGAATACTCCACATCAATCAATTCACCTGTCGTTGCCCATCTATAAATATTGACCGATAAAATCAGCATTAAATTAATCATGGCCATCAGCCAGGCCGTTTTATGTTGAATAAAAAGTAAAATTCCAGTGGAAAAAGTTAATAAAAGCCAAAACCAATCCAAAATATCAATCGTCGAAGCCCAGCTTAAAAAGACTGCAGGCTTTGTCCAATCACTGGAGCCCACCCCATAAAAAGAAATAAAGATATTCCCCAATGGCGCTACGATAAATAGAATCGCTAAGATTTGTAGAATAATCGGTTTCTTTAGATTTGGCCTTGTTTGTTCCATCTGTCTTCCTTTTTTAAAAATATTTTAAACAATCTTGAACGCATCTCTCGCCCTTTAAAGCGATTCTTTGTGTCAAACATCCCGGCGTGCTTTTGTTTCTGATAATTGCAAATTTCTCAAGTTTTGGTTCGATCTCACGATGTTCGAATCGCGCTTTGCAGGATTCTTTGGCGTAGGTTTCGAAACCTTCACGCATTTTTGGTGCGTCTTTTAGGTAGGCACTGGCAACAATATGATTAAATCCGATACCACCTTTTTGACTTCCACTTTGCCAAATTGAAAAATCAAAGTGGTCGATGGAAATATGTTCACAATCTTTTTTATTTTTAAAAGGACCCACGCCAAAGGGATCTGAACCCACCTCGCCGATCATCAGAACATGTCCGTTCACCGCAGCAATGTCCCCCGATTGGAGCGAGGCTTTCGAACGAAGTTTGATGGGCTGATAACATTCTAAGCCATTTTTTTCAGGGTCCTTAAACATTCTAGAATTGACGCCCAATACATTTCGAGCCCGCAAAGGAACCCCTGGCTTTAATCTTAATCCTGCCGTGGCTGTCGCCGAAAATATCGCGGCGGCACAATCAATTCCTAAAGCCTCGGTCCCCGTGCCATCATCTGTAAAAAGATCTAACGTTGACGTTGAGCCATCGCTAGAGAATGGCTTTCCACCATAATCATAAATCAGGGGCATTTCTTTTTCGTTGCGACAATTTGGACCAAAAGATTTGTCTTGATAATAATAATGGCTGGATAAAAAAGCAGCCATGTCGGCTATTTTTCTTTTATGACCAATTCCATCCGTGTGCAGCCCTTCGTCTAAAATCCCTTGAATCCCAGATGAAGCCTCTGTTAGAGCCGGCTTGTGGATCGCTTGGCATCTTTGGTAGGCTGTGGCAAAAAGCCAGCGCATTCCTTTTTCAGATAACGACATCAACTTCGGCGCTTTAACCGATGCAAAAGGCATAGTCCTATTTTCTATGTCCGCAGCACAGGCCTTGGCAGGGCTGGCCTTTTTCAAAGATGTTATTTGTTCTACAATTTTTATTTTAAATTCTTTTCTAATTTCTGTTGTTTCATCGCCAACTTCCATCGCCGCAAAAAACATCCTTAACTGCGTCGCCGAATCTAAGATATTTTTTTTTGGAGCTTCCTCAAAAAGCGTCGATAGCAGTTTCAGCCAGACTTCTTTAACTTCTTTATTTATGAGTCCCTTCAAGGCAAAAGATTCAACTTGGCTTTTAAGCGCTGAAACATCAGGAATTCTTTTTTCAGTGACAAGAAAATTGTCGAAGGCATCCCAGAATTGCGTTTCAAACTGGGCGCAGCCCAAAGCTTCTTTTTGAGTCTCTATCAAAGCGACTTCTTTTTCGATATTTCCCCATCGACACGACAACAGACAAAACAAACCTAAAAGAATCAAAAATCTGAGTGTTTTCATTGCCTTCTATTCTAATTAAATTATTTGCAAGTTGCGTTCAGGAAGTCGGCGCAACCCCTTCGAACAAGCCGTTTTTTAGACTAGACCCGACCCGTTTTGCAGCCTACAATAGGCCCATGCTAGATAAATTTATGCAGCTTCAGACACTCTATTCTTTTGTCGATTTAGAACCGTATATTCTGCTCGCCACTTTAGTCTTTGCCAGTTGGTTGATCTACAAGATTTTTTTAAGAAACGCCTCTGAGGAACGACATCGTAATATTCGTGGGCATTTAACCCAGCTTTTTAGAAATTTCGTTTTTGTGAGTGTCCTTTTTGTGTCTTTTTTATTCATCCATCGCGGCGAAGGCGATTATCAAATTCTAATCCGATTTTCCCCTTACATAGGGCTTTTGACTTTAGCCTGGGGCGCGATCGTTTTTGTCAGAGCCTCAAGACTGTTAGTTTTAGAATATTTATTTATGGGCTCGATGCAGTCCGGGGTTCCGCTGCTGGTTGTAAATATTTTTTCTTTGCTTTTATCTGTCGTCTTAATATTTTGGATGGCTTCTAAAATATTTGGCCTGCAGTTGGCACCACTTTTGGCAACATCCGCGGCTTTTTCTTTAATTTTAGGTCTGGCGTTACAAGATACTTTAGGAAATATTTTTGCTGGCATCAGCCTCCAAATGGATCGCAATTATGAAATTGGTGACTGGCTAGAAGTGACCAACGGGGTTCAAAAAGCCATTGGCCAAGTCAAAGAAATCACCTGGCGCAGTACGGTCCTTGTCGGGTTTTCAGACGAAGTCATCACTTTACCCAACCGAGTCGTTGCCCAAGCTCAGATTGCCAATTTTTCGCCGGCAGACCAACCCATCATTCGTAGCCAGTATTTCCGCTTGGCCCACACAGCCCCTATTGAAAAAGCCAAAGATCTGTTAGAAACCTGTTGCCATGGGATTCAAGAAATCCGCAGCTTGCCAGCCCCCTTCGCCTACATCGCGGAAACGACGGATTCGTGGATCTCTGTAAAACTTATTTACTTTATTGACTCTTATGGCGCTCAGTTCGTTGTGGGTGATAAGGTTTTGCGTAAAGGGATTGAAGCCTTGGCTGAAAATGGTATAGATTTGGCCAAAATGCAGCTTCGGATTGAAAATTCGAACCCAACTCTTTAGTCAGCGGGTCTGTTATTATGGTTTCTTTAGAGCATCCATTAGCCATCGATATTCGCAAACAAATCGTGCGCGCCTTGAATGACTTCAATATGATTGAAGAGGGCGACAGACTGATGGTTTGCGTCTCTGGTGGAAAAGATTCCAGCGTTTTATTGGCAAGCCTTCTTGAAATTCGCCGCCGGTCGGAAAAGAATTTTGATGTTGCTGCCGTGATTTTAGATCAAAAACAACCTGGCTTTGATGTTCAAGAGTTTAAAACTTGGGTTGAAGCCTTAGGCGTGCCTTTACAAATTATTGAAAAAGACACTTATTCGATTGTGAAAGAGAAAGTCACGAACGGAGTTTTCTGTTCGCTGTGTTCACGTTTACGAAGAGCCATTCTTTACGATTATGCGACAAACAACGGCTACACAAAATTAGTTCTTGGCCATCACCGAGATGATTTGATTGAAACCACTTTGCTCAATATGTTTTACACCGGAAATATTGCCAGCATGCCGCCAAAATTAAAATCGGATGATGGACGCAATATTTTGCTGCGACCCTTATGTTACATTTCAGAGCGCGATATCGAAGCCTTAGCGAATGTGTGGAAGCTTCCCATCATTCCTTGTAATTTATGCGGTTCGCAAGAAGGCTTGAAAAGAAAACGAATGAAAACATTAGTGCGCGATTTAGAAACTGAAATTCCAACAATTTCAAATTCATTGATCAAAGCTTTTTCAAATGTAAAACCTTCGCAATTGCTGGATCAAAATTTATGGGATTTTAAAAATTTAAAAGTCAGCCCATCTGTGCGAATGATCAATGATTTGGATGACCTCGCAAAAGATTCATAACCATATTTTCATTTTTGACGAAATCTTAATATTTGCCAAGACTGTCAATGCACCGGTATGACATTTAAATTTACTATTTGGCGCCTATCAGTTGCTCCTACTTCTGAGTCATGAGACACCGAAGCAATGTCAGAGCCGATCCTTAGTCAGGAAATTTATTCTATTACTTTGCTTCTTAGGCTCAATTAATTGAGCGCTGAATCCGTCAAGCCAACATTTGATTTTATCCATCGTCTGCTGAATTCAACCAATGAAGGGATCTGGAGCATTGGCCTTGATGGTTTGATCACTTTCGTGAATGATCCCGCCCTTAAAATGTTTGGCTACGATCATGCCGATCAGATGATCGGCCATCAATCTCATGAACTGGTTCATCACAGTCACCCTGATGGAAGCCATTATCCTCGTGAGAATTGTCCCATTTACAAAGCTTTTCAAGAAAAAGTTCCTGTTCACCTTTTCAACGAGGTTCTTTGGCGGCGTGACGGAACCTGTTTCTTTGCTGATTACAGCTCAGTTCCTATTTTTGAAAATAAAGTAGTGATCGGTTCAGTGGTTACTTTCAGGGATAACACCGAACGAAAAAAATCCATCATGAACTTGAAATGCAAAAATCTTGGCTTGCGGCCACTCTCAAAAGTATTGGTGATGCTGTGATCACAATGGATGCCGGGTCGCCTCCGAAAATTACCTACCTCAATCCAGTGGCTGAGGAACTGACTGGTTTCAAACTTGAAGAAGCTAGAAATAAAACCCTTAGCGATATTTTTAACGTTATTAACATGACAACTCGTCAGCGCATCGATTATCCCCTCGAGCGGGTTCTGCACCAGGGACTTATTTTTTGCCTCCCAGATCCTACGATCCTTATTTCCCGCAATGGAAATGAATTGGCCATCGAGGATTGTTCTGCTGCCATTGTTAATCCTGATGGTTCCATTCAAGGGGTTGTTGTGGTGTTCAGAGACGCCACTGAACGGAATAAACTTTTAGAAGCTCGGATGATAGCGATTAAAAATCTTGAACGGGAAAAACAAAATCTGCATGACCTTTTTATGCAAACGCCGATTCCACTCGTGATGTTAGAAGGACCCACCTTCTTCGTTAAACTGGCGAACCCTTTATCGGTCAAGAGATGCCCCTTTCGCTGATCAACGACGAGGGCGTCAACCAAGCGCGTTGGGTTGATTTGGGTTACCACCCCACTCGGGCCGCTGATGGAACTGTTAATGGAATTATTGTGATCGTGCAAGATGTGACCGAAAATCGCAAGGCAAGGAAAGCCCTTGAAGAGAGTGAAAGCAAATTTAGAGCCTTTGCCGATGCCACCCCGACCATGGTTTTCACGACAACAGCCAATGGTGATCTGGATTACATCAACCGGCGATGGTACGAATACAGTGGGATCACACCAGAAGAAACTTTGGGGTGGGCCTACGCTTCGGCTTTGCATAAG
>JAYWEU010000255.1:0-3689 GCA_043779385.1 Pseudobdellovibrionaceae bacterium
TGAGGCCGGAAAACATTACTACTGGCGCGTGGCCGGCACCAACCAAACAAAATGGCTGGGCAGTACGCATGGTGATTTCACAAAATCAATGTTTGAAACCAAGTAAGGAGACCTTATGTCAATGCATACCACTTTATTAGAAAAGCTGAACTGGCGCTACGCCGTTAAAAAATTTGATGCGACTAAAAAAATTAAAGAATCTGATTGGAAAATTTTAGAAGAGACTTTGCGACTGGCTCCTTCTTCGTATGGTCTTCAGCCTTGGCAGTTTTGGGTGGTTCAAGATCCTAAAATTCGTGAACAATTAAAAGCCGCTTCGTGGAATCAAACGCAAGTGACTGATTGCTCGCACTTTGTCGTTTTGGTTTACAAACCTAAAATGGATGAAGCGCATATTCAACATTACCTCAACAAGGTGGCTTCTGTTCGTGGTGTCAGTCTTGATTCGATGGCTGGCTATAAACAAGCCATGGTTGGTGATTTGATCAAAGGTCCTCGCTCTGAAGTTATTTCCCATTGGGCCGAGCGCCAAACTTATATCGCCATGGGAATGATTATGGAATCAGCCGCGCTGCTAGATATCGATACTTGTCCGATGGAAGGCTTGGTCCCTGCCGAGTACAATCGAATCTTAAAACTTGATGGTGTTCATTGGAGTGCTGTTGCTGCTGTGGCTTGTGGCTATCGCTCGGCTGAGGATTCTTTTCAGCATAATGCTAAGGTCCGCTTCGACCATAAGGACGTTATTAAGTACGTTTAGGATTAGGAAGGGCTCTCAAACAAGATTTTCGAGCCGGCAAAAATCAGAAAACGGTAACAGCGAGATATTTTTATCTTGGTATTTTTTTTGTCCCAAATGAACTTGATAAAATTGTGGGATGGCGGTCCGATCTCTAAAATAATAAACATACGGCGAAATATTTTTTTCACCGGTTTTACATTCAACGGCAAAAATCGGCTTATTTTCCTTCAGCACCACAAAATCAATTTCACGACCGTCAATATCTTTGATAAAGCGTAACTCCATCTTATAACCTTGAGTGTCTTCTAAAAAATGACAGTATTTAAGGAGGTGGCTGGCCACCATATTTTCAAATCTAGGACCGGGATCATTTATTTCGGCCCAATCCCAAAGGTAAAGTTTGTTGGCCTTCTTGATCGCTCGGATTTTTTTTGGACCATAGGGCAGAATACGATAGCAATAATAAATCGACTCAAGAACTTCAATCCAGTGCTTTACAGTATTCGGTGAAACCTCAAGATCCTCTTTGAGGCTGTTAATCGATAAAGTAGACCCGACCTTTTCAGGAAGCATGCCGACAAGGAGCTCTATTTTAGAAAGTTCTTTAACTGTGTCTAGATCCCGCAAGTCTTGGTAAACAACGCGATGGATCCTTTCTTTTTTCCAGCGCCGATAAAAAGTTTCACTTTTCTTTTGGTATGGTTCGGGAAAGCCACTGAATTTTAATAGGCGCGCTAACGATTCTTTAGGGTCTTCGGTGTCAACTTCTGGCAGCGACAAGGGATGTAATCTATAATAATGATAGCGTCCCACTAGCGAATCTCCTCCCTTACGAAGATGATCTAATCGGGCCGAGCCAGTGACTAAAATTGAAAGTATCTCGCCAAATTTATCATAAAGACCTTTAACTAAAGTTCTCCAGCGCGCATATTTGTGAATTTCGTCGAAAATAACTAGCTTGAGGGCCGTATCAATGTGATGACTTTTTATAGTTTCACGATCATCTAGAAAATCCCAGTTCAGATATTGCTGTGATTTTTGAAAATACATTTTAGATAGGGTTGTTTTACCAACTTGTCGCGGACCGCCGATAAAGACCATTTTTTCTTTTAAGTCATTCAGAATGTGTTCGTAAAGGTAACGATTCTTCTTCATAGGACTGAATTTTACTCGTAGTCTGCACTGAGGCGCATCGCCTTCAAACTAGACCTGTCCTTTAAAATTCGGGCTCTCTCCGCAAAATATCATATCGTTGACATGCGGTCATTTTTACGGTAAAAATGACCGCATGGTAAAAAGACTATTATTTGAAAAATTGCGTAAATCCCCTAAAAGTATCTTGTTAGTAGGTCCGCGGCAGGTTGGGAAATCAACTTTACTGAAACTTTTAAAGCCAGAGAAAATAATTAATCTTTCAAACGAAGCCGAATTCATTAAAATATCAAGTGATTTAGAAATGTTTGAATCCCTCGTCAAAGATAAAAAGACAGTTCTGGTGGATGAAGTTCAGCGAATTCCAGGTCTTTTAAATACGATTCAAAGCTTAATAGATGATTCAAAAATTATTTTTTTCTTATCTGGGTCAAGCGCACGCAAATTGCGCAGGGGTCAGGCTAATCTCTTACCTGGCCGAGTTTTTATGTACAGTATGGGCGGGCTCAGCCTTAAGGAGCTTAGTTATGACATTGATGTACCTAAAGCTTTATCTGTCGGTTTTTTACCGGAACCCTATTTAGAAAAAAGTAAAAATATATCTGAAAAACTTTTAGAAAGTTATTCGCAAGCCTATCTAAAAGAAGAAGTGCAAGCCGAAGCGCTCACTAGAAATTTGCAAGGATTTATTCGTTTTCTTAATGTGATGGCAGAGTCTTCAGGTCGTATTCTTGATTTTTCAAAAATTTCTACTAAATCAAAAGTATCCCGAACAGGTATCGTCCGGTTTGTTGAAATTCTTGAGGACACTTTAATTGGGTCTAGAGTGGAGGTCTTTGCTTTGGCCGAAGGCGCCGATGTGATCAAACATCCTAAATTTTACTTTTTTGACCCGGGAGTTTTAAATGGTCTATTAGGCAATTTCATCGTCTCAAAGGATAGGATTGGTTCACTATTTGAACATTTGATTTTTTCACAATTAAAAAACTCGGCTCAGGCGTTAGATCAAAAGCTAGAAATTTTTTACTTTAGAACTCGCCATGATGTTGAAGTTGATTTTATCATTCGCTGGAAGAAAAAAATCTACGCTATCGAAGCTAAAACAAATGTTGTCAGTAAAACAGATTTATCCGGCTTAAAAAGATTCAAAGAATATTATCCTGAAGTAAGTCAGTGTTTTATTGTTTCACCCAAAGAAAAAAAACGTATCCAAGATGGTATCGTCATCTGCGGCGTTTCTGAGTTGTTCAAACAGCTGGGAATGTAAATTAAAAGTTTTATTTTTAGGGAAGATCAAATAAAAGGAACTCGGAACCTTCGTCAGCCTTAATTAAGAGGTTTTCCTCGTCGGTCACGCCTAAAGCATCACTGGCTGACAAACTTTTTCCGCTGACGTTCAGCAAACCTTTCACCATTTGAATCCACACCCGGCGACCCGGATTAATTTTAAATTCGCTGGCTTCATTCTTTTGCCATTTGGCCACGTAGATATTGGCGTCTTGATTAATCGGTAAAGATCCATCCACACCTTTTTGGGAAACAACTAAAGTCATTCCTTTGGCTTTTTCAAATTCAAACTTTTTTTGTCCGTAAGCGGGAGCGATGCCTTGTTTTGCGGGCATAATCCAGATCTGCATTAAATGGGTTTTTTGGTCTTTCAAATGGTTGAACTCAGAGTGCCGAACTCCGGTTCCGGCGCTCATGGTTTGCACTTCGCCCGGTCTGATCACAGCCGAAGTTCCCATCGAGTCTTCGTGCTCTAAGGCACCTTCGATGATGTAAGTGATAATTTCCA
>JAYWEU010000256.1:0-9697 GCA_043779385.1 Pseudobdellovibrionaceae bacterium
GGCTACTTAAATCACAGGTTTGCCCTGAGTTGGAAGTATGACCTCAAATCTAATTAACCCCCCATCCCCACAAATTCTAGAAAGAGCGTCGCCGGTGTCCAAGGATTTGACAGTGCGCGCGCAATGTCGCTTTGTTTTGGTTGCGCAGGGCTGGGTTCGTTTAAAAGCGTCAAGGAGGTGTCTCAATTCTGGAATGGAATCTGCAATACATTCGTTTGATGAAAAAACTAATGGTTCGATACACAGTGATGACAGTGATTTCTTTTGGTCTACTTGCCTGCGGTAAAGGTTTCGAGGCTGCAACCTTTAAAGCGCCACCAGCCAATCCGACCGATCTTAAAACTCGAAATGTCGGCGATCCCGCCGATCCAAAGGCTGCAAATGCCTTTAGTCTTGATACTGGTAAAGTGAGCAAGCATCCCATCGTTTATACGGATCAAGTCCATGAAGTGCCATCGGCTTATTCAGAAATTAAAGGTCGCTTGCAGGTCAGCCAATTTAAATTTCAGTTTGATGAAAAGACCCGTGATCTGACGATTCTTGGCGACCTTAATGTGGGTGCTTCAGCCGAAGGCAAGCCTTTGGCTTTTTCAATGCACGGAAAAATGCTTCAGCAGAAGTCGACTTATATGAAAGTCACCGATGAGAAATCGCCCTTGCTAAATTTGTTGGCCGCCAAGGTCACTTGTGTGACGGACGATTGCAAAGATTTTTTAGTCGACTTCGCCTACAAAGTTGAAGCAGAAAAATCTTTTTATGTCGTCCGAGTCAATAATATCACGCCAAAGCCTGAAATGATTGAGGACTTTCCGACGAAAGAAATTTCGCCAAAGAGTGAGCCGGTTCAAGGGCAGGAGACAACAAAAGCACCTGCAAAGTCTGCGACGGCAGCACCGGCTCCTCAAACCTTGAAACCAGCGGTGACGGCTAAACCAGTTGTAAAATTGCAACCGGCCTCACAAACAAAACCTGCAGTAAAACCTACAGCGGCGCCAAAAACTTCCGTTCCCAAGGCCCCTCAGGCACCAGCAAAAAATAAAACAGCCGTTCTGGGTCAGCCTTCGCAGCTTGCGGCCTGGTTTAAGGACCTAACAACTTCAAAACCAGCTTTGGATCAAAGCCAAAAACCAAGTCCACAATTAAACACAGGTCGAATTCGGAAAGCGAATGAGCCAAGAAAAGATACGCAAACAAAGCCGATTCGAAAAGCGGATCCAGTGGCGGTTCACCCAGCTGATCAAAAGCCCGTTGTTGTGGCGCCAGCAAAGCCTTCAACGCCGCCTGAAGTGAAAGCTCCAACAATCTCTGTAGAAGAAGAATCAGGTAGCAGCGATGAGGCTGTGCTTGAGGATTCTGATGACGTTGCCACCCAGGCTGATTTAGCTGATTCGGATTTGAAACCAATTGATATCGTAGCGATGTTTCCTGAGCTGAAAGAAGAAAAAGACAAGGCTGATAAAAATTTGGCTGATCAACGTGCTAAAGAGGGCACGTCTTTGCCGCCCGAAATGAATCCTTCTGCATTTTTAAAATCCTTAGGTGGAAATAAAAATCTTTCTCCTTCCGTGCAGCAAGTGTTAGCTTCGATCCCCGCCGGTTTAAACCAGGCCGTGCAAGTGATGGGTGGAAATAAAGTCATTCAGCGCAGACTGCAAAATGGTGTGAATTTGGTCCCTTTGGTGGCTCAGTTGGATCCGCATTCAGGACTTCGAATTTTGCATCCTGAGCAGAAGAACTTTTGGGGCACAAGCGAGCTTGTTTCTACGGTCTTGCGGATTGGACAATGGGTTTTAGATAACGTCGGAGATGTTCAGCTTGATGTGGCCGATCTTTCTGATCAGAATGGTGGATTGCAAGTTCATAAGGGCACTCATATCCGAACTCATCGAAGTCACCAACATGGTGTTGATGTGGATTTGGGCTATGTGATCGCAAAAAATAATGAAGTGGGTCGCATGCGAGTTCCCTTATTAAAATCAGATGATTTCTTGATTGATAAGCAATGGGAATTATTTCGAGAGCTTTTTAAAGAAGAGATCGCTCAGCAAATTTACGTCAGTGCTCCTGTGAAGCGCGCCCTCTGCCAACATCTTAAGCAGACCCACGAGCTTCAGGATCCTCAAATTGTTCAGTATTCAAATCGAATTGCCGTCGTGTCTGGCCATGAAAACCATTTCCACTTACGCATTAAGTGTGGCCCTGGACAGACATTGTGTGGTCCCGCCTTGGCGATCCGACCCTCTCCTTGTCGCTAAAATTAAATCGACCGATAAAAGCTCTCTAAAGTTAATCAGCTGCGTCAGCCGCTGACTCGTCCGAGTGTGGATGATACGCCTAAAGGAACGCTCATCTGAGGAGTTTCCATGACGGTTCGCCCCCTGTCTGATCTTGCCACTTTAGTCAGCCTTAGCAAACGCCGCGGCTTCGTTTTTCAGAGCAGCGAGGTTTACGGTGGATTGGGCAGTTGTTGGGACTATGGGCCGCTGGGTTCTCTGATGAAACTGAATGTGAAAAAAGCCTGGTGGCAAGCCATGACCCGCAGAAACGATATTGTTGGCATTGATGCGGCGATTTTAATGCATCCCACAGTTTGGAAAGCCTCGGGCCATGTGGATGGGTTTTCGGATCCTTTGGTCGACTGTAAGGATTGTAAGACACGATTCCGATCGGATAACACAGAATCGTATTTGAAACATCAAAAGTGCCCCCAATGTGGATCAAAAAATCTGTCAGAGCCTCGGCAATTTAATTTAATGTTTAAAACTCATATGGGTCCTGTCGAAGATACTGGGTCGGTTGTTTATTTACGTCCCGAAACAGCGCAGGGAATTTTTGTCAATTTCTTGAACTGTCAGCAAAGCGCGCGAAAAAAAATTCCCTTCGGGATTGCACAAATTGGAAAATCTTTTCGGAATGAAATCACACCGGGCAATTTTATTTTTAGAACTCGTGAGTTCGAACAAATGGAAATGCAGTATTTTGTAAAACCAGGAAGCGATGATCAGTATTTTGATTCTTGGAAAGAAACCCGTTGGAACTTTTATTTACGTTACGGCATTAAAAAAGAAAATTTAGAATTCAAACCGCACGGTCCAACAGAGCTTGCGCATTACGCGAAAGCGGCAGTGGATGTGCAGTATAAATTTCCTATGGGATTTAGTGAATTAGAAGGCATCCATAATCGTGGTGCTTTTGATTTGACTCAGCATATGCAGTTTTCTGGAAAATCTTTAGAGTACTTTGATGAAGCCAATAAAGAAAAATACATCCCCTTTGTGATTGAAACAGCGGTCGGATGTGATCGATTGTTTTTGGCCTTCATGTGTGATGCTTACCGCGAAGAAGTCACCGTTGACGAAAAAGGCCAAGAAGATGTGCGCGTTGTTTTGGGTCTGCACCCTGAAATTGCGCCGATCAAAGTGGCGATTCTCCCTTTAAGTAAAAAAGAGGAACTTTCTGGCGTGGCCATGAAACTGCGGGATGACTTATCTTTGGATTTAGATGTTGACTATGATGAAACGGGCTCGATCGGAAAAAGGTACCGTCGGCAGGATGAGACCGGCACACCTTTTTGTGTGACGGTGGATTTTGACACTTTGAATGACCAAGCGGTCACCGTTCGCCATCGCGATTCAATGAAGCAAGAGCGTGTTCCGTTAGTAGGTCTTAGTTCTTATTTAGCAGGGCGATTGAAACAGTTTTAAACCTTTATCGAGGGGGACATCCGTGAATCAACAGACCACAGAAAAAAATGTGAGCCAGAAAACACCTGTTCCCGACAAGTTTGTTTATTTTTTCGCAGCCGGTGAAAGCGAAGGCAACGCCGGGATGAAAAACATCCTGGGTGGAAAAGGGGCTAACCTTGCCGAAATGACGGCCTTGGGATTGCCAGTGCCTCCAGGGTTCACAATTTCAACTGAGATCTGTACTCACTTTAATGAATGCGGCGGAAAATTGCCGGAATGGGTTCGCCCGCATGTTCTTGAATCTTTAAAACGGGTCGAGAAAAAAATTGGAAAAAAATTTGGTGATGCGACCAATCCTTTATTGGTCAGTGTTAGGTCAGGAGCGCGAGCTTCGATGCCCGGCATGATGGATACGATCTTGAACCTAGGTTTGAATGATCAAACCGTTGAGGGTTTGGCAAAAGCCAGCGACAATCCTCGATTTGCTTGGGATTCTTACCGACGATTTATTCAAATGTATTCGGATGTTGTGATGGGCATGAATTCGTCATTGTTAGAAGTGACGATGGAAGATTTAAAGGATGAAAAAGGTTACCATCTTGACACCGATTTAAAAGTCGAAGATTTGCAGGCCTTAGTTAAAAAATTTAAAATCCTCATTCAGCAAATGACTCAGCAAAACTTCCCGGAGGATCCCATGGAGCAATTATGGGGGGCGGTCAGTGCTGTCTTTAAATCTTGGAATACGCCTAGATCGATCACTTACCGCGAGCTGCATGATATTCCTGCGGCCTGGGGCACGGCCGTGAATATTCAGTCAATGGTCTTTGGTAACATGGGCGATGATTCAGCGACGGGCGTGGCCTTCACTCGTGATCCAAGCACAGGGGCCAAAAAATTCTACGGTGAATATCTGGTGAATGCGCAAGGCGAAGATGTTGTGGCGGGTATTCGCACGCCACAATATTTGACCAAAGAAGCAGCGCTTGTGGTGCCTGGGCAAAAGTCTTTGGAAGAAGTGATGCCAGGTCCCTTCACCGAACTTGTTAAAATATATAATAAATTAGAAACCCACTATCGCGATATGCAAGATATCGAATTTACCATAGAGCGCGGTGTTTTGTGGATGCTGCAGACTCGGAACGGAAAACGAACCGCGCCTGCTGCGCTAAAAATTGCTTGTGATATGCTGGATGAGAAAATGATTTCCGAAGAAGAGGCCATTTTGCGAATTGATCCTTCGTCGCTGGATCAATTGCTGCATCCGACGTTAGATCCAAAAGCACAAAAAACATTACTAGCCAAAGGCTTGCCGGCATCGCCCGGGGGCGTCTTTGGTCAGATCGTTTTTTCTTCGGAAGAAGCCGTCGAATGGAAAGAAAAAGGCCACAAGGTTATTTTAGTGCGTATTGAAACTTCACCTGAAGATATTGCGGGCATGATCGCTGCCCAGGGGATCTTAACCACTCGGGGCGGAATGACGTCGCATGCGGCAGTGGTCGCGCGCGGGATGGGTAAATGCTGTGTCGCTGGCTGCGGAGAAGTTGAAGTCGACTATCAAACCGAAACCATGCGCGTAAAAGGTTATGTCTTAAAAAAAGGTGATGTCATCACTTTGGATGGGGGAACAGGAGAAGTTTATAACGGCGAAGTTAAAACCATTGAACCCAAGCTTGATTCCTCTTTCGAGCGGGTCATGAAAATCGCAGATAAATTTCGCCGATTAAAAGTTCGCGCCAATGCGGACACTCCAAAAGATGCCAAAACCGCCAAGAATTTTGGGGCTGAAGGCATCGGACTTTGCAGAACAGAGCATATGTTTTTTGGCGCGGACCGTATTGATGCCGTTCGTGAAATGATTTTTGCAGATAACCGGATGGAGCGAGAAAAAGCTTTATCAAAATTATTGCCGATGCAGCGAAGTGATTTTTTTGAGCTATTTAAAATTATGGACGGGTATCCGGTCACCATTCGTTTGTTAGATCCACCTTTGCACGAGTTTATTCCCCATACGGATGAAGAAATTAAAGAACTGGCTGGACGAATCGGTTGGGATTTTGATCGCCTTCGATTAAAAGCCAAATCTTTGCATGAATTCAATCCCATGTTAGGTCACCGGGGTTGCCGACTGGGGATCACTTATCCTGAAATTTATCAGATGCAAGTGCGGGCCATTGCAGAAGCCGCTGCTGAAATGGTGAAATTAGGAAAAAAATTAGTTCCTGAAATTATGATTCCGTTAGTTGGAATGGATAAAGAGCTAGAGATTTTGCGAGCCCTGACCGACCGTGAAATGAAAGCGGTTCAGCACGAAAAATCAGTTTCCTATGACTACAGCATCGGCACTATGATTGAGCTTCCACGGGCTGCTATTACAGCCGATGAAATTGCTGATCACGCCGAATTCTTTAGCTTTGGCACAAATGATTTAACTCAGACAACCTTAGGATTATCCCGGGATGATGCGGGAAGGTTTTTAGGAACCTATGTGTCGACGGGAATTTTGCCGAAAGATCCTTTTGTCAGCATTGATCAAAAAGGTGTTGGCAGTTTAGTTCGCACAGCGGTTGAGTTAGGTCGAAGAACAAGACCTTTTTTGAAAACGGGCGTGTGTGGTGAACATGGCGGTGATCCAGAATCGATCACGTTTTTTCACAATGTCGGTTTAGATTATGTCAGTTGTTCTCCGTTTCGAGTGCCGATTGCAAGATTAGCGGCGGCCCGAGCGGCGTTACTTTCAAAAAAAGCGCAACACTAGAATGGATTTATTGTGAAAGTCGTCAAGACCTATATCTCGGGCACTGAGGCGCAAATTCGCTCAGGTAGATTGACCGCTGATGGAATTGCAAATCAGCTTCAAGGCGGTCGCGCTTATACTTCGGTTGTTCTGGGTGGCACCGATGGACGCTGGCAAATTTTAGTGAATGATGAAGATTACGACCGTGCGTTTGAAATTCTGACGGATCCGCCGATGGCTTCGGTGGAACCAACTTCCTTGGATCCAAGGCCTCATTTGCGAAAAGCCATTATGTTTGCCTGCTTTGCAATGATGTTTGCGCCGATTGTGTTTCATATTTTTTCGATCCAGCAGGCGCTGATTTACTGGCGGTTCGAGCCCGATTTTAAAAGAAAAATTTTGTGGCTCAGCGTTTTGGTAGTTCTTTATTTAGCCAGTGTGCCGCTTTTATGGTTTTTATATGTCAGGTCCAATCACTAACGGAGGTGAATGATGAAAAAAATAATTCTGAGTGGTTTAGTATTCTTTGGAATGGCAGCCCCTGCTGCAAACCTTTTAGTTGGAATTCCAATCGAGTCTGCGGCGTCGCTTTCAAAGTTTATGAAGCCTGCCATTGAAGCGAAAGACGCGCCAGCGACCTGTTGGTTTTTAGGTCAAGTTCATGGCTATAGTTTAGCTCTTAAAAATTTGCGGGTGAACGGCGGAGAAGAGCTTTTTAATATGGTGAAAGAGTCAGCTGGGCAATGTGGAGGAATCAATACGTCAGACCTCACAAAAACATTCACTGCTGAAGAATGGATTCGCCTGTCTGACTTGCAAAAGAAAATCGAAGTTTTTAAAATGTAATTTTTAACGGCTTGTGATGTGGCCGTAAAAATGCACAAAGCGAAAGTGGCTTCGCCAATTTCGCTTTGTTTCGAACCTATCCTCTTTCTTACGAGAGGAGATTCGAATGTCGGATTCAAACTGTGCAAACTGTGAAAGGTTTCATAGAAGGTGTCGGCGTTTTCTGAAATTTTTTGAAGGGCTTTTAAAAAT
This sequence comes from Pseudobdellovibrionaceae bacterium, assembly GCA_043779385.1. Classification (GTDB taxonomy): domain Bacteria; phylum Bdellovibrionota; class Bdellovibrionia; order Bdellovibrionales; family Bdellovibrionaceae; genus JAYWDA01. The sequence continues at coordinate 7,462 of JAYWEU010000256.1, forward strand.
AATCTTACTATTTTTAGGAGTCCTCGAAAAATTAAGGGATCTTTTTTAAGTAAAGTCTGAAGGGCGCTCCAACCTGTTCAAGCTCAAGGACTGGGTTCTAACCTGCAAAGGGGTTGGTTTAAGGAATTGCAAGTTGGTGAAGCCTCTCTCTCAAAACGCATAAAAAACAGGCGATTAATGCAGCGAATAATATCTCGCCCTAGGGCCGGTCCGAGCCCATGACGTTTTCGTAGTATTCTAAGTTGACTCAACCTTTGGTCCAGTTCACCTTTAATAACTGGGTGTCAAAAAGTTCATTTGGCAGAGGGGTACTGACTTGAGAATTAAGAAGCTCGAACTGGTTGGATTTAAGTCATTTAAAGACCGTACGGTCATTAATTTTGATGCGGGTATCACAGGGGTTGTTGGGCCTAATGGCTGCGGCAAATCTAATATCGTCGATGCCTTACAATGGGTGATGGGCGAGATGTCGGCCAAGGACTTGCGCGGCAGCACGATGACGGATGTCATCTTTGCGGGCGCCGAAGGTTATGCGCCTTTGGGCATGTGTGAAGTGTCTTTAACGCTTGAAAATGATGGCGGTCCTTTCCCAGCAAAGTATTTAAAATTTTCTGAAATTATGGTGACTCGTCGTCTTCATCGCAGTGGCGAAGGTGAATACTTTGTTAACAAAGAGCCGGCTCGTTTAAAAGATGTGCAAGAAATCTTTATGGACACAGGAGCGGGTTCAAAAGGTTTCTCGATCATTCAACAAGGGATGATCGGCCGAATTATCACGGCGAAACCTGAAGATCGAAAGCATTTGATCGAAGAAGCGGCTGGGATCACGAAATTTAAAGCCCGTAAAAAAGAGTCGCAAAGAAAATTAATTTCGACTGAACAAAATTTAGTGCGCTTACAAGATATCATCGGCGAATTAAAACGCCAGATTGATTCTTTGCAACGACAAGCTCAAAGGGCCGAGCGTTATCGCAATTTAAAAAATCAAATCGAAGATCTGGATCTGTGGTTGTCTTCCATCCAATATACGCAATTAAAAAGCATCAGCAACGAAGCTGAAGGAACTTTTAATGAAGCACAAGGAATGGAAGCTGAAGGCGAAGCTAACTTAGCGCAGCTACAAGCCGATTTAGAAGTCTTGCGTTTGCAGTTGTTAGAGCGTGAAAAGCAAGTCGAAGATCAGCAAGCGCAGTTTTTTGCTCAGCAAAGCTTAGTTCAGAAAAAAGAACTTGAAACGCAGGAACTAAGATTTGAAATCGAACAAGCTAAGCGCAATGAGCAAATGACAGGGTCCATCTTGCAGGAACAGCAAGCTCGTTTGGAATTGCTGTTGCGGGATCAGGTTCAGCTTCAAGCTCAAGTTGAGACTTTAAAAACTGAGGCCGATGTTTCTGAAAAGTCTTTTGCAGAAAAAAATGAATATTTTCAAACGGCCCAAAGTCGAATTCAAGAAATTGACGAAGAGTTAACCACGGGCCGACGTGAACTATTTGCTGTCGGGCAAAGTGAGTCTTCGCTGGAAGCAAAAACAAATTCGTTAACAATGCATTTGGAAGACCTTCGTGAACGCGAAGGCAATGAACAGTTAGTGTTAACTGAACTTCGAGAAAAACATTTAGAATTTGAGAACCGTCGGCGAAAAGTTTTTAACGATCTTGAAAAAGAACGTCAAATGCAGCTGGATTTGTCCAACGATTTTGATTCTTTTGAAGCCAATAAAAAAATCCTGACCGAAAGTGCGCAAACCAAGCGCATCGAGATGGACGAATTCAAAGATCAGCTGAATGAAGTCACCTCTAGACTTTATGGCTTAGAAAACCTGCAAGCCAACTTCGAAGGTTTTGAAGAGGGCGTAAAAAACGTGATGCTTTGGCAGAAAACCAAAAACACGGAAGTCCGCGCGGATGGTTCTGTTGAAACTTATTTTCAACCGGTGTCAGAAGTCGTAGAAGTGCCTTCGGAGTACGAAGTCGCCATGGAATCGGCGTTGGGAACAAGATTGCAGATGCTGCTGGCATCAGATCAAAGTCACACCTTAGATGCCGTTCAATATTTAAAAGATTCGCAGGCCGGCCGATCCAGTTTTATGGATCAATCCAGTTCCGCTTGGTTTGAACGAGCTCAGCCGCCCATTCAAGAAGAGGGTGTGAAAGCCTTATTAAGCGATGTGGTTCGCAGTCATGAAAAATATCAAAAATCCGTCAGCTATTTATTAGATGGCGTGGCCATTGTTGAT
>JAYWEU010000257.1:0-24850 GCA_043779385.1 Pseudobdellovibrionaceae bacterium
AATTCAGGCGCCATTTTTTTTGGGAAAAAATATTTCCGCCATGTATGTTCATCCGGAAACTTTGCAAGTGATCGTAACGCCTCTGATGGCCGAGGAAGCAAGAGTTTTAGATCTTTTGGACGAGGGTCTTGCTCTTAGCCAAACACAATTGCTGCAATTGATCTTTGATTTTGATTGGAGCCAAAAAAGGACCGTGCAAGGCTGGTCTGAATTGATCTTGCAGATGATAAAAAAAGGTTTTGTCATAGAAGGTTCAACTTGATAGGCTTTCGAAATGGCATTGGACCCTCAAGTACTTCATGAATTCACTGTTGAATCTGAGAAAATCATTATCAGTTTGATAGCGATTTTAAATCAGGTCCGGGGAAATCCTTCGGTCGCAACGAAGCTAGAAGATTTTGGCAATCAAGTGGATCGCATCATGGGGGCGGCCCAAAGCTTAGCCTTAGCCATGTCCGATGATCACGCGTTAGATTTAATTTCAGATTACAGTTCTATTTGTAAAAGCATTGCTTACCGGGCTGCAAAGGTCGGGGACAATCCGCCATTTTATAATATCTGCGTCGGTCTTTTAACAGATGGAACAAAAGCTTTACAAATTTTAATTCAAGGAATCCATCTTCCTTTTGAGACTTTAAAAAAATCAGTCGACTTAACCATGATTGAACGTTTCCGCTGGGTTTCAGAGCAAGCGCAAAACGATCCTGAGGCCTTAGGTGGATTAGATGATGGGAAATTGTCTCAGACTGATGTCGATGACTTGATTAAAAAAATCGGAAACTAGTTTTAAGTTCCTAATTCTGATAAACACCATTTTGCTAATTCGCCCAACTTTTTGTGAACTTGATAAGTGGCAATGTGTTCTTGCAAGGCTGTGATCTTCAAATTGGCAGCAACGATGATGGCATTTCTTTTAAGGCCAAAGGACCCGGCCCGATCCAGGGGAGTGCCTTTAAACAGTCGGTCCAATTGTTTACCAGAAGACATCAGAATCATTTTTAATTCTTCCGTCAGGGCTTGACGGGCGTCAATGGGGTTTTTCATTTGGTGGTTTTCTAAAAGTGGCTTAAAGACTTTTTTATTCCAAGGGCAAACTGTTTGGCAAAGATCGCAGCCAAAAAACCAATCGCCAATTTTTTTACGAAGTTCAAGACTAGGAACATCGCGGGATTCAATCGTCAAATAAGAGATGCATCGGCCGGCATCCAAAAGGCGTGGCTCCTTGATGGCCTGAGTAGGGCAAACTTCGATGCAAGCTTTACAGGTGCCACAAAAATCCGCGACAATTTTTGTATTCGCTTCTAAAGACAAACTAGTTAAGATTTCACCAATTAAAAACAGGCTGCCCTCATTTCGATCGATTAAACAGGTGTTCTTGCCGATCCATCCCAACCCAGCTCGGTAGGCTAAATCTCTTTCTAAAACGGGGCCACTGTCTGTCAGAACAAGAAATTGCTCGTCGGGATAAATTTCTTCTAAAGAGGCACTCAGTTCTTTTAAATATTTTTTAATCCAAAAATGGTAATCAGCTCCTTGCGCATAAAGGGCCACGCGCAAGGAACTGATGGGAAAATTTTCGCCCTCTGGATGGGGCAGATAGGGGAAACAAAAAATTAAAGATGATTTTAACTGCGCGCCTAAAAGCTGGGGATTTGATTTTTGTGGCAAATGCTCTTTGAGATAACTCATGCTTGAATGATAACCCTGATCCAGCCAAGATTTATAGAACTCGAGACTTAAGGGTGTTTTCAAATCGGCCTTGCCCCAGTGACTGATGGGACGGGACGACACCCACTGATCAAGATGGTTTTGCAGTTCAAAGGGGATCGTGTCAGACTCTGGGGGCATGTTTAAACAACCTTTAAAGCAGTCAGTTCAGGATTTAACCCTTCTCAAATCTCATTCACAGTGGGGCTTGGCAAATAAAATTTATGAAACGCTGATGGCCCAGGGATATCAGACGTATTTAGCTGGTGGCTGTGTCAGAGACCTGCTTTTAGGTGTGCGTCCCTCAGATATTGATATCGCCACAGCCGCAACGCCATCGCAGATCAAAAAGCTTTTTTTAAAAACCATCGACGTGGGAGAGAACTTTGGGGTGACCCGAGTGATAGAAAATCGCCAAGATATTGAAGTGGCTGTTTTTCGCACGGACGGTGACTATCAAGATGGGCGTCATCCTGAGACTGTGGTCTTTTCAGACCCCGAACACGATGCCCAGCGACGGGACTTTACCATCAATGCGCTTTTTCTAGATTTGCATAAAAATGAAGTCATTGATTATGTTGATGGGCTGAAAGATCTTGCACTCAAAATCATTAAGACTGTCGGCCCTTCAGAGCAACGTTTTCAAGAAGATCATTTGCGCATCTTAAGGGCCTTAAGATTTTCAGCCCAGTTGGGATTTGAAATCGAGGGGTCAACATTAAGCGCTGTCCAGAAAATGAAAGAGCTTTTAAAAAAAGTCAGTGGCGAGCGCGTCCGCGATGAAGTTTTAAAGTTATTAAAATCCTTGCAGCCCCAGGTCGGCTTTGAGCTGATGATTTCAACTGGTGTTTTTGAAGTCCTTTTTGGGAAGCCGCCTGCTGAAATTTTAAATCTATGGAAAAAGATCTTCCCCCTTCCTAGCGACCTAAAAAATGAGATTTTTTGGCTGGGCTTTTTTTGGCCTTTATTGGAAGCAGAGGTTCAAGGCCAGTCATCTATCTTGTGGAATGAAATCGAAGATCAAGTGAAGCTTTCCAGGGAGGAACGAAAAGCTTTTAAGAGCGCCCGTGATTTTCTAAAGAACCGACAGCATTGGCAGAGTCAAAAGCGGGGCGAAAAAATTCTTTTTATGCATCAAAATGTTGGACCCAGTTTGATCGCCTTTACAGCTTTGTCATTTCCACCCTGGGCCTCTGAATTTATGATTTTAAAGAAAGAATACGAGCAAGCCGCTCCACAAGGGCGGTTGCCAGAGCCCTATTTAAAAGGCCAGGATGTCGCTGATCTGCAAGGCCCCGAGCGCGGACGGGCCTTAGAAGCTGCTTACCTGGAACAGCTAGAAGGCTTAGTGTGCTCTCGAGGCGAAGCTTTACAGTGGCTGAAGGCTTATTTAAAAGGATTAACAAAATGATGGAACATCAAATTTACTTTGTACCTTCGACTTGGAAACGCGTCTTCGCTTGGTGGCTCGATCAAGTTTTTATTTGGATGGTGCTGGCTCCCATTTTGATGATGTTTCCGCAAACAGAAGATGGGTGGATTCAGCTCAGTCTTCCTTGGGCGATCATGATTTTTTTGTATCCTGTTTTATTTGAAGCCTTGGCTCTTTATTTTCTGAACACCACACCTGGAAAATGGATTTTTAATTTAAAAGTTGTCGCGGCCAGCCCAGCCGCGACGGAGCATTGGGGAGTTCATGTCTTAATTCGCAGTTTGATCAGTTATTTTGGCATGTTTTTCTGGGCGATTTTTGCCACCGCTTTTTTTCGCTATGATCGAACCCACTTGGCTGACTGGATCGCTGAAACAAGAGTTGTCGGGAGCCAGGCCGGTCGATCTGCAAAGCTAAGACCCGTCTTTGGAATGAGTCTTTTGATTTTAGGTTTGGTGCAAGGATGGGCTTCAATGACTGTACAGATTAGCAATGTTGAATATGAAGATGGATTTATTTATATTCCGGATCCCACGAGCTTTGCGTCTGAGATGGAAGATGAAGAGTGAATTTTAACCGGCTTTTGCTGTTGGGATATTTTCATGCAAATGATCCCAGACTTGATCCAGTTTATTTTTTAGAGTGTTCGTATTGAAAGGCTTGATTAAATAATCAGACGCTCCAGCTCCTGCCGCTTCCAAAGATTTTTTTTGATCAAGGTCGGCTGTGATCATGACAAAAGGAGTTTCGCACAGCTCAGTCCTTGCCTTACAAAAGGCTAAAAGTTCAGTTCCTAGCATCTGGGGCATATTAAAATCACAAATAATAAATCCATAAGCGCTCCCAGACTCATAAGCTTTTTGAATCATAGGTATAGCTGTTGGTCCGTCTGGGGCTTCACTGACGTCTGTATAACCAAGGTCGGAAAGCACTTTTTTGATGACCTTTCGCATAGTTGTGAAGTCATCTACAATCAGGAAGCGGGTGTTTTTGGGAAACATAATATCTCCTGCTGGTTTTGGCCCTAGACGGTGATCGTGTAAAACCTATCCTTATATCGGTCCAGTTTTTAAAAACATAAATTTTAGTCTATTGCGTAATTGTGATTTTATTGTCAGACTTATAGACAGGTGGTGGTGTTGGTTTTTACGGACATGAGTCTATAGGGACCAACAAAGGTATTAAACAATTAGGGAAGGGAGCAAGGATGCTCAGAGATGTTCTTATACAAAAAGGCTTGTCAAATCGTGAGGCCGAAGTGGCTGAGCTTGTATCTAAGGGCTTGTCAAACAAGGAAGTTGCAAACCAGTTGTTCGTGACTGAAAAGACGGTCAAATTTCATTTAACTAATATCTACAAAAAAATGAGTGTTAAATCACGCGCTCAGTTGATTGTATGGTGTCTTCCTCACTTGGGCTTCGTTGAAAACGAATCTCGACAAGAGAACACTAACAATGCTGGCATCCAAGCTCAGGCTTACAATGCTCCGCAAACTCAGACAATTCCTGCTGGAAACGCAACTGTTTCTGGTTCGGTCGCTGGGACAACAACACTTCCAGGTGCTAATAACGGAATCAACCGCGGAAACGGTAATTCTGATATCGGCGCGATGGGAATGTAGTTTTTAAATTAGTTTAAACCGGGGTCGTGGTCATGTCGGATGCTAAATCAATTTCAGCCTCCACCGTGACCATGACCCAACTGGTATTACCCAGTCACACCAATTCCCTCGGAAGTATTTTCGGGGGGACTGTGATGTCCTGGATCGATATATGTGGTGCGATCGCCGCTCAACGGCACTCTAAATCTGAGGTCGTCACCGCTTCCATAGATGAACTTCATTTTGTAGCTCCTGTCTATAAGGGTTGGGTTGTTAACCTGAAGGCCAGTGTAAACTTTGTGGCCAAGACTTCGATGGAAGTTGGAGTCCGAGTTGACGCCGAAAACCCTAAGACGGGGGAAACATTTCACACAGCTTCGGCTTATTTAACTTTTGTGGCTATTGGCAGCGACGGAAGACCAAATATTGTTCCGCAATTACTTCTACAAAATGAAATTGAAAAAAGACGCTTTGATGAAGCCAGACTTCGTCGTGAGCATCGATTAGCGACTCGAAAAGCAAAAGCGCTTTATAAAATCTAAAATCTATTTAACCAGGTAGTCTTTCCAGCGTGATAATAAAGCTGGGGTGAGGGATGCGTAGCAAACAGTGCCTTCAGTGGCGGTTTCTTTGCGGCTGATTTTGGTTTCGCGATCCAAATCGTAGATTTTATATTCTTCCATTCTTGGAAAATACAATTGCACATCAGTTTGCATTTCGCCGATGGTTTCAGCCATTAATTTTTTCAGCTGTTCAATGCCTTGACCCGTCAATGCCGAAACAAAAACTCGCGGATATTGACGAACGCGGAATTGGGCTTCGACGGGGCTGGAATCAATTTTATTAAAGATATGGATGATTTTTTTATCCTGCCAGTTAAATTCTTTAATCAGTTCCTCAACCACTTCCATTTGGCGAACCATATTGGGTGATGAAATATCAATCACGTGAAGTAAAACATCAGCCTCGGCGGACTCCTCAAGCGTTGCTTTAAAAGCTTCAATCAACTGAGTGGGAAGCTTACGAATAAATCCCACGGTATCGGTCACAACCGCAGGGGGTGCATCCGGCAAAAATACTTTCCGGGTCGTTGGATCCAAAGTCGCAAACACTTGGTTCTTCGCCATGACTTGGGAACCTGTCAGACGATTTAGCAGCGAGCTTTTTCCTGTATTGGTGTAGCCAATCAAGGCAAAGCTTGGAATTTCGTGACGGCGTCTTGATGATCTATGCTGCGCACGACTTTTTCTGACGCCCTCTAATTTTTTCTTAATGACAGCGACTTTTTCGCGGATACGACGACGATCATTTTCAATCGCTGTCTCGCCGGGACCCCGAGTTCCGATGCCGCCTCCTTGGCGTGATAAGGACCCCATCCACGCATCAACCATGCGTGGCATTTGATCTAGCAGCTGGGCAAGCTCGACTTGCAGCTTTCCTTCAAAGGTTTGTGCACGAAGAGCAAAGATATCTAAAATTAACTGACTTCGATCCATCACGCGGGCTTGAATAGATTTTTCTAAGTTTCGAATTTGCACGCCTGTTAACTGATGATCGATGACAACAATAGTGGCACCCGCATCAGCAACCATATCGCGAACTTCTTCGACTTTGCCAGTGCCGATCAAATAGGCGGGATTCCATTGAGGAAGAATTTGTATCAATGAACCGACGACTTCGCCGCCCGCAGCGACAACAAGTTCTTCAAGTTCTAATAAGTTTTCTTTGATTTCAGACAGGGCTTCGGTCTTAAGTCCGACACCAATAACCACGACTCGATCTTGAGTTTTGATTTTAGCCACTTGATAGGTCAACTTAAGTAAAGCCCTCGATTCTTAGGCCCAGTGCCTGAGCCCTTCTTAAATAGTAGCATTTTTTAATGCGGCCTCAAGAATTATTTTCTTAGCGCAGCTATAAGAAAAACTATGTTTTAAGAACCCTTCCTGTGCTAGGTGTTAGAGATGAAGCCCGAGATTCAGTATTTTCCAAGTCTGTTTAACCTCGATGAGAGCCATGATTTTCTAAATCGCTTACAAACAGAAATTGCCTGGCGCCAAGAGCCCATTCGAATTTTTGGAAAGTTAGTCATGCAGCCACGCTTAACAGCCCTTTATGGCGATCTAGAAAAAGAATATCGATATTCAGGCTTATTGATGAAACCACTGGCGTGGACTGAAACTTTGTTAGAAATAAAAAAAAGAATCGAAGGCTTGTCAGATGTCACGTTTACAACCGCTTTGCTGAATCTTTATCGAAATGAAAAAGACAGTATGGGTTGGCACCGAGATAATGAAAAAGAGTTAGGACCAAATCCTGTGATTGGTTCGGTCAGTTTCGGTGCAACTCGATCTTTTCAATTGCGACATTATTATAAAAAAAATTTGAAGGAAGTCATTGATCTGGAGCACGGAAGTTTTTTGTTGATGCGGGGATCGACCCAGCACTTTTGGGAGCACTGCCTGCCAAAAAGAAGTAAAAGTTGTGAGCCAAGAATTAACATCACTTTCCGGGTTATAAAAAATCCTTGAAGAGTTGCTTAAGGGGCCACCACAAGTTTTTTTCGTAAATCATTTGCCGCCGCTTTAATTTGCTTCATACGTTCAGGCTTAATTTTTTGCACCGATCTTGCCATCATCGATAGCCGCGGGTTTTTCATAAAAAAATCTGAGTGCTTTTCAATAAAGCTCCAGTAAAGACCATCGACGCCGTGACACCAGTCACCTTCGGGATCTCCACCCATTTTTCGGTAATAGTTCGATCCACAAATATAGGGTTTTGTCGCAAAGATACCGCCATCAGAAAAAATAGCCATGCCGTAAACATTGGGACCCATCACCCAGTCGGAGGAATCGATAAACATTTCCATAAACCAACGATGCGCCTCATGCGGGTCGACTTCTAGTAGAAGCATCAAGCTTCCGATGACCATCAAACGTTCAATATGATGAAGGTAGCCGTGTTTTTGGACTCGCTCTAAGGCACGATCCAGTGGTGGTATTCCGGTTTTTCCGCCATACCAAGCGTCGGATAACTTCATTTTATGATTCCAGAAATTTGAAATTTCTTGGACTTCGCTAAAATTTTGGTAAATGCCATGAACAAATTCTCGCCAGCCAATGACTTGACGAACAAATCCTTCCAGCGAAGACATCGGGAATTTTTGCGCTTTGCCGTGTTCGGTGACGATTTCAATGACTTCCGCTGGCGTGCATAAGCCCGTGTTCATAAAAGGCGTTAACACCGAATGAAAAAGAAATGTCGAGTGTGCGGGGATCGCATCTTCATACGGGCCAAATTCATGCAAACGTTCTGTGGCAAAGTTCTTTAGCCACTGGCGCGCGCCTTTGCGATCCACCGGCAGCCAAAAGGGCCCGGCTAAACCCGGGTGATCACCGAACTGCTTTTCACAAATTTCTGTCACAGCTTCAACGACAGGTGTGGATTTTATTTTGGGCAGATCCGGCGTCTTCATAGTTTTTGGGAGAGCTTTTCGATTGTCTTCATCAAAGCTCCATTGCCCGCCGACAGGATTTAGTTTTGCATCCACTAAGATTTTAAGTCTTTTCCGCTGGCCCTCATAAAAAGTTTTCATAAAGGGGCGTTTTGATTTACCTAGGTAATCTTTGAACTGCTGACGGCTGGTCATAAACATTGGGGTCTGCCAAATTTCAGTTTCGATCTTTAAAGCGGCAAATAATTCAAGCAGCCGAATTTCAAAAAACTTATCTTCAATCTCAAACAGATATATTTTCGAAATTTTATTTTCTTTGATATATTTTTTAAAGCCCTCTTCATAAGTTTTATCTTTTGGTTTTGCCTGCAGCTCCTCGTAATGAACTTTAATATCTTTGTCATTAAGTTCAGCGGCATAGGTTCGCATGGCGGCTAAGAAAAATATTATTTTTTGTTTGTGGAAACGGTAGTAGGTGCACAGCTCGACATCTTCGCGCATAAAAACGGTGAAATCTTTTTTTGCACCCATATTTCTTTTAATCAGGCTGGGCTCAAAAAGCTGATTTCCTAAGATCAGGACAAGATTCATCTTTGAGTCCCCTCATTGATTAAGTCTGAAATAAAGTCAGGCGCGTCCATCTGTAAAATAAACCGCAGGCCAAATTGCGCCGATTGAATCATACCTTCTAAATCATCTAACCTTTGCTTATTAACACTTTCAGATTTTAAGTTTTTCCGAAGGGTTTGCAGTTTTGTTTGGGCTTCATTGATTAGGGGCTGTTCTCTGTTTTCTAAAACTTTGCGGATCACTTTAAAAACATCAGGATCAGCCGTAAATAATTTGGTCTTTGCGTCCTTGGACTGAGCAGGAAGGATCAATTTCCAGGCTTCAAGCTCGGCAAGGGCAGGGCTGACCAGGGACTTTGAAACTTTCAGGCGCCGAACAAGCTGCGTGGCCGAAAGGGGCGTGGGAGACAGATAAATCTGCGTCCAAAGCGCACCATGAATCCGCCTGAAGCCCCAATAGCGAATGAAATTCCCAATGGCGATGGAAAGCGCACGCATTTCTTTTAAATTAGGAGGACTCTGTTGCTTTTTCATTTAGTTCACCCTAGTATGAACAATATGAAATATCCAATGAATTTTAAAGCGCAGTCTCAGGCATCTCATGGAACCGGCGGAACTTGGGAGATTAAGTCCTATGAGTCCCAAGCAAAGTGTGCGATTCCTCCAGAATTCGGTGGGCCGGGTGGCGCTTTTTCTCCGGAAGATTTATTTGCTCAAGCCCTGACCAATTGCTTTGTGGCTACATTTAAAGTCTACGCCCAAGCTTCAAGGGTTGAATTTCAGAGTGTCGATGCTTCATCTGATCTGGTCGTCGATCTTAACGAAGCGGGAAAGCCCGTCATGAAAAAGCTAGTTTTAAGTGTGCAAATCCAAGGCGCAAAACAACCAGATCGAGTAAAAACTCTGGCTGAAAAAGCATTCGCTTCGGGTTTTATTTTGAATTCTGTAAAGACCGAGTTGGAATTTAACCTGCAAGTGACTTAGCTCGGTAGGGCTTTCCGACTGAAGCGCCCTTACCACCGTAGCGGGTGTAAACCAGATTCCTTCGCGTATTTAAATTTATTATGCTGCGAACACAAGACCTTTAGGTTGTCCGCCGAGTTATCTCCCCCAGCCCAGACAGGCTGAATGTGATCAATTTCTAGAAACCGAACACTTCCACAAATTTTATTCGTCAGCGGATCTTTAAACTGGCAGCACTGGTCATTTTTAAAGAGAGTTTTTCTAAGATTCGGTTTGATAGCCTTTCGAATTGCGGGACCGGGCGCCTTGATAGGAGACTTTTTAAGATCAGAAAGAGGCGTTTGGTTTTCGCACTCTTTCATAATGGGTCTTTCTCGTTTGATTTCAGTGCGTCGCTGAATTTCTTTTTCCGCTAAAGCCGTCATCACATCAGCCCATTTGTGATCCGGCAAAGCATGAGAGATCAAGTTGGAGGCGGTTTCTAGAATCGCAATCTGTGCTTTAGAAAAAGTAATTGTTAATGTAACAGATTCGTTTTGATGAATTCTTTCTTTTTCTTCCATTAGAATGGGCAGATTCAACTCTTTGGCTAAAATGACTTGAGTTTGATTTTGCGAAGTATTTTCTATTTTTTTCAGCAGCAAGCGTTTTTCTTCCGTCGGGATTTTACGCGATTCTTGTTTCTGCGTAGTTCGAATAGCTTGTTGAACCTGTGAAAGCTGGGATAAATTGAGAGACCCATCCTCAATTTGAGCCGCGATCTCCGGTACCTCTCGCAAGAGCCGTGCTGATTCAATTCGACGAACCGCTGCAGAAGGACTGTACCCAAATACTTTTACTAAATATTCAAAAAGACTTGGGTAGGCCCTTTCAAGATAAAGTTTTCTGAAATCAATCTCAGCAATACATTCTAAAACCAAATTCGTGATTTTGCGTTCGGTCTGCACAAGCTTGCCAAATTGGTTCATCAATTCTGTATTTGAAAGAGTTCTTAAATTCATTCCATACCTCTGCTACGGTTGTGAAAATTTAATTTCCAAAGATATATCATGGGTTTTAAAAGCTCTATTTTTCCAAGTTTTTCTGATGGGAATGAGTCGGCTAATACCCTTATGAATCAATTCTTATACGCGTCCAGAAGCTGGCCGTTGCTTTCATAGATCGTTTTTAAGAAGGACCTTGAGTTACAAAATATATTTCAAAAGAGACGCCTTAAAAACTACAGAAAACCTGTCAAATAATAAATAATTTAAAGTAAACATATTTGTTTGCGTTAAGGAATTTTGAAAAATTAGATTTAAGATTTCCAAATAGGGATAAATAATTTAAGGCAGTTTAAAAAAATCCCCGCCCTACAAAGCTAAGGCATCCACTGTCAATTAAAGCTGGGAGAACAACCTTGGCTACAGGTGTGAGAAATTAAAAAAATAAAATTTAACATCAGTATCAAACCCCCATCGACACCTAATTTTAAATCCCAATTTAGCAGGTTTTTACTTCGAAGCGGGTTGATCTTTGCTCGCTTTTTTAAGTTTTTTTGATTTCTTTTTATTTTTTACGGCTTCCTTCGTTTTTGAATCCATTGCATCTTTGGAAGTCTTATCTAAAAGACTCATTTCCTCAGGAGTGCTTTCTTTGCTTTGATTGGTATTTAAATCGTTATTCCCAGGTTGCTGCGCAAAAATATTGATTCCAAAAGTTATCAAGACAATGAACAAACTCAATTTCATAATTTTATTCCTTTGATGTCAGTCAGGGGTTCGTCGGCGCAAGTCAGTATCATCAAGTTGAGCGGGATTGATTTCAAGAAAAAATTTGTTAATGACGAAATAGGGATGGCTGACACCGTCGAACTTTCAGACACCGACAATTTCTGGCGAAGTTTATATTAAATAGACATCAGTAGAACCTCTAAACCAAAATAGGGCTCACCTCATTGGCCGGATTTTAGCATTAAGACGGCTTGAAGGCGGTCTTATGAAGAAAAGTATAGTGATGATGATCTTTCTTTCCAGTGCATTCGCGTCGGCTAAAGGAAAGCCGATGCAGTTTAATTATTCCCCTTACGACTCATCTGCAGCGGGCGTTTCGTCCATCAGTAATAGGGTCATGGTCGATGCAGCCCCTTTGCTGATGAGCGGTGCTGGCTTGGCCTACGAGCGCACGGTGGGACCGCAGCTGACGGTTGGTCCTTATATTAGTTTTTTCAAATTAGCTTCAGATCCAGAAAAAAATAATGCGGTCACTTTTAAAAGTGATGTTCGAATGTATGGAATCCGAGCCCGTTATTTTTTAACCGAAGAGGCTGAGCGCAGTGGTATTTATTTAATGGCCGGTCTTGGCGCTGTTGATATTAAAACAGCAGTTGGTTATTCAAGTCTGTCAGCGGAAGCCACGTCGACGGCTTTAGGTGGTGTCGGTGGCGCTGGCTACCAATTTATTGGCAGAGAATTCACGAAGGGTAAAATGGCCTTTAACCTTGGCGCCACTTATGCCAACGGCTACGAAGTCGCAAATCAAGCTCGCATTTCGCCCCTTGCAGGAGCAGAAGTTGAAAAGCCCAAAGCGGTGGGCAGCATTTTTCTGGAAGGAAATATTGCGTATCTATTTTAGTCTAGCTTAGTCTGGCCTAAAAGATCCTCAGTCGATTAACTAAGGATTTTTTCTTTCGATTTGCGATACTCTTTAATGTACTGAGCTTCTAAGGCCGTCAGCACCACAGAATTCACAATTCCGTCGACGGTTGTTGTTCTTTGCAGCACGTTGGCAGATCTACGAATGCCCATCAGAAATGGTCCTAACACCTCAACTTTCCCCACTTGCTGTAGAATTTTATAACTGATGTTGGCTGATTCTAGATTTGGGAAAAGTAAAATATTAGCGCCGCCGCCTTTCAGTTCAGAAAATGGAAAAATGCGATCAATCAAAAGGGGATTGATGGCAGTGTCACCTTGGATGTCGCCATCAACAACCAAATCTGGTCGCATTTCTTTGACCAGCTCGGCCGCTTTTTTCATTTTTGCGGGAGTTCCCGGCGTGCCCGTAAAGTTTGAATAGCTAAGCATGGCAATTCGAGGGACTTGGCCAAAATATTCACAAACACGAGCGGCCTGCAACGCCATTTGCGCTAACTGCTGAGCCGTCGGATTTAAGTTCACCGTGGAATCTGCTAAAATCAAAAAGCGATCTTCAAGTAAGACAAAATTTAATCCGGAAGGAACGCCATCTTGGTGAAGGCCAATGGTTTGTAAGATCGGGCGAACAGCATCCGCATAATTTTGCGAAGCCCCTGTGACCATCCCATCAGCATCACCCACCAAGGTCATCATCGAGGCAAAATAATTAGGATCTGACATTAATCTTTGGGCCTCTGTCAGGTTAACCCCTTTTCGCTGACGCTTATTAAAAAGTTCCTGGACATAGGTTTTAAATTGCGGAGCCTGTGAAGGTTGAATGATCTGAACTTTTTCCAAAGTTTTTAATTCAAGAAGGCGAATTTTTTCTCGGACCTTTTCAGGAGAACCCAAAAGGATAGGTTCACAAATTTTTTCATCCACCAATATTTTTAAGGCCTTTAGGATTTTGTTAGAATGTCCTTCAGGAAAAACAATTTTCGGAATATCAGAATTAGAAGCATTCTTATGGACCCGGTGGATAGCTGTTCGAATAAAAGCTTTCGAAGGTCCTTGGTAGGCTTCCAAGCGATCATGATAGGCTTCCCAGTTTGTAATTTGGCGCGTGGCCACCCCTGATTCCATCGCCGCTTTAGCGACCGCCGGGGCCACCCAAAGCAGAACACGGGTGTTGAAAGGTTTTGGAATTAAATAATCTTGACCAAAGGCAAAATTCTTTCCACCGTAGGTATCAGAAACGCGATCGGGAACTTCTTCCCGAGCCAGCGACGCTAAGGCATGCACGGCGGCTAATTTCATGGCTTCATTAATTTGTGTTGATCTGGTATCAAGGGCACCACGAAAAATTGAAGGAAAACCCAAAACATTATTCACCTGATTGGGATAATCTGACCGTCCCGTGGCTATGATCGCATCCGGTCGAACCTCTCGGGCTTTGGCGGGATCAATTTCTGGGTCTGGATTGGCCATCGCAAAAATAATCGGATCCTTCTTCATGTCTTTCAGCATCTCTTGTGTCAGGGCTCCGGCGGCTGACAAACCAACAAAGACATCGGCCTCTTTTAAGGCTTCATGCAAAGTCCGAGCTTTGGTTTCGACGGCGAAGGCCTGTTTATATTTATTCATGCCGTCTTTGCGGCCTTGGTAAATGACGCCCGACGTATCACACATCGTTAAGTTCTGGCGCTGAACGCCCAAAGAAATAAAAATATTTGAGCAGGCCACAGCCGAAGCGCCGGCGCCATTCACAACAATTCGAATATTGGACAGCTTTCGATCCGTGACAAAGCAAGCATTGATCAAAGCGGCCCCAGAAACAATGGCTGTCCCATGTTGGTCATCATGAAAAACGGGAATGTTCATTTCTTTTTTTAGAGTCTCTTCAATTTCAAAACATTCTGGAGCTTTGATGTCTTCTAAATTAATCCCGCCAAAAGTCGGCTCTAGGGCTTTCACAGCGTTGATAAAATCCTGCGTCGTTGTTTGAAGCATTTCTATATCAAAGACGTCGATCCCTGCGAATTGTTTAAATAAAATACCTTTCCCTTCCATGACAGGTTTAGAAGCCAAAGGACCAATATTGCCTAGTCCAAGCACGGCGCTGCCGTTGGAAATAACGCCCACTAGATTTCCTTTTGATGTGTAGTCATAAACTTTAGAAGGATCCTTGGCGATGGCTTTGCAAGGAGCTGCAACCCCCGGAGAATAAGCCAATGATAAATCTTTTTCGGTGCTGCAAGGTTTGCTAGATGTGATTTCAATTTTTCCAGGTTTTCCTTTGGAATGATAATCCAACGCTTCTTGATCGAGAGACATGGTCAGCTCCTTGATAGAACTTCGATTCTAACCTCGTCCTTCGTCTAAATAAAAGAGAAAATGATCTTTGGCAGCCTTGGAATTTAATATTCTCGACCTCGAGGGAGCGTCTGCGTTGTGTTCTTAAGTCACCGAGACCATTTGTCAATTGTAAAGCCACGTTCTATCCTTGAGAGGTCGTTTTAAGATTGCTCATCAAGGAGACATTTCATGAAATCACCGCGCGACGTAGTCATCATTGAAGGTGTGCGCACACCCTTTGCAAAATCCGGAACCGTTCTTAAAAAAGTTCATCCTGCCGATTTGGGAAAGATCGCTCTGAAAGAGTTGATCGCAAAAACTAATTTGGACGTCAATTCAATCGATGAAGTGATTGTTGGGAATACAGGAAATCCCGTCGACAGCGTTAATATCGCCAGAGTCATCGCCCTGAACGCCGGAGTGCCACAAAAAACTTCTGCCTACACAGTCCATCGAAATTGTGCGTCGGCGATGGAGTCTATTTCGAACGGTTTTGAAAAAATTAAATCAGGAACCATGGATGTCGTCATCGCAGGGGGCACCGAAAATATGTCGCAAATGCCGACATTACTTCCAGCCAAGATTCAAAATATTTTTGATAAACTTCTGGTGGCGCGAGGGCCAAAGCAGGCTTTGCCCTTGCTATGGAGTTTGCTAAAAGCCGATTTGAAGCAGATCAGCGCTTTGCTGAGCGGCAATATGCGAGATGATTATTTCCCCGTGATTTCAGTGATGCAAGGTCTGACGGATCCTTTTGTCGGCATCAACATGGGCCAGACGGCTGAGATTTTGGCCAAAGAGTGGGGTCTGTCTCGGCGTGAACAAGATGAGTTTGCTTTGCGGTCCCATGTCCTGGCTTCAAAAGCTGCAAAAGACGGAAAGTTTAAAGCTGAGATGACGCCGATCTTTTTAGCTCCCGATTATAAAGAAGTGATTTCCGAGGACGTCGGCCCCCGAGATAATCAGACGATCGAAGCCCTGACAAAATTAAAACCTTTCTTTGATAAACAAACAGGCACAATCACCGCCGGAAATTCCTGTCCGATCACTGATGGCGCGGCGATGGTCTTATTGATGTCCCGAGAAAAAGCCGAAGCCTTGGGTTACAAACCCACAGCTAAAATTTTAAGTTATGGTTTTGCAGGTTGCGATCCCGAGCGCATGGGATTGGGACCCGTTTACGCGACACCCGTCGCCTTGAAGCGGGCGCATTTGACCTTAAAAGAGATTGGTTTAGTGGAATTGAACGAAGCCTTTGCTGCGCAAGTTTTAGCCTGTCAAAAAGCCTTTAACTCGGATCAGTTTGCCAAAGAAAAATTAGGCTTAAAAGAAAAAGTCGGCGAACTTTCAAGTGATATTTTAAATGTCAACGGCGGCGGGATTGCTCTTGGTCATCCCGTGGGCGCCACAGGCACAAGGTTAGTCATCACCTTAATGAAAGAGATGCAAAGAAGAAATTTACAATATGGATTAGCAACATTATGCATCGGTGGCGGCCAGGGTGGTGCCATGATTCTTGAGAGAGAGGTTTAAATGACAAACCCCAAAGACAGTATAAAAATTGTTCCCCAAGGTGACGTGGCTTTTGTTGAGTTTGATCTGGTCGGAGAAAAAGTAAATAAGTTATCAACTCCTGTGGTCTTAAGACTTGAAGAAGTTTTAACAGAGCTCAAATCTTCGGCTTATAAAGCGGTTGTTTTAATTTCAAATAAACCGAAAATTTTTATCGCTGGTGCTGATATTGAAGAAATCAAAAGCATGAGCAACCGCGAGCAGTTTGAAAAGGCTGTGGCGGCTGGACAAAATATTTTTAATAAGATCGAAGATCTTTCGATGCCCGTCATTGCAGCTGTTCATGGCGCCTGCGCCGGCGGGGGCTGTGAAATGATTTTGGCTTGTGATTATCGAATGGCAACTGACGACAATGCGACTCGAATTGGTTTGCCAGAAACCCAACTGGGAATTATTCCAGGTTTTGGCGGTTGCGTACGGATGCCCCGGGTTGTGGGATTGCAGGCCGGCTTAGAAAATATTTTAAACGGGAAGCTTCTGCCAGCGAAAAAAGCGCAAAAGCAGGGTCTAGTGGACCGAGTCGTTCATCCCGCCATCTTACGTGAAGAGGCCTTGAAGTGGGCTCGCGAACTGATCGCCCAGGGTGGTGTTAAGCGGCAGAAAAAATTTAAACCTGTCGGGCTTATGAATAAATTTATTGAGTCTTTAGGAAAAGGCCTTGCAATTTCACAGGCGAAAAAGGCCACTCTTGCTAAGACCAGTGGTCACTATCCAGCTTTGATGAAAGCCATCAATGTCATTGGAAAAACATATAAGATGTCAAATCGCGAGCAAGCTTTAAAAATTGAGCGAGAAAATTTTTGCGATGCGGCCGTCACCGAAGTTTCAAAAAACTTGATCCATGTTTTTTATTTAACTGAAATGGTTAAAAAGCAAACGGGCGTCAGTTCCGGCGTTAAAGGCCGTGAGGTGGCGCGCATGGGGATTTTGGGAGCAGGCACTATGGGGGGCGGTATTGCCTACCAGGCCGCCGATAAGGGCATCGAAGTCCGCATGAAAGATTTAAACTCAGACGCTTTAGGCAAAGGTCTGAAACATGCCTCTGATCTGTGGCTCAAACTTTTAAAGCGACGATCGCTGGATAAATATCAATACAAACAAAAGATGGATCGCGTGACGACAAGCACCGATTTTAGTGGTTTTAAAACGTTAGATCTGGTTGTCGAAGCGATCGTTGAAGACATGGCGATCAAACAAAAAGTCATCGCAGAAACAGCCCAAAACTGCAAAGACAACTGTATCATCGTGACAAACACATCTTCGTTAAGCGTGACAGAAATGGCCAAAGGACATCCGCGGCCGGAATTTTTTGCAGGCATGCATTTTTTTAATCCCGTCGATAAAATGCCCCTGGTGGAAGTGATTCGTGGTGAAAAGTCCAGCGATGAAACGGTGGCCACGGTTTTTGAATTGTCGAAAAAAATGGGAAAAATGCCAGTTGTCGTTAAAGATGGACCCGGCTTTTTAGTCAATCGCCTTCTTTTGCCCTATATGGCTGAAGCCGCCTTTTTGTTAGAAGAAGGCATGGCCATCGAAGTGGTTGATCGTGCTTACGTCAAAGACTTTGGCATGCCGATGGGACCTTTTGCTTTGATGGACGAAGTCGGCTTAGATGTTTGTTATAAAGTCTTAAAGATTTTTAAAAAAGCTTTCGGGGACCGGATGGAAATTTCAAAAATCCTTGATGGCTTAGAAAAAAGTGGCCGGCTGGGTCGAAAAAATAGCAAAGGTTTTTACCTTTATAATTCTGGTAAACGGGGCGAGGTCGATGCTTCGGTTTATGAAGCTCTTGGTCTGCCAGCTCCAACAAATCCTTATGACACAAAAGAATGTGTTGAGCGCGGCGTGTTTTCCATGGTGAACGAATGTTCGCGGGCCCTGATCGAAGATCAAGTCGTCGAAACAGCCGCCGAAGTGGATCTTGCGATGATTATGGGAACAGGTTTCCCTCCTTTCAGAGGCGGTCTGTTAAGGTTTGCGGATTCTTTGGGTTCAAAATATATCGTTGAGCAATTGACAAAATATTCTGAAACAAGAAAAGCCCTTCGGCTGAAGCCCGCACCCCAAATATTGCAGATGGCGCAAGCTCAGAGCCAGTTTTACAAAAGTTAATTTTTTTAAGTGTCCTCATTCCTCTTAAGGACTGAGGCGCTGATGGCAGAGCCCTTTTTTGTCATCAGCCTGTGGATTAAGGATGGATTTGAGACCCTTAGGTAAGTCCACTATATCTTTGGTTTTTTTAAAAGAATCGTCCAATTCAGGTCAGATCCCTTGCTATTAATTCATCACCTAGGCATTTTAATAAATCCCTCCTCCGATCTAAAAAAGTCAATTATTTCAGCATCTTAGATAGTAATTTTAAAAAATCAATTTTGGCATACTTCATGGAAAAGAGATGTCTGACCTCTTAACCTTTTATTTGGAGAAATTCATGAAATCTAAGTTCGTGGCATCTGCAGTTCTGGCAACCTTATTATCTGGATCTCTGGCACGGGCCGAAGGGCCACCTGTTTGGACATTGGATGGACAAATCAATTTTGACGTCAAAGCGTCTTCTTTAGAAGATTATGAAAATCATCTCCGGGTGCAAGATGCGGAAATTAAATTTCAACTTTTAGTGCGTGAAGGAATCAAGGTCGTTATTAAAACTGAACTTGAACAAAGACTTGATAAAAACTTAAGGCAAAAAGATTTTGATTTTCAAAAGGTGATTGAAGAGGCTTACATCCAAATTGAAACCGATAAGGTTTCTGGGCTTCCTCGCGCCATTATTACCTTTGGAGAGCACTCGATGGCCTTCGGTCAAAAAGTGCGAGAGCTTCCGATGTTTAAAGATGCCCTTCTTTATGGAATTGGAAAACAAGGTGAGGTCATCGGTCTGACCGTGGAGCTTCCTCATAACTTTTTTAATATTGTGGATTCAGTGGCGATTTCTATTTTTGAAGCGGGTTCGAATGATCTTGAGATTGCGAAAGAAAAAGGCGCCAGTTTTCGTCTGAGCAAAAAGATTTCTGACCGTTTAACTGCGCAAGTGTCAGGGTTAATTAAAGAGCTTCCAAATACGGATGTTAAAGAAAAACGTGGCAGTGTCGGTCTTGTGTTTAATTCAGAAGACGGAAAACAAAAAATTTGGTTTGAAGGTTTAGTTGTTGACGGAAATCCAAAATATAAAGAGACGACCTTGGGTGCACAGCTGGGCGGTTCTTATAAATTGGGACCAGGCTCCATCGTTGTGGAATACCAGTACTTACAAGATCAAGCTCATGAGTTGGCGGCGGCTTATAATTTGCCTGTCGGAACTTGGTTGGTCTTAAGCCCCGAATTCCGTCATCGAAAAGATTTATCGGGAAAAAAGCCTGATGAAACTGTGGTTGGTGTTCGGGCCCGGCTTTATGCTCATCTTGAAGCCAAACATAACTTATTAACCGGTCAAAAGAAGGACTAGGATCTTATGAAACCAAGGGCTATAGCCGTCATACTATTATTCGGTGCAATTTTTAGTGTCACTGCTAGAGCCGAAGACGATGATGCCCCTTGGTTGCATATGCAAACTCAAATCAATTTTGATACGCGTTCTTCGACGGTCGACAAGTACGAGAATAACTTGAGGGTCGCCGAAACTGAAATTGGTTTTGAGGTTCTATTGCATGAGGGAATCAAGCTGTACCTTTTGAATGACCTAACTATGCTATTGAACAAAAGGTCCCCTGAGGAAAAGCTGAAATTTTCACAAATGTTAGAGGAAGCATTTATTGTGATTGAAACAGATAAAGTGTCTGGTCTTCCTCGCGCGATAATTTCGTTCGGTAAACAATTAATGGCTTTTGGTCAGGGTTATAATGAAATTCCCTTGCATGAGGACACTTTGCTTTACGAGCTTTCGCGACAAGCGGAAGTGATTGGTCTGACCGTAGAGCTTCCCAACCATTTTTTTAAACTTGTTGATTCGGCTGCGATCTCTGTCTTTGAATCGGGCGAGGCAGATTTTAAAATATCTCACGAAAAAGGCATGAGCATTCAGTTAAAAAAGAACTTTTCTGAACGAATGGCGACTGAGATTTCGGCTTTGATCAAACAAAATCCAGGTTCGGATCGTTTGGAAAAACGTGGAAGTGTTGGCTTTGTCTTTCAAAATAAAGAGGGTTCAAAAAAGATCTGGGCCGAAGGGATCGTCACCGAATATCGGCCTGAATCTGAAAATCACACGCTCGGCTTGCAAGTGGGGGCCTCTCAGAAATGGGGTCCTGGAACGATTGTTGTAGAAACTGAATACATTATGAATCAGGCGACGGACCTGACCATGGCTTATAATCTACCGATCGGTTCCCTTTTTATTCTTAGTCCTGAAATTCGTTGGAGAAAAGGTTCTTCTGAGAATTTTCATGATGACACAATGATTGCGATTCGTGCTCATCTTGAGACTCAAGCGAACGCAAAACATAATTTGCTTAAGGGTCGATTGAGGAGAGGCTAATGTCTTTCATGAAAAAAATATTTCTTTTGGCTTTCTTCCTCAACTCAACCGCTTGGGCAAAACCCTCTGCCTTGCAAGATCTTATGCTCAGCTTTGGCATGATCCAAGATCCCAATGTTCAAGTATGTCCTGAAGACATGCCGATCGATCGGCATTCTTCTGCAGATCAATTATGGGCTCAAGCAGAAAGTGCAAGTGGCGATTATAACAAATGCAAATCAGCCGGATTCTATTACAGCATCATTATGATTCACCAAGACAGTCCGTACTACAAGGACGCGTACAGAGCCTTTATCCAAACTTTTTTAAAGGCCCAGGATTTTGTCATGGCGATGAATAAGGGCAATGAATATCTTGAGGCCAACCATGGAAGTAACGATTCAGAATATATTCATCTTCTAGTGCTCAGGGCGGTCCACGGACAAATTCTGCAACTGGCCGGCAACACGGCTAAGCAAAATGATTTTATCTCTTACAGTTTGGGAGCCAGTCTGGAGCAAAGCGAAGAGACTCCTTTGTTGTTAAATTTAAGATATCGATCGTTCCTTGAGAAATACCCCCAGTCCATTTATAAAAGTGAAGTGGAAGGAATGATTAATGAGTCGCGTCAAGCCTTTGGGCAAAAAATATTAGCTGAAGCTCGCGAGATGGTTTTAAGAATGGATTATCCGACAGCTTTTTTAAAATATAATGTGATCCTACAATGGGGGCCGGCAGTTGATGTTTTTGGTGAAGCGCTTTTTGAAATGATTAAATATCATCTGGAGCTCGCTTGGATTGTCTCCGACAAAAGCCTTCTTAATGATTTTAAATTGAACCAGCTTCTTAAAAGAGATATGAAAATAATAAGTACGTCTTCAGAACGGGCTATACTGGCAGAGCAAACGCAGAAAAAAGCGCTCAGCTATCTGCAGCAAATGAAAGAAAACTTACCTGTTAGCCCGTGGACAAAAAAAGCCTTGCTTCTAGTGCCCAATAGGTAAAAATAAAATTTTATTTATAAAATAGAAAGGCCGCCTGATGAAACAAGTCGATGAATTTGCAGAATTTCTAAAAAGCGCACGTCTTAAAGCCCAATTGACTCAATCACAAGTGGCCGAAGCCTTGGGTTATTCAACAGCTCAGTTTATTTCTAACTGGGAAAGAGGAATCTCATGTCCGCCTTTAAAAAACCTAAGATCTTTAGCAAGTATGTACAAAGTGCGTCCTGATGACTTATTCGAAAGTATATTAAAGGTATCCATTCAAACGACAGAGCAAAGTATGCGACGGGAATATAAAAGCCTAAGAAGCCGTGCACGATGAGCTCTTTGCTTGAAATTGAGGAAAACAAAGTCGTCTCTCCGGATGTTTTTCAGGATCAGCTGGGTTTGTTAAATCTAAGTTTTTCAAATTGCCTGAAAAAGTTTAAAATCGGATCCCGTGCCTGTAAGTCTGAAGCAGTGCTGATGGACCAATTTCTGTCCTTAGATGATCAAACCCAGATGGGATTATTTCGTCGTTTAGAATTATCAAGGGAACTATTAATCGAGATTGAAAAAGAATCGCAGACGCCGGATTTGTGGGAGATCACGGTTGATCAAGAAATTAAATTTTTAAGACGGGCCCTGGAAGCCTTCAATCTAAAACTGTCTGATGAAAGCGTTTTAGATCGCATTAAAGAGGGAGATATTTTTGAAGTTTATAACTCTGAAAGTATTCAGATTTACAGAAGTTGGAGCCTCTTTGAACATACGTCTTATTCACTCGCTGATTTATTAATCTATAGTTGGGATGAGCTTTATGATCGGCCCACTTTTGTTCGTAAGTACCTTTACGAAATGGTCGACAGTTTATTAGTTCAGAAAAAAAAATTCCACGCCTACGATATTCCAGCTTATTTTATCGTCGAGCGAATGCCCGAAGTTAAAAATAAAATGCTGTTTCAGATGGAATATGCGGTAGCTACTTTGGATTGCAAGACCAAAGAGCCCGTGGGTTTACTAACCACGGGAAAGGCTCGAAATATCAACACTGAAATTTCCAATGGGATGCATTTTATTTAACCGGCCTGTGGAATTAAATTCACCTGATTAAGTAGACTACAGTAAAGAAACACGCTGGTTTCAAAATGTTCGACCACCGGTTTTCTGTGAGCTTCGGGCACTTGCTCCAACATCATTAAAGCTTGCTTCACGTGATCCTGATCATCAGCGGCATGGACTTTTAAAAAAGAGCCCGTATTTTTTCCGTGGCATTTTCCAACACGTTCAAAAAGCTCAGTGGCTTTTGCAACTGCTAAGCCTTCCAGTGCTAGAATGTATCCATAAAAAGCCCAGGGAGTCATTCTTTCGATGGCATAATAGCTAGTTTGATAAAAGCTACGGGTCGATGGCAGCTCGGGAAAATCTTCAAGGGAGAAGCCTAATTTTTTTAGATCGCCCAAGGCGATCAATTCGTGATTCATTTCTTCCCCAGCATGGTTTAGAAATCGCTCGTGCAGTTTTTGTTCATCAAGATAAAAATAACTTCCAGCTAATGCTAAAAGCCGGGTCGAGTGGCAGATATAGTAAAAAGTTTGTGCAAGCCAGTTACCGTAAACTCTTTTGTTCTCCCAATCGACTTGGTCAATCGCTAAACTAAGCTGCTTTATGTTTTTGTGATGCATTTCTACTAGATTCATTAAGTTCTCCTTTTCTAAAATTTTGAATGACGATATCCTTTTCGAAATAAAGGCAGTCTCTACGAGCCCCATCAATATAGATTTGATACTCAGGGTTCACCTGAAGAGGAGGGCCTTTTAATAAAAAAGCTGTGATATCCACGGGAATTTGATACCAAAAAACGTCTGGTTGAAGGCAAGTGGCGCCCATTTTATAAAATAAATCTGAAAGTCCTCGGTCTTTTCTCATCATGCCAATCAGGGCGTCCGCCGAGGTTCCAAAGGTGTGCGTCAGGGCCACAGAGCAAAGAATATTCTTCGTGCTGAGGCCGCTGGAACTTTTTCGAAACTGCGGGTCAATAAAGATATGGCTTCCCAGAATCTGATAACGCCCCAATTTTAAAAAGTTTTTAATAGCGTCTTGGGGCCAAAGTTTCGGCATAAAATAGGAATCTTGAGTGATCCAACTTTGAAAGGTATCAACATAGCGGTGGCACTGCATCCCAATGGGCTGATCCTTCATGTAGATCACAACAATTTCATCCTGGCGACCAAAGCTATCGCTGGGAGTGTTCAGTCCAGGATCGACTTCCTGGCGCGTTTCCAGCCAAATTTTGTACCATAGTTGATAGACCTGATTAAATTCGGCAAGATCGCTGTCCGGAATATTCTGAGGAAAAAAAATCTTAAATTTAATATCGGTTGGATGCATTAAATACCTCGTGGTCTTTCCGGAGCCGTTTTAAGTTTGGGAAATCGATACATTTGATTCATCACAATGATTTCCTGCACCCGAGAAGTTCCTTCAATGGTTTCCACGCCTTTGGCTTCTTTATAAAGGCGATTCATTTCACTTTCCATCATCAAACCAGGAGCACCAAAAAGTTCTAAACATTCGCCCGTCACGTGGGTCGCACAAATGCCAGCCATCAACTTTGCGATACTTGATTCAGAAATAGCGATCTTAGATTGATCCCATGTTTGGGCCGCTTTTTGAGTCAGAAGCCATGCAGCTTGTGTTTCCGCATGAAGCCTGACAAGCAAGTGGGGGATGACTTTTTGTTCGATCAACATTTTGCCAAATCGAGTGGTGGTTTGAACATAATTTTCAGTCAAGTGCAGGGCCCGTTCAGCTAAACCGACGCCAACAGCCGCAAATAAAGTTTTACTCTGGCTGATACAGGTCTGCAGAATTTTTATTCCTTGCCCTTCTTCGCCAATTAAGTTTTCCTTAGGAATAAGAAGTCGATCAAAATAAAGAGTGCCGGTATTAGATTCTCGGAAGACAAATTTTTGCAAAGCTTCGCCGCGCCGAAAACCCGCCTGCTGATTGTCGATCAAGAAACAACTAATTCCTTGATGATTTCCGTTTTGATCAAATGTTTGTGCAAAAACACTGATATATTTTGAGACATTGGCATTCGTGATATAGTTTTTTTCGCCCGTTAAAACGTAACCATTATTGGTCGCA
>JAYWEU010000258.1:0-3654 GCA_043779385.1 Pseudobdellovibrionaceae bacterium
CGTTGCCAAAGACCCATTCCAATCACACAATTTTAACAACAATGAAGGCTAACCTAGATGTTAGACTTGAACGATTCGGCCTTTGAACTGCCTATCCTCAGAAGCTGTTTTCTCTTTCAAAGAACCAAAGAAGCGAGAATGGCTAAAATACTTTTTAGTATTTTCTTTGTTTCCAGTGAGAACCATTTTGTCTGCTGAACGCTTTTTAAAGGTCCATGGTATTGCCGCTGCCATCCGCAGTAGTCGGTGCCGTCATAAGAAACTGTGAATCGAATTCTTGTCATTAGGCTCAATGAATTACAGAAGGTTTCGACCTGCGTCCATGGTAAAAATGTCATTCTTTAAAAGGAATTTTGCCAACACCCCTGTCCTGCACTAAACCTGAGGCGCAAGGAGCGATATGAAAAGACTTCTTATTCTGATTTTATGTTCGGGCTTATGGGCGTGCTCCGAAAATCCCAAATCATCAAGTGGAAGTTTTTTGGGAGCTCCAAAGAACGCCAGAAATCCTGCCAACCAAGACGATGGATCTTTGGTCACTCGTGATACCACCGATCGATCCCTCTGCCATGGCGCTACCTCAGCAGAAAAACCATTGGCTGGTCGAACTTGGAAACTAAACTACTCCTTCAGCAATGGCGCGACCGTGGACCAATATATTTCTTTTCAAGAAAACTTTATGTTGGTCGAAAATAATTGCAGCTGGCGGAATCAAACAAAAACCGCCCGCGTGAAAGTTCCCATCCAAATGGACGTTCACCAATTTGAAATTCAAGCCGGCGACTCCGATCAAAAAATCATCCACAGCGAAAACGAAGAATTCTATTGTGTGGTCGATGTTCCAAATGACTTAGTAAAATTTAGTTTTGTCGGAAGCTGCCTGAGTTTTGATTTTCCAGATCGACCGATCGTCTTAGCCCCCGCAGACTACGAGCTTTAATATCAAAGGATAGAGACTCTAGCGGCCTGTTCCAGTGTTTGCGATTTATTTGAATAAATGACGACAGAACAGTTTTTTTCAAGATCACGCGAGATTTGAATTTCATAAGTACGAACGTAAGTCCGTCCGCTGTAATCATATCCGCTAAAAGAAAGACGTGTTTGCTTATGGAAGCAGCTCCCGCCACTTCTTGGGTGAATTTCAACAATAGGAGCTTGGCCCTCTTGCGAAGCAATTTTAACTTCTAAGGAAATTACTTTTTTGCTATCAAGATCAGTTCCGAATGTTGTGAGCTGAGTGTATTTTCCAAACTCAACGGGAATCGAATTTGAATTGTCGGCCCAGCTTTGACTACAAAGTAAGATTATTAGCGAGGACATAAGTATTTTCATAGTAACTTCCTTATTGTTCGGTATCTTGCCGATCTCGGAGATTAGTAGCATAAAGCAACGCGTCGCGCTATCAATTCTGTTGAATTGAAATGCTTTCAAAAGCCAGTGTCTAAGTTTTCGACAATTAAAATCTTAAAATTTTTAATGCCGGGCCGCTCAGATCGGTATATTAAGTCGTGAAAATGAAGAGGTCTTAAGACGAACTTTAAACTAGGGGAATTTATGAGGAATTTATTTGTTCTATTTGTTTTAGCAATCTTTGCAGGACCTGCCTTTGCGACCTATCGTCAAGCTGATCCAGGTCAGAGTTCGTTACTTATTGAAAAAGTTCAAACCGCATTACTAAGTCATTTCGAAAACAAGCGTTCTCCTAACTGCATAATGCCTAACAATCATGGGATTGGATTTTTATTTGAACGAAATGGAAAAAAATACTCCAGAGACTTCTTTTTCACGACCTCAGTGGGCGAATCTTTGGACAACACAGTCTTCGTTGATGATCAAAACGGATCTATTTTGATTAAACAGCAATGGTTGACAAATGCCAATTTTCTGTTGGTACAACTGACTCCCCAAGGCTTAGTTCAAAATGTAGAATTAAAAGCCGGTGCAAATTTAACCGTTAAGTGCATCTTATAAACGGCGCCACAATAGTGAACAAAAAAATGCCCATTCCGGCAGACTACGAGCTTTAATATAAGAATTTATTTTGGTGATGAGTGTCTTCTTCGCTGGAAGACGCCTATTAAGGTAGTGGTTTAAACGTAGGTGCGTAATTTTAATGGAAGATGTCCGGTGTCAGCAAATCCCAATAAAACAACATTGCCGCTCTTTGAGATTCGAATTGTCGTAAGAGAAGCATGGTGATCCCTTCAACTACGACAGCATCTATTACATTTTCTTTAAAAGCTTTAGTTATCGTTAAAAACGTCGGCGAGGACAAAAGGTCAGGGTATTTCACACTAGGCTCATGAACTGCGGCGATATAAATGAGATTTTTATTATCCTTCTGAAATCGAGCCACATAGGGAGGATCAAGATCGCGTTCTTTATAAATGGCCTCAGTATGGGGTCGTACAAGATCCAAATTAAAATTAAGCTCCGGTGAATTTAAGATCGCTGTGCTAACACATCCTGCTATCACTAAAAGGGTCGAGGACAAAATGATTGTGCGTAATTTTAGTTTCACTTATTTTACCTCAGGAATTATTTTTATCCTGCAATAATTTGAGGCCTTGGTTGTAGGGGGCGGCTTTAAAAGGGGCCATTTTGGCCGGCGAGCCGGTCCCACGGGGGCCACACAAGACCAAGCGATATGTTCAAAAATTTCGATCAGCTAAAATATCAAAGAGCCACATGTCGAGCTCCGCTGGAGCCAACAAAAGGGCCGCATTTCTGCAGCCCGATCCCGGGTTTAAAATTGGGGTCCTAAAATCTTTCGATTTCTATTTTGATGATGATTCAGATTTTCCGATCTTTGTCTTCATCGCACGTTGATGCTTTCTATAGCTTTCTCCTTCCATATAAAATATCTCGGCCTCATTGACCATGCGATCAACAACAACCGTGGCCACTGCCTCATTGGCAAAAATTTGATTGAACTGACTAAAATTTAAATTTGTAGTCACAACTAGGCCGAGCCCAGCATCATGACGGGCCGAGATTACCTGGAAAAATAGCTGAGAGCCTTGAACATCGAAGTCTACGTAGCCAAGCTCATCTATAATCAAAACCTGTGGCTTTTTCAGCCTGGCTATTTCTCGCTCGAGCTGTGCAAGCTTCTGTGCCTGCAAAAGACTATTGGCCATCTCGGCCGCAGTCAAAAATAAAACACTCAAGCCTTTTTGGCAGCTGGCATAGCCAAGAGACCTCGCTAAATGGGTTTTCCCAACGCCTGGATTGCCAACAAAAATCGCCTTCGGCAAATTTTCTTTATCCACATTATTGTGGATCGATAAATAAGTCTTTTCTATTCGCTGGGTTAATTTGCTGTGCGCAAAATCAAAGGTCTCTGCCGTCTGGATCTGACGGAACTTTGCTGACTTTACTTTTGAAGCGATTTTCATAGTTCTTCGCTCTGATTTTTCCTTCTCACAAGCTCGTTTCAGAAGACTGATCGTCTCGACTTGATGTTTCGGATCTTGGGATTTCAAACCCTCATCGATCACATCCGGGAAGTGCTTGACCTTCAGTTCCTTAAGACTTGCGTATACATATTCTTTTTCAATCTCCATCGGATTCTCCTTCGTTTGTTGTTGAGTCATCTTTTACTAAAAGCTCATCATACGAACTAAGACTCGCTCCGGGGATCACGCGGTTTAA
>JAYWEU010000259.1:0-24727 GCA_043779385.1 Pseudobdellovibrionaceae bacterium
CTGAGATCTGACTTCTTGGAGCCCACTGCTTCATCACGCTTGATAAAGTTTGCACTAGTCGATCCAGTTCAGAATCTTCCAGGGGTCCACGCAGACCAATAACGATATCATCATTCCATGCTTCAACAATGATCTTGCCGTCCGCCGTTTGATTTTCAAAAGTGCTTTCAAAGCTATCTTCGGTCGGATAAATCATCACCAAAATATTGGCCTGAGCTGCTTTTGAAACTTCTTTGGCTCGCACCAACTCACTGGTCAATTTCTGTTGGGCCATAAAGTAAATTTTTAAAGCCATTGATTCGTGAAACTGAGCAAAATAAATTCGCAAGGGACCATCAAAAATAGCCGAATTAAACGCCGGACTAAAGTACTTGGATTGCATTAGGTTTGAGTAACTCGCCTTCATGGCAACCTTTCTCTTCCGAGATGAGAAAAAACCTTCGGATAAGCTAAGACTAGGAAGAAAGGGGAACTCAAAGCAATGGAATTTGTAAGATTCTTAAATTTGTAACGCTACGAATTAATATGGCTTATTTTTCCGTCTAATATCACCTGTCGCACAAGAGTGCTGCCTGCTGAGTAAAATAGATCGGTCCATAAACCATCGATGCAAATAAAATCAGCATCTTTACCAACTTCTAATGAGCCTCGCTGATCTTGTTTTCCTAAAGCATAGGCGGCACCAAGGGTATAGGCACTAATCACTTCCGGCAAAGTCATTTTCATTTCTAAGCGGGCCAGTAATCCCACCAAAGAAAGATCCTGCGTCGGACTTGTTCCTGGATTAAAATCCGTCGCTAAAGCGACTCGCGCACCGGCTTCAATCAAAGCTCGCGCCGGTGGATAATTGCATTTCATATAAAGATCGGCGGCCGGCAAAAGTACCGCCGTTGTTTCAGACATCGCGATTTTTTTTATTTCAGCGTCTTTAATTTGAATCACATGATCAGCGGACACAGCTTTTAAATCTACAGCAGCTAAGGTTCCGCCGCTTAAAGACAACTGATCGGCGTGGATGGTCACTGCAAAACCTAAGGCCTGAGCTTTCTTTAAATAGACGCGCGAAGCCTCTGAGGGAAAAAAACCTTTTTCGATAAAAATATCAACTCGCTCGGCAAGGCCCTTTTTTTTAATAACAGGCAAAACTTCATCGGCCAAAAAAATTAAATATTTTTCATAAGATTCAAATTCTTGAGGCTTCGCATGAGCCCCTAAAAAGGTTGAAACCGTTTTTAGTTTTGAAATTTCCTTAATCACTTGTAAGGATTTAATTTCATCTTTTAATGACAGACCATAGCCCGATTTGATTTCTAAGGTGGTGACACCTTGTCGCAAGAATTCATGAGCACGCTTGTTAGAAAGCTTGACAAGTTCAGCGCTCGAACAATTTCGAGTTGCTTTGACAGTGGATAAAATGCCCCCACCCCGCGCTGCGATTTCTTGATAACTAACGCCACAGTTTCTAAGTTCAAATTCAGCAGATCTTGATCCCGCAAACACTGTGTGGGTATGGCATTCAATAAAACCTGGTAAAACAGTCAAGCCCTTCAAAGATTTTTCTTTGATTTTCTGAGCGGCCCACTTTCGAGGAATATTTTTCTGGGGACCAATCCACTCGATTTGACCCTGATTGACTAAAATCGCCATCTTTTGGTGAAAATCTAAATCTTTTTCTTGAATGAATCGGCCCTTTTTCGCTTGGGCTTTTTCCAAAGTCAGAAGTTCTGAGATGTGCGTGTAAAGAATCTTTGCCATAGCCTTCTGAAATAATCTAGTTTTCATAACCTGACAATAAAATAGAAAGCCCGGCTGGCGGGCCGGGCTTGGATAGGTGGAACTCTCAGGTGAAGTGTTTCAGACTTCAATGTTTCTGAGCGTCTCCCATCTTATTTTCGGACTTATTTTCAGTCCCCTTAGATTCAGTTTTCGACTTAGGATCTGAGTCCCCGCCAAAAAACTTTTTAAGAAGACCGCCCGTGTGACCTGATTGCACTTGGATTGTTTTTGCTTTCGCCAATTCAGCCTTAGGAAGCAGAAGTTTTAACTCTCCATCTTCGTATTCAGCTTCAATGTCGTCCGCCTTCACATTCTCTGGCAAAGTGATCGACCGAGAAAATTGACCATAACTTCTTTCAAAGTAGTGGCCCTGTCCTTTTTTTTCTTTAACCCTCTCTCCTGAGATTGTTAAAGTTCTTTCTGAAACATGGATTTCTAGATCCTCTTTCTTGATTCCAGGAAGATCGACGGTGATCAAATAAACACCTTCTTTTTCTTCCACATCCATTGCCGGACTGAACGCCGAGCTTAGGGCCGGAGTGTTAAAAAAGCTGTTATCGAATTCGTTAAAAATATCATCGAACTGATTCCAAGAACCAAGAGTTCTCATCGGTCTGATTTGAGATAATGAGCGCATAAAAACCTCCTCTCATATCACATCCACTGACTGACAATTTGATTCTCAATTTCGAATTGTCAATAGGATCAGAGGTCGATAAAAGAGCCTTATGACGGCATCTTCATATCTCTTTTTTTTAGGCCTGCTTACTTTGCTTTGCCTTGATTAGCGACAGCTTCCATCGCCGCTTTGACTTCATCGGGGTCACCGATAAATTCTTTTTTTAAAACTTTAAAGTTCTGATCAAGCTCAAAGCACAAGGGAATACCGGTCGGCATATTAACGCCCATAATTTCATCAGGTGACATGTTTTCTAAGTGCTGCATCAGGGCGCGAAGACTATTTCCGTGGGCGACGATTAAAATCCGACGGCCTTTCTTCATATCTTGGGAAATTTGATTGATCCACAAGGGTAAAAATCGAGCCACTGTATCTTTTAAGCTTTCGCAAGCGGGTAACAGATTGGCGTCAACATCTTGATAGCGACGGTCGTTTCTAGGATGGCGGGGATCACTGAGCTCCATAGGAGGCGGCGGAACGTCATAACTTCTTCGCCAAATTTTAACTTGCTCCTCGCCATGTCGAGCCGCAGTTTCAGCTTTGTTCAACCCTTGCAAAGCTCCATAATGCCGTTCATTCAGGCGCCAGTCCTTTGTCACAGGCAACCAAACCTGATCAAGCTCGCTCAGAACATAGTTCATGGTGTGAATCGCACGTTTAAGGACGCTGGTGTAGACTTGATCGAACTCGAAATTGCGATCTTTTAAGGCCTTGCCGCCCTTGACCGCTTCGGCTCGACCTTTCTCTGACAACTCGACGTCCTGCCAACCCGTAAATCGATTTTCTTTATTCCACTCGCTCTCACCGTGACGAATCACAACCAATTTATGCATTTTCAAGTCTCCTCAATCGAAGGCGTCCTGCCTGAAGGACGCGGCAAAATTTGCCGATCCCAAACAGTGGTACAAAGAACACGCTTTTGGCGCTATCATACATTGCATATATTTGACAGATTCGCAAGAATTTGGAAAATTGTGCGGGCTTTATTAAAAAGGAACCACCATGAATCCGACGCGGGCCAACCTTGAATATATCGAAAGTCTTTACCAAAGTTTTCAACAAAATCCAGACAGCGTAACACCCGACTGGAGAAAATTTTTTGAAGGTGTTGATTTCGCCTCTGATGGCAGCTTTGGCCTTTCTGAAAAAGAGCTGGATGTTTATCATTTGATTTCAGCTTACAGAAATTACGGCCATCTTGAAGCCAGCCTGGATCCCCTGACGAACACTCCGACACCCTCAGATCAGCTGTCTTTAACCCGCTACAAACTGAGCGATGCCGACCTTGATAAGAAATTTCAAATTGGTGGTATCGTTAATAAACCTAATTCCACTTTGCGCGAGATCGTGCAGCATCTTCGACAAGTTTATTGCGGAAAAATTTCTATTCAGGCCGCTGAGGCTTTACCTGAAGTGCGCAACTGGTTTATCAAAGAATTTGAAACCGAAGGTCCCTTGTTCAAATTGACGGCCGATGAAAAAAAAGGCGCCTTTGCATCGGTCACCCGAGCTGAATCTTTAGAAAAATTTATTCATACAAGATATGTAGGGACAAAGCGATTTTCAATTGAGGGGGGCGATGCTCTTCTGCCCATGCTTGAAACAGTGGTTCAAAAAAGCACGGCCTTAAAAGCGCAAGAGATTATGATTGGCATGGCCCATCGCGGTCGAGTCAACGTCCTTGCTAATTTCATGGGCAAAGCCTTGGAATATATTTTTGCAGACTTTAACGGTCCCACGGAGATGGTCGAACCTTTAGAAGATTTTGACGGCGATGTTAAATACCATTTGGGATATGTTGCGCAAAAAGAAACTGCGAATGGACTTTGCCAAGTGACTTTGGCTTACAACCCCTCGCACTTAGAGGCTGTGAACCCCGTTGTTTTAGGAATGGCCCGAGCCGCGCAACGACGTCGGCAAGATACAAAAGATCGCAAATCCGTTATTCCAATTTTAATTCATGGTGACGCCGCTTTTTCAAGCCAAGGTGTGGTGCTTGAATGTTTTCAGATGTCCCAAGTGAAAGGTTACACCGTCGGTGGTTCGATGCATATCGTGATCGATAATCAAGTTGGGTTCACGACCTCTCCGGAAAATGGCAGATCGTCTTACTACGCCAGTGATGTCGCAAAAGTTGTTGGCGCTCCTGTGATTCACGTCAATGGGGATGACACCGAAAATTGCATTCGCGCTGTCGATATGGCTTTGCGGTTTCGCCAAAAATGGGGCCAAGATATCGTCGTAAATGTGATTTGTTATCGTCGCTTCGGCCATAATGAAGGCGATGAGCCCGCTTACACTCAGCCGCTGATGTATGAAGCGATCAAAAAGCATCCGACATTGCGTGAGATCTACGGCAAACAACTGATCCGCGAAAATATTATTGATCAAAAATTTTATGATGATTTTTATCAAGAAAAAATCGACAACATTCAAAAAGTTTATGAAGAAACTAAAAAAAATCCGCCCAAAATTAAACCTTTTAAATTTGAAGGTTTTTGGCAGGGACTTCGAAAAGCCAAGCCCGAAGATTTTGAAAAACCAACGGACACAACTTTTGATTTAGCCAAGCTCCGCGAGATCGGGACAAAAATTGGTGAAGTCCCTTCCAGCTTCACGCCGCACCCTAAGCTGATCAAACTTTTGGAAAGCCGCCGAAATATGGCCGCAGGAAAAGAACCGATTGACTGGGGCATGGGAGAACTTTTAGCTTATGGCAGCCTTTTGATGGAAGGCACCTCTGTGCGATTGACCGGGCAAGATTGTGTCCGAGGCACCTTCACTCATCGCCATGCTGGACTTTATGATTTTAAAACGGGCGAACGCTTTATGGCTTTGGATCACGTCAATGACGACAAAGTGGAGTTCTGCGTTTATGACTCGATTTTATCTGAATATGGCGTTCTTGGTTTTGAATACGGCAATGCGGCCTGTGACCCAACATTTCTGACCTTATGGGAAGCGCAGTTTGGCGATTTTGCCAATGGCGCACAGATTATCATTGATCAATTTTTATCCAGTGGTGAATCAAAATGGATGCAAATGACGGGACTGACTTTGCTTCTGCCCCATGGCTATGAAGGCCAAGGCCCCGAACATTCCTCGGCTCGTCTGGAAAGATTCCTTCAGTTGTGCGCGCAAAATAATATCCAAGTTGCTAACATCACAACGCCGGCGCAAATTTTCCATGCCCTCCGCCGACAGATTCACCGTCCTTTCCGAAAACCTTTGATTGTTATGTCGCCTAAAAAATTACTTCGTTATCCCCGGGCTGTTTCGACCATGGAAGAATTGGCCCAAGGTCAATTTCATGAAGTACTGCCTGAAACTTTACTGGCTGATCATAAAAAAGTTGAAACGGCTGTTTTTGTATCGGGAAAACTTTACTTTGATCTTTTGGAAGAACGGGAAAAAAACAAAAACGACAAGACGGCTTTGATCAGGTTAGAGCAAATTTATCCCTTTCCGTCCTTGCAAGTCGCAAACGTCATCCGCAGCTATCCTAAGTTAAAAAATATTGTCTGGGCTCAAGAAGAACCAAAAAATATGGGCGCCTTTCAACATATCTTTTTTAAATTTGTTGATCTTTTTAATAAAGAAGGCCTGCGTTTTGAATTAAAATATGCTGGACGACCCGAAAGGTCCTCACCGGCGACGGGATCTATTTACCGACATAATGTTGAACAAGCTGATGTGATTAAGCAAGTTTACAGCTTTTAAGGAGCGATCATGAAAATCGAAATTAAAGTCCCTTCCGTCGGCGAATCAATCACCGAAGCAACCATTGGAAGTTGGAATAAAAAGTCCGGCGAATCCGTCAAAAAAAATGACGTGATTTTATCCTTAGAAACAGACAAAGCCAGCGTCGAAGTGATTGCCGAGCAAGATGGTGTTTTAAACACTCAAGCCGATGCCGGTCAGGTTGTTAAAATTGGTTCCGTCGTTGGGTTTATCGATTCTGAAGCAAAGGCCTCGGCAGCAGCTCCTGCGGCGCCAATGGCAGCGCCAATGTCAGCGGCGACATCTTCGAACGTTAGCCAAACTTTAAGTCCCGCCGTTCAAAGAATAGTTTCGGAAACAGGAATCGATACGACTGGAATTCAAGGCACTGGCAAAGATGGCCGCCTAACAAAAGGCGATGTCTTAGCTCCAACGCCAGCGGCGCCTCCCGCGGCCGCCAAAGCTCCCGCCAAGCCGGCGCCAGCGCCTGCCATGTTTCCCACTGGAAATGCATCTTCAAAACAAGGCGAGAAAAAATTAGTTCCGATGACAACGATTCGCAAAAAAATTGCGGAACGTTTGGTGCAAGCAAAAAATACGACGGCGATGCTGACAACGTTCAATGAAATTGACATGACAAATGTCATGGACCTTCGCGCCAAATACAAAGATAAGTTCAAAGAAAAGTATGGCGTCAATCTGGGCTTTATGGGATTTTTTGCAAAAGCTGTGATTGAAGCTTTAAAAGCTTACCCGGCGGTGAACTCATACATCCAGGGAACTGATCTTGAATATCATAATTATTATAATCTTGGAATTGCCGTTAGTACAGACCGTGGACTGATGGTTCCTGTGATTCGCGACGCTGATCAAATGAGCATCGCCCAAGTTGAAATGGCGATCCGAGATTACGCGGCAAAAGCGCGGGATGGGAAAATTTCTGTCGATGAATTGAATGGTGGAACTTTCACGATCACAAATGGTGGAACTTTTGGCTCCTTGATGTCGACGCCGATTTTAAATTCTCCGCAAAGTGCGATTCTTGGCATGCACAAAATCGAAGACCGCGCTGTTGTGATTGATAAAAAAGTCGAAGTCCGATCGATGATGTATGTGGCATTATCTTACGATCACCGCATTATTGATGGCCGCGAGTCTGTGGGCTTCTTGGTCAAGATTAAAGAAGGCGTTGAAAACCCCGAACGTCTGCTTCTAGAAATTTAGTTAATTTTTTAATTTTTAAGAAAGAGTTCTTTATGAGTGAAACAAATTTTGATCTGATTGTGATTGGCTCTGGTCCCGGCGGTTATGTGGGAGCCATCCGAGCTGCGCAATTGGGATTAAAAACAGCGGTGGTTGAAAAAGATATGGCCTTGGGTGGAACATGCACCAATGTTGGCTGCATCCCTTCCAAAGTTCTTTTAGAAAGCTCAGAACATTACCATATGGCCCTGCATGGCTTAGACACTCATGGCATCAAAGTATCCGGCGTCGAATTAAATCTTGATGCCATGATGGCCAGAAAAAATAAAGTTGTTCAGTCCTCTAACAGTGGCGTGGCTTTTTTATTCAAAAAAAATAAAATTACCAGCATTCAAGGTTTTGGTAAAATCACAAAGCCCGGCTCAGTGGAAGTTAAATCCGCAGATGGGAGCACAACAACTCTGACGGCAAAATCAATTATGATTGCCACAGGCTCAGTGCCCACAGAGCTTCCCTTTTTAAAATTTGATGAAAAAAAAATTGTCTCATCTACTGGAGCTTTAACACTATCAAAAATTCCAAAACATCTTTTGGTGGTTGGCGGCGGTGTGATTGGCCTTGAATTAGGATCAGTTTGGTTGCGATTAGGTGCCAACGTGACCGTTGTTGAATTTGCAGATCGAATCTGCCCGATGATGGATCAAGACGCCATTCAAGTGTTGCAAAGATCCATGGCCAAAGAAGGCATGGTTTTTATGACATCAACCAAGGTGATCGGTTCAAAATTGGTCGACGGTGAAGTTGAACTCGACTACGAATCCTTAAAAGACGGATCTAAAAAAACAATTCGTGGTGATATTGTGTTGGTGTCTACGGGCCGAAAGCCCTTCACTCAAAATCTAGGTCTTGAAGACATCGGTGTTGAAAAGGATTCGCGCGGTTGCATTAAAGTTGATGCTCATTTTCAGACAAATATCCCAGGCATTTATGCGATTGGTGATGTGATTCCAGGCCCCATGCTAGCCCATAAAGCTGAAGAAGAAGGCGTTGCTCTGGCTGAAATGTTAGCTGGGCATGCAGGCCATGTGAATTATAAAACAGTTCCTAGCGTGATTTATACGCATCCCGAAGTTGCTAGCGTTGGCCTGACAGAAGAGGAAGCTAAAACCAAAGGTCTTGAAGTAAATATTGGTAAATTTCCCTTTATGGCGAACGGTCGAGCTCGCGCTATGGGTTTGACCGAGGGATTTGTAAAAATCATTGCCGATAAAAAAACAGATAGAATTCTTGGTGGACATATCGTCGGCCAAAGTGCCGGAGAACTTCTGGGCGAGATCGTGATTGCCATGGAGTTTGGTGGCAGCAGCGAGGATTTAGCAAGAAGCTTCCATTCCCACCCCACCCTTAGCGAAGCCGTTCGCGAGGCGGCTTTAGGTGTGGAAAAACGAATTCGCCAAATGTAAGTGGGCTTTTATCGACAAATCAGATTTATAATTTCCAAAGATTGAACAATGGCTGGATCTTCTGGCTGACCCGCTTCACCTGATTCAAGAATTGCTGTGGGTTCATAGTTGCTCAGCATTTGCCGCTTATAAAGTGGACATGCCTGCACAAAGAAATTAGGGCGATCGGGCAAGGCTTCTAAAGAATGCACAATTAAGTTCATATAAATTTCAACATCATCATCCAACATCGGATACAAGGCTCGAGCATTTTGAATTTCACGGAAAGTTTGTCGCATAAAATCCAAGCGGGACAAAGGATCTTTCATTCCGGCCAGTTGTTTTTTAAGCGACTCCATTCTTTGGTCAAAGCTTTCTTTGTCCACTGAAAACGTAAAATTAAAGCCCATTAAACCCGCAACGCCCAAAGTGTCTTGACCCCTTCGATAGGTGTTGGCCCAAGATAGAGTGCCTGCAAGCACAATTAAAAGTGTATAAAATTTGGCGAAACGCATCTGTCATCACCCATCTGTTGTAAAAGTTCTTTGTGCTTTAACGCTACTTTACTTAAATATCCCGGAGATCCCGAGTCCTGAATAATCATTAGAAACTCAGGCAAGGGTTTTGAGTAGGCATTTTTTCGAGCCGCCGCCAAAACTGGCGATAAGTTTTTTGCTGTTTTAGCTCGGCCGCCAACAATTTTTTCCCACTTTTTCATATAATCCGTAGAAAGGAAATCGACATCAGCCGGAGCTAACCATTTTTTGCTTTGCAGTCTCTTTTTCAGATAGATATTAAAATATTCAGCGGCTTTGGCGGGTCCTGCATTATAACCTAGCATTGTGACGGCGCGCTCGACGGCTCGCATATCAGGAGCTTTGATTCCCAACGCCACTAAGTTTTTTCTAATATTGAATCTTTCCAGCAAACCGCCAGGCTTAAAGTCCTTGTCCTCGGGCCTCGGCACAACCCCATCGCTGTTCTCGACAAAGTCGTTGCCATTCACATACTTCACTCCCGCGATATTATGAATCAAAGTGCGATAAAAAAGACCTGTGTAAAGCATATTGCGATAGGGATTTTCGGGCGGATTTATTAAACTGCAACGAGTGCTGACCGCCAAATTGACTTTCGCAAAAATCGAAGGGTTTGAGACAATTCTTTGACAAGATTCTTTGGAACTGTTGCCCATTTCTTTGATAAAATAATCGCGGACGGTAATATTTCCGCCTTCTTTCCAGTAAGGCTCAAGAACCCCGCCGATGGCATCACCAGTCAATTGTCCAATCCCAGCGTCACCTTGGGAGCCAAAGGTGTTCATATGCAAACCGCTTTCATTTGAAAGTTTTGCAATTAAATCAGTTTGTGGAATATTTAAACAATCTGAAACATCCACAAGGGCATTGTAAACTGAATTCACATACTCCTCTGTCATGCACGGAATTTTAATTCCTCGCAAAGGAGCGGATGTGGAACCATTGCATTTAGCAAAATAGGGGCTTTTCGTTTTTTGTCCTGAGCTTAAAAAAGTTCGCATCACAAAGGCCACGCACTCGCGACCGACCTGGGCTTCAGGAAATGGATGCCGAACTCCACGCATCCATTCCGGCATGGCTTTTAAGTTTTTAGAAAAATAGTTTCGATCCGGGCTGCAAATTTTTTCATCTTCGTAAGTGATCGTCCGAGGCTCAGAGCCTGGAAGTGAGCAATTACAGTCCGCAATAAAAAGACTTTTCGCCACTGGAGCTGCTGATAATTCGGGGGCTTTCGCTGGCACCGGGGCGGCTGGTAATTTGACTGGTTTTAATGTGGACGGAACATTAAAATTGGGCGCCAAAGGCCTTGCCTCCGAAGACAAAGTTATCATCGCTGGACCCCAGTAATACCATGAAGCGGCACCCACCGGCAAAACCCCAAATAAAATAGCCATTAAAAAAGACTTCATCGAAGGGACCTCATGGCAAGAGAACCTAAATTTTCATCTTTTAAATTTTTCAATTTTTCTTTGACCCAAAGACGGT
Source organism: Pseudobdellovibrionaceae bacterium (assembly GCA_043779385.1). GTDB lineage: Bacteria > Bdellovibrionota > Bdellovibrionia > Bdellovibrionales > Bdellovibrionaceae > JAYWDA01. The sequence continues at coordinate 10,842 of JAYWEU010000259.1, forward strand.
CTTTTTTATTTAAAAATGGATCTTTTTTTATAAGAATTTGAATTTCATTTTCTACTAAATTCAAGGACTCTGGATCTAATGTTCCATTCGCAGAAACAGAAATTGCATTCCGATAACTGATCTCAATTTTTTGCCGGGTGGATAAAAAATCGTGACTTGTTTCCTTTGACAGGAAAGCCCGCTCAATTCCAACGATCATCAAAAGCAGTATTAATAGGGTACCAAGTACTTTCATCAGTAAGCTTATCAGCTTAAAATCGAATATTCTTTACCCGACGAGGGGATAGAATATTTTTTGTAGAATTTTTTGAAAAATTAGAGTTAGACTAAAGGCGGTGAGATATGAACCGTAAAACTTGGATCCTTATTTTGATAGGTCTAGCACTGCTTGTGCTGACAGTGGACTACGTTTTCATTCACGTTCTTTTTCCACATAAAAAGAGATTATTTATTGAAAACCTTTTTGCTTCACCAACTTCCCAATTGACGACCTCGACGCTTCCGCCGGGACTTAAGTCCGACTATCTTCCTCTGCAGAAAATTGGATCTGATAATTTCAAAACCGCTGTGGCCGATTGCCTGTCGAATGAAGGACTTAGGTCCAGTGCTTCCCCTGAGGATTTGATTCTGAATTTAGAAAAAAAATATGGCCTTATAAAGCGCGTCTTTAATTCAGAAAATATTCGCTTCAAAGACAACCAGCAACAAGAGCATCGTTTATTAATGACCGCCTTATCCACACCTGAGGGTCTGACAAAAGAAGCTCATCTGTTTAGTGTCAGTCCTGATCAAATTCCAACCCCCGAAGATTTGGATCCCGCCTTGATGATGAATCCAACCCCTGAATTTCTAACTAATCTTTTACAAGACAAGACCATCATCTATGATGAATTAAAAGAAATGATTTATTTTAACAGCGAAACACCCTTGGTCGTCACTTGGGTGAATGGTTGGCCGCAAGAGTTCCAAATGGTGGGCGATCATAAAACTTTATCTTGTTTATATCTACAGTGCGCCTGTCTTTAAATCCAAAGACTTTTAACTTTCCGATCGCGGGCGATCACGGCGGCGTCTTCGTAACCTGCATCGACATGCCTGAAGACTCCCATGGCTGGATCTGCTGTCAGCACTCGGTCTAATCTTCGGGCTGCCGCTTCAGTTCCATCAGCGACGATCACTTGCCCTGCGTGTTGGCTGTAACCCATCCCGACCCCACCGCCATGATGAAAGCTCACCCAAGTGGCGCCACAGGCGACATTCGACATCGCATTTAAAAGCGGCCAGTCTGAGACCGCATCAGACCCGTCTTTCATGGCTTCAGTTTCTCGATTAGGTGATGCCACTGAGCCGCAGTCCAAATGATCGCGACCAATGACCAAAGGAGCTTTTACTTTTCCTTCCGCCACCAGGCGATTAAATAAAAGGCCTGCTTGGGCTCGTTCGCCATATTCAAGCCAGCAAATTCGCGCCGGCAAACCTTGAAATGCAATTCTTTCTTCAGCCATTTTTAACCACTGAAGTAAATCTTTTTTATGAGGAAATAATTCCTTTAAAGCTTGATCGGTGACCCGAATATCTTCAGGATCCCCAGACAAAGCCACCCAGCGAAATGGCCCACTTCCTTTACAAAATAGCGGCCGAATATAGGCTGGAACAAATCCCGGAAAATCAAATGCTTCTTTGACTCCATGATCAAAAGCCCGAGCCCGTAAGTTATTTCCGTAATCAAAAGTAATCGCTCCACGCTTTTTCATTTCAAGCATGCCGCGAACATGTTTAGCCATACTGTCATTCACTTTTTCTAAATAAGATTTTTCATTTTCTTTTCTAAAAATCGCGGCTGTTTCTACATCGTAGCCTTCCGGCAAATAACCAACTAATGGATCATGAGCTGACGTCTGATCGGTTAAAATATCCGGTAGAAAATTCTGATCTAGCATTTGATGAATCACCGAGGCCATGTTTCCTGCGAGAGCGATCGATTTTGCTTCACCGGACTGCTGGTATTTTTTGACTCTGGCCAGCGCATCTTTTAAATCAGTGGCCACTTCATCAACATATTTAGTTTCTAATCTTTTTTGAATGCGCGTCGGATCGATTTCGACCGCCAGCACGATAGCTCCCGCAAAAACTCCCGCTAAAGGCTGGGCCCCACCCATGCCACCAAGGCCTGCAGTTAATATGACTTTGCTTTTAAGACTACCGCCAAAATGTTGTCGACCAGCCTCGACAAAAGTTTCATAGGTGCCTTGCACGATTCCTTGTGTGCCAATATAAATCCACGAACCCGCCGTCATTTGGCCGTACATCATCAGGCCTTTTTTATCCAGCTCATGAAAATGGTCCCAAGTGGCCCACTTAGGAACCAAGTTTGAATTAGCAATTAAAACCCGCGGCGCATCTTCATGAGTTTTAATAATTCCTATGGGCTTGCCGGATTGGATTAATAAAGTTTCATCATTTTCTAAAGTGGTCAGAGCTTTCAAAATTTTATCAAAACATTCCCAGTTGCGCGCCGCTTTTCCAATGCCACCATAAACAATCAAATCTTCGGGACGTTCAGCGACACCAGGATCTAAATTATTTTGAATCATGCGGTAGGCGGCTTCTTGCAACCAGCCCTTGCAATGCAGCTTATTTCCGGTGGGAGCTTTGACTGTTCTTACCATTCTAATTCCCCTGTTTTCTTTTTTAATTCTTGAATCAGGCTCTCATTCAAAATCATCAGGCGAATTTTTTCTATATCTTTTGCAAAAACACGATCTTCTTTGGCAAAAGGCACGGTTTGACGAATCAAATCGTAAGCCGCTTTGACACCCGCTGATGGCTTCAAGGGTCCGACTAGATCCAAAGCTTGGCAGGCAGATAACATTTCCATGGCAATCACATTTTGCGCATTTTTTAAAATCATTAAAAATTTCCGCGCCGCAATCGTTCCCATCGAAACATGATCCTCTTTATCAGCCGACGTTGGTAAAGAGTCGACGGAAGCAGGATGAGCCAAAATTTTATTTTCACTGACTAAGGAAGCCGCAGCGACTTGCACAATCATATGGCCCGAGTTCAAACCGCCATTATTAGTTAAAAATGCTGGCAATCCACTCATGGAGGGATTGATCATCAAGGTCAATCGACACTCAGAAATATTAGCTAAAGAAGCTAGGGCAATTCCCAAGAAGTCCAGCGCAAAGGCCACCGGTTCTCCATGAAAATTACCGCAAGATAAAATTTTATTGTCTTCGGCAAAAACCAAGGGATTATCAGTTGAAGAGTTGGCTTCCGTTTCTAAGACTTGAGCCGCGAATCTTAAGGTGTCTTTGACGGCGCCATGAACGGCCGGCATGCATCGCAATGAATAGGCATCCTGCACTTTATCGCAATCCAAATGACTGTCTGAAATTTCGGATTTGGCGCCTAAAATTTTTAAAAGATTGCGCGCTGTCTTTGCTTCCCCGGGATGAGGCCGCACCGCCGAGATCAAAGGATCAAAAGCACTTCGGGAACCCTTCATCGCCTCCAGCGACATCGCACCTGATAAATCAGCCAACCACGCTAAATTGCGAGCCTCATAAAGTCCTAATGCGCCAAGGGCCGTCATAACTTGGCAACCATTGATCAATGAAAGTCCTTCTTTAGCTTTTAACTCCAGCGCAGAAATTCCCAAATCTTTCAGTCTGACATGAACATTCAAATGGTGGGTCGCTTGCACTCCTGATTCCCAAACTTCACCTTCACCGATTAAAGCCAGCGCCAAATGTGATAAGGGGGCCAAATCCCCGCTGGCCCCAACACTGCCCTGACAAGGAATGACTGGAATAATATCGTTGTTTAAATATTCTAAAATTTTTTCGACGACAATCACGCGAACGCCACTGTGTCCCCGCGCTAAAGCGTTGGCTCGTAAAAGCATCATGGCCCGGGTTTGCGCTTTTGTGAAAGGATCACCAACACCTGATGAATGGGACCGGATTAAGTTTTTCTGCAAAATCTCGATGTCTGCATCGGAAATCCTAACGCTGGAAAAAGCTCCAAAGCCGGTGTTGACCCCGTACATGGTTTCGCCAGAAGCAATTCGATCTTCAATATAATCTCGGGATTGTTTAATTTTTTTTATCGCCATGGTGGATAGGGTCACCGCTTTTTCAGGCTTGTAAGCCACACGAAAAATATCTTCAATCTTTAAAGCATCGCCGGTGATTTGCATAAAACCTCAGGATTTGAGTGTCTGAATGGATTTTTGATAATTATTGTTAAATACGTAGGAGCCCGCCACTAAAGCATCGGCATCGGCACACATAAAAAGTGTCTGCTCATTCACACCACCATCAACTTCTAATAAAATTGATAGCTGGCGGGATTCAATTTCTTTTCTAAGGCGCTTCAGTTTTGGAACTTGATCGGCTCGAAAAGTCTGCCCGCCAAAACCAGGCTCGACGGTCATGACTAAAATCAAATCGACTTGCTCCAGCAAAGGAATAATTTCTTCCACTGAAGTTCCCGGCTTCAAAGTAATTCCCGCTTTTCGACCGGCCCCACGAATTTCTTTTAGTAAACGCTCAGGCTCTTTCGTGGCTTCAACATGAATCGTTAAAATATCTGCGCCGGCCGAAAGAAATTCAGGAACATACTTCTCTAGATTATAAATCATCAGGTGCACGTCCAAGGGAATCGGACTGATTCTTTTTAAGGCTTTCACAACGGGCGCACCAATCGTCAGATTGGGCACAAAATGCCCATCCATCACATCAACATGAATCCAATCGGCTCCGGCTTCAGCCACTTTTTTAACTTCAGATTCAAGATTAGCAAAATCAGCCGATAAAATGCTCGGTGAGATAATTTTTTGAACCGGCTTTCTCCAAGTCATTGTCATAGACAACAACTTATCTGCCTGGCGAATCTCAGTCAAAGGCCAGCAAAGCCGCAGCAGATTTGAGATGCACTGCATTTGTTGGTTCTAAAAATCTTAAGCTCTATTACCGTTAAAATGATGATTATTCGCAGCTTCACCCTTGCTGATGTCCCAGAAGTGAAAGAATTCACTGACCGTGTGATCGGCAGCAATTACTATTCAACTCAGGAGCTGACTGACTTTTATCAGCAATCCCTTCAAAATGGCCATGAGTGCACTTTGGTTCTAGAAGACAGTGAAGGCAAAATTCGTGGGGTCAGAATTACTTTTCCTCCGGGCCAGTGGCAGCAAGGAAAAGGTCATGGGCTCAGCCTCCAGCTTTGGAATTTTCCTTTCCATCAAGTGGCTTACTTTCAAAGTCTTTTTCTGGACCCACCGCTGACCGGCCAGGGCTGGGGAAAAAAAATGTCCCTGCACGCCATTGGCATTTTAAAAAAGCTGCAAGCCAAAGCCATCGTCACCCATTCTTGGAAACAATCTCCCTTTGATTCTTCAGGAAAATATTTGCGAGGCTTAGGTTTTAAAATGATTGCAAGCCATCCTTTGTATTGGAAAGACGTTCATTATCTTTGCCCGCGATGCGGTCAACCTTGCCTCTGCACAGCAGAAGAAATGATACTGACTTTATGAGCACTTCTTACTGGCTGGACCGAAGCGCAAATTCTAAATTAAAAAAATTTGACGTTGTGATTGTTGGGGCTGGAATCTCGGGACTGTCCACCGCCTTTTGGCTGGAGCAAGAAGATCCGCAATTAAAAATTGTCGTGATCGAAAAACACCGCCTAGGATTTGGCGCCACCGGTAGAAATGCAGGTTTTGTCACCTGTGGTTCGGTCGAACATTTCAATCGCTTGATCGGAAAGCACGGTCGCGATGAAGCCCTAGAAATTTGGCGATTCGCCGAGACAAATTTAAAACTTTTAGAAGAGCATATCGTTCGCGGTCCCGGCACCCACTCACCGACCGATTTGCTGTTTGAAAAAAAAGGCTCTTACTCTTTAGCCGCCGCTATTCCTGAGTACGAAGAGCTGCAAAAGGTCGCTCAAACAATGTCTGAATTAAAAATCCCAGTGCAGGTCTACAACCAGAAAGACCTTCTTAAAGCCGTCGGCACAGAAGGCTTTTGTGGTGGCATAAGGTATATGGATGACGCCGCCATTCATCCCCAAAGATTGCTAGAAAAAATTAAATCAAGATTAAAAAATACCACCTTACTTGAAGGCACCGAAGTTTCTTCTTACACCTCGACAGGAACAGGCACTCGGATTGTTAAAACCGATGCGGGCCCCATCGAGGCTTCTATGATTGTCTATGCTTTGAATGGTTTTTCGGCAGATTTAAACCCGTATTTCAAAGATAAAATTTACCCGACACGCGGCCAAATTCTGATGATGGAAAAAGTGGACCGTTTTATGGACGGCCCTTGCTATGCCAACTCTTATTTAGATTATTTTAGACAACTGCCCACCGGTGAACTTTTGATTGGCGGCTTCCGACAGTTAGAAAAAACAACTGAAGTGGGTTTTTCCGATCACACGACGGACGTGATTCAAAATGCTTTGCATGATTTCGTTAAAAAACACTTGCCGCGCTTTAAAGATAAAAAAGTCACCCACCGCTGGGGTGGTGTCATGGGATTTTCAGCCGATGGCCAACCGATGGTGGGATCCTTACCGAACGATAATCATGTCTTCTTCTTGGGAGGCTACACAGGGCATGGCATGGGTTTAGCTTTTCACACCGCCAAAGCCACTGTCGATATGATCTATGGTCGCGAAATTCCACGATGGCTGAGCGCCAAAAGGTTTTAAACCATTCATGAGGCTTAAACTTGGTAACCCTTAAGAAACTCTTCGGCGGTCACGCGATTGCGGGATTCTGGTTGCAGAAAAAGAATTTGCAAAAGGCCTTCGCCCGTCGTCATGAACATCTGGTTATTTTTAACAATCAATTCGCCGGGCGGTTTTGAACTTCGGTCAGACAAGGAATCAGAAACCAAAGCCGTTTTATGAATTTTAATTTTTTTATCATTCAACATCATATAAGTGCCCGGACCCATCACAAAAGCGCGAACCTTATTGTGAATTTTTTCAGCTGATTCTTGCCAATCAAGCAAGGCTTCTGATTTTTCAATTTTTCTTGCGTAATTCACTAATACTTCATCTTGTGGAATCGGCGCCAAATTTCCGCGCACATAATCCATCAATTCGACCCGTAACATATCAGCGCCCAAGACTGCTAACTGATCATGCACCTGCTGAGCATCCATGTCGGTCGAAATTTCTAATTTTCGGGATCCGATCATATCGCCGGCATCCAGCCGTTTGACGATTTTTTGTAAGGTCACGCCAGTGACTGTTTCACCAGCTTCAATAGCACGCTGAATGGGCGCGGCTCCTCGCCAGCGCGGAAGTAAGCTTCCGTGAATGTTGACACAGCCAAGCGGAAAAGACTGCAGAAAGCTTTCTGTCAGAATTTGACCATAGGCAACTACAACACCCACTTCAGCGCCCCAACTTTTTATGGCATCAGTGATCATCACATTATTTTTTAAAGATTCAGGCGCTACGAATTTTAGGTTGCCACTTAATGCTAAAGATTTAACTGGACTAGGAGTCAACTGAAGCTTCCGTCCACTCGGACGATCAGGTTGAGTGACAACTCCAACGACTTCGAAATGCTTATCTTGCAGCAAACTTTTTAAAGCCACCGTTGCAAATTCAGGCGTGCCAAAAAAACAAACTCTGACTTTGCTCAAACTTGTAACTTCTCGGATTTGGTTTTTGATTTTTGTCTTGGTTTTTCGTCTTCACTTCCATCGTCGTCATCATCTTTGACGGAATAGCCGTGTTTTTTTATTTGAGTTTTAATTCTTTGGCTTTTGATAAAGCTAATATGATCAATAAACAAAGTTCCTTCTAAATGATCCAACTCATGTTGAATACAAATGGCCAGCAAACCATCCACCTTAAAAGTGATTTCCTTTCCTTCTAAAGTTTGGGTCGAAACTTCGATTTCGTTGAACCGCTCAACGGTTTCAAAATAAGTCGGAACGCTTAAGCAACCTTCATCAAAAGTTGTTTTTCCCACACCTTTTGTGACTTTGGGATTAATCAACACCAAGGGTTGCGGAATCGCTTTTTCAAGTTCGGTCATTTCATCGTACTGGTACCTTCGACCCTCTTTATCGCGCGGCCGTGTATCAATCACAACCATGCGCTTCAGCTCAGCCACTTGGGGAGCTGCTAAGCCAATACCTTTTGCGTCGTACATGGTTTCGATCATATTTTCAGATAAAATTTTTAATTCGCTATCAAATTTTTCAACGACTTTAGAAACTTCACGAAGTCGAGCATCAGGAAATGTGAGTATTTTAAGAATTGCCATAACAACCGCCTAGCGACCTTATAGTCTATATTGTAGCCTATTTCATCCACTTTTTGCAGGGCCAATTTCTGATGAGAATTATGTAATTTCTATCTTTTAAGGCGCTTTAACAAATACAGGCCCAGGCCACCCATAAGGACGCCTGGTAGCCAGGCGGCAAGCACAGCCGGAAAGTAGCCATGGCCGCCTAAAGTTAACGATGAACTATATAGCACCCAGTAAACAAAGACCAAGGCCATGCAAATTCCAATATTGATAAAAGTTCCGCCCGTACGACTGCGACTGACACTGAATGGAATTCCCAAAAGGCACATCACAATACCTGCGAAGGAAAATGCGAATTTTGCATGATAATCAACTTCGTAATGAGTCGTATCCAAACCGGCCTCTTTATTTTTGCTAATAAACTGACTGAGTTCATTTTGGCTTAACATATCGGAAGTCTGTCCTGTGCTGGTCAGATCTTTTGAATCCTCGCTCATGGTAATGCTTTTTTGTTTAAAGGCAGAGGTCAGAGGAAAGCTGGAATCAGCAGCAAATAAAGTCACCGAGCCATTCGTTAAATTCCACTGCTTTCCCTTTATTTCAACCTCTTGAGCGGTCATCATTTGTAAAAGGTCCCAGGCCTCACTGAAAAGATAAAGCGTCAGACCCTGCGCTTTGGAGGCTTCAGGATTTAGGGTTTTAATATTAAAAATAGAATTTTTCGAACGGTACCAAATTCGATCCGTTTTTACGACCGAATACATGCCCGGCATTTTTTTAATTTCATGATAAAAAATATAGTTTTTCTGCCGTGTCATCGAAGGCCCAATGCGATCACCAATAAAATAAAAGAGGCCCGACACTAAAATAACTGAAATCAATAACGGCGTCGCAATTCGCAGCAGACTCATGCCCGCCGCATGCAGGGCCACCAACTCATTGGCCTTATTCAGGGTCGAAAGCGTTAAAACGGTGCCCATCAAACAAGCGACCGGCAGCATTTTTTCAATCCCATCCGGAAACGCGTACGCATAGTATCTTAGTAAAGCCGAGGTCTCGACGCCTTTATAATTCACCATCATCGACATCGCATCGACCGCCGAAAATATCGTCACAAAGACCAACAGGGCTCCGATAAAATATCCCCAAAACAATTTAGAGGTGTAAAAGTCGATTCGGTTCAAAAAAAACTCCGCCAAGGTTCAATTGATATTAGGCCATTTCAATCCCCCTTGACACTCCTAAAAATTCACTATTAACTTGGAGTATGGCTTTACGCGTCTTATTGGCTGATGAGAGTTCCACCATTAAAAAAGTAATGCTCTTGGCACTGCAAGATTATGGTGTCGACGTTAAATCTGTTCCGGTGGGACTGGATGTTTTGGCTGTGGCTAAAACTTATAAGCCTGATATCGTTTTTGCCGACGTGTTATTGTCGAAAAGATCAGGCTACGATGTCGGTCGCGATCTAAAGACCGACCCAGAAACACAAAGAATTCCAGTGATATTAATGTGGAGCGGATTTATGGAGCTGGATGAAGTCCGAGCTCGCTCGTCACAGGCCGATGATCGCTTGGAAAAACCTTTTGATGCCGATATTCTGCGTGGGCTTGTTAGAAAATACGTGCCCCGCACTCAGACAAATAACATCAGTTCTTATTTAACTTTTCCACCGATGCCCCAATTTGAGGATTCACAAAATCTATCTAAAACGGACGACGTCGAAGAAGAGTTTTCGCAGGTCCCTCTTTATCCACATCAGGAAGAGTCTTCGCTCAATGAAGAAAACTGGACCCAACAAAGCTTACAGAATATTAAATCTCCGACGCCTGGAAAAACCGTCCCACCTGATTTTAATCAGTTTATGATTCCAGAAAACGACATCGGCGAAGCCAACATCCAGTCGAGTGGCGAATTCGAAGAAGTCACTTTTAGCAAAAAAAATGCTTTCACAGAAGCTCCAAAAGCCATTTCGGCCACCGAAACGGTTTTATTGGAAAGAGTGGCCCGCGAGGAAGCCCGCGCCATCATTGAAAGCATCTGCTGGAAATTAATGCCAGAAATCGCTGAGCGGGTCGTCCGTGAAGAGATCAGCAAAATTCTAAAACAGGCCGAAAAAGAAATCTAATTCAAATCTAACTAAGCCTTGTCATTCCAAGACGATGGGATTAACTCATGGTGAAAGCTTTCGGAGGACCCATTGAATCTGATCGACCTTATCCAAGCCGCCATCAAAGAAGACATGCCCAGCGGCGATGTCACCACTGAATCCATGGCGGTCAAACCGCGCCAAGGAACGGCCAAATTAAAAGCAAAAGAAGATCTTATCTTATCGGGCACCGCCCCCTTTGAGCAAAGCATGCTGACCCTGGAACCCCATGCCTCGATAAAATGGTATTTTGAAGATGGCCAACAGATTTTAAAAAATCAAATTATTTGCGCCATTGAAGGGGACCTGGTGCAGATTTTAAAAGCTGAGCGTGTGGCATTAAACTTTTTAGGCCATTTATCAGGCATCGCCACTTACACTCGAAAATTTGTGAATCAATTAAAGGGCACAAAAACTCAAATTTTAGACACTCGCAAAACAACACCGGGCCTTCGCGATTTAGAAAAGCGAGCCGTTGTCGATGGCGGTGGGACAAATCATCGGATGAATTTAAGCACTGCGATCTTGATCAAGGACAATCATATCTCATTAATGGGGGGCCTTAAGAAGGCCGTGCTCAGAGCCCGTGAACATTCGCAATTACCTATTGAGGTTGAAGCTTCAACTTTAGACCAAGTCAATGAAGCCATCAGTGTGAAAGCCAACCGTATCCTCTTAGATAATATGGATTTGGAAACTTTAAAAAAAGCCATGGCCGTGATTCCCCCTGAGATTGAATCCGAGGCCAGTGGTAATATGAATTTGGACCGTGTTCGCCTGGTGGCCGAAACGGGTGTGAATTATATTTCTGTCGGCGCTTTAACACATTCTGCGCCGGTCGCGGATGTCAGCTTAACTTTTGAATGGTGATAAATATGCAAGATTCTCCTCTGATTGATGTTCGAATGGGAAAATTCACGGCCGACTGGGCCAAAGCCCGCGGAATCTCAACGGTGTACCAACAGCAAATGGGCAGCACCAATGATTTAGCGAAAGAACAAGCTTTTAACGAAGCCAACTTTGATCAAAATATTATTTTGTATATCACCGAACATCAAAGCACCGGCCGTGGACGAAATAAAAATACTTGGGAAAATTCAGCGCCGGGAACGTGTCTGTTATCCTCTTGGTCTTTTTTTATGGAGGACGCTCCGCTGCCAGTGACTTCGCCGCGCACAGGATTGGCTTTATTTAAAGCGGCCACTGCGACTTGGCCTTTTTTACCCTGGAGTTTAAAAGCTCCGAATGATTTGTATTTGGGTGAATATAAAGTGGCTGGCTTACTGCTAGAGACCATCACCCAAGGAAATGATGTTCGATTTATTATAGGTCTGGGGATGAATATAACAGCGCACTTAGAAAAAATCGAAATAGCAACAAGTTTGGTCGAAAACCTGCCGACGGGCGTCCCGATGTTGGGGGAAGATTATATTGGCTTTTTAGATCGCTTGCTATTTGAATTCAGCCTGGTGATCGAAAGGCAAAGCGATCCTTTGAATGAAACTGAAGGGGCTTCGCTGGTGCACGCCCTGAATTTAAGAATGGGCGAAACTGAAACTTATCTGTCGGTCAGCGCTGATGGAACTTTAAAAAGTAATCTTCGCACGATTCACTGGTCTTCACTTTAGGAGTTTTTTTATGGCTTTAACTTACTCACCCGATCCCGATCTTGGAAAAGCTTGTCCAGATTTTAACTTGCCCGGTGTCGATGGAAAAAATTATTCTTTACAAAATTTCTTAGGGTCACCCGCCTTTCTGGTGATGTTTATTTGCAATCACTGTCCCTATGTCATCGCCATCGAAGACCGCCTTGTTCAATTGGGACAAGACCTTAAAAAATTAAATGTCCCTTTGGTCGCGATCTCCTCGAATTACGCTGAAAAATATGTCGAAGATTCTTTCGAGAAAATGAAATTAAAATCGGCAGAAAAAAAATATCCTTTTGCCTATTTGTACGACGAGTCCCAAGAGGTTGCTAAAAACTTTGGCGCCGTCTGCACGCCCGACTTTTTTCTTTATGACCAGTCATTGAAGTTGACCTATCGCGGCCGCCTTGATGACTCATGGAAAGATCCCTCAAAGGTCACTCAGCGAGAACTGTATCAAGCTGTTTTGGAAACGACGGCCCAGAAAAAAATATCGATGTCTCAAACCCCGACAATGGGCTGCAACATTAAATGGAAGTAAAATGAAATCAATGATGCTAGTTATTATTTTGGGTTTATTAGGCTTGGTGATTTATATGACAATCACGCTCGGCGTTTTTAAAAATGTCGTCGTCAGTGAAGGCCCTTATCAAGAATTGCATTTAATTTACAAAGATCATTTAGGTCCCTATCACACAATTGCTGAAGTCATCAAAGACGTTGAAACTTGGGTTCAATCCGAAGGCTTTGAATGTAAAATCACTTTCGGCCAATTTATCGACGATCCGAGTGTTGTTGAACATGAACGCCTGAAAAGTCGTGGCGGTTGTGTCATTGCCAAGTTTCCTGATAAATTTCCTGTTGAAATGAAAACATTGTTGATTCCCTCTAGGAATTATATCATGGCGCGCTTTGATGGTTCGCCTTGGCTTGGACCCTACAAAGTTTATTCTAAAGTGGCTCATTTCGCAGATGAAAAAAAGATTCGCATCAACGAACCGGTGATCGAACTTTATAAATTGATCGATCCTCAGCATTTGGAATCAACGTACTTGTTTCCAATTCCAACTGCGCCGACTGCAAAATAAAAGGCCTTAAAAATGCATAAAGCGAGTCTGGCACCGCCAGTCTCGCTTTATTTCGAACCGATCCTCTTACTTCAAAAAGGAGGTCCGAATGTCGAACCCTACACAGTACAGAAGGGATCGGTATTTTTTAAGATTTTTTGAACGGCTTTTAAAAATAATTCTATTATTTTTACTGGCGATAGAAAAATTAAAGGATCTAATTTAAGTAGTGCTTTAGGTGCTCCATCGTGTTCAAGCCTAAGGACTGGGTTTTTAACCCAAAGAAAGATCGATTCATGGAATGAGTGGTCTGGCGAGGCCACTCATTCATCAAGTTTAACACCTGTGACAAGCCTAAGCGTGACCTGCGCGGATCAGATTCAAAGCGCTGCCGGCACGGAACCATTTTAATTGTTCGGCATTGTAAGAGTGCTTCAAATCAATCATTTCACTGGTTCCATCAGAATGTTTAATTTCCATTTTGACAGTTTTTCCAGGAGCCAAATCTTTTAGACCGTGAAAATCCAAACGATCATCTTGACGAATTAAATCGTAATCTTTCACATTGCTAAACACCAATGCCAGAACGCCTTGTTTTTTTAAATTGGTTTCATGAATTCGTGCAAAAGATTTTGTCACTACAGCACGGCAACCTAAAAATCTTGGCGACATGGCGGCATGCTCACGGGAAGATCCTTCTCCGTAATTTTCGTCACCAATAATCACCCAGTTTTTATTCG
>JAYWEU010000260.1:0-9603 GCA_043779385.1 Pseudobdellovibrionaceae bacterium
TGAGGGACTCTTTGTATTCTGGAATAGACAGCCCCTCAGCAGAGACAGCATTTAAAACTTCTTGCGAAGAAATGTTATTCCTTTTGGCGATCTCTTTGATCTCTTGATCAACTTTTTCTGCGGTCACTGTTAAATTCAAACGCTTAATTTCAGAGTCCATGATTTTTTCATTGATCAAATAATCAAGTAAGGACTTGCGTTCGCCTTTGTAGAAAACATCTTCCGTGCCAGGAATCAAATAATCGTAAATAAGGTCTCTTTTTTTAAGCTTTGCAGGCATTTTTTTTAAGTCAGATTCAAGAATGATTTCTGAATTTACAATCGCCACAATACGCTCAACCACTTCAGCAGAAACAGAAAGGCTTAAAAGACAAATAGAGAGTAGAGCAATTAATTTATTCATCGGATCCTTTTGTATCGATATTGATCGCGTTGATCAAGTCATAATCCTTAGACACTTTACTGCTGCGAATTTGGTGATCCAGCCAGGCAATAAACTCGGCCTGCTCCTTTTGAGCCACTAATGTTCGTATAATTTGGGGCCGCGCTTCATCCAGTGACTTGATTGAGGCCGGCAACTTTTTTTCAACTCGGATCACATGATACCCATAGGGGCTGGTAATGATAGCACCAACCGAACCGACCGCTTGACTAAAGGTTGAATCAAAAAAATCGACGGTCCCCTTTTCAATCCAGCCGATCGCTCCGCCGGCCTTAGCCTCTGGAGCTTTTGAGTACTTTTGCGCCAAAGTTGCAAAATCTTTTGTTTTCACCGAAGTCTTCATCAGCTCTGCTTTGGCCAGGTCGTCAACTAAGATCTGGCGAAGAAAAACCCGCTCTTTTCTTTTAAAAAGCTCTTTTTTTTCTTCGAAATATTTCTTAATTTCGGCTTCCGTTGGGGGCCGGCTTTTTTCATTCATTTTTTTAAAGGCGGCTTGCTCGATCAAGGAATATCGTAATTTTTCACGCCACTCGGAAAACGACAGATTTTCTTGGGCCAAGGACCGACGAAAAGAAAGATCATCTGGATAATTAGAGCGGTACTTATCCACGGTGCTATCCACTAAAGAATCAGCCACCGAAATATTTTGCGACCGGGCCCAATCTAGAGTGAGTCCTTTGATAATAAAATCATTGATGATGCCATCTTTTGCTTGGCGCAAAATCTGGGGATCTTTGGCTGAAAAAGCATCTAGGTCCTTTAGTCGCCGAGTCAGCTGATTGGCAAAATCTTTTGTGGTCAGAGAATGTTCATTCACTTGCACGATCGTTTTATTAACAAGTTTAGGATATCGGGAGTAACAGCCGGCAGAGCCTAAAACGAAAAGCCCCGCAAGGCCGGGGCTTAGAAAACGTAGGACCCTGGAAAGCATCATTTTAATAAAGCAGGGTTTGTTTTAACCGTGTACTGACTTTTTAGTTTTTTAAAAAATTCGTCAAAAATTACGCGACGCTTTTCATCAAAAACACCTGTCCGCACAGCGGGGCGATAAGCATTTTCGTAAGTCCTTTGTCCGGTTAGTTTGATGATTTGGTAGCCAAACTTTGTATCAATCGGACCCTTTATTTCGCCAATTTTCATTTTTAAAGCGGCCTCGTACACCATGGGTACAATGGTGACTCTAGATTGCCAGCCAATATCTCCGCCGGCGTACTTAGAAATATCATCGGAATAAAGTTTCACTAGCTCTTCAAAAGGTCTTTTAGATTTTTTCACCTCAGCTAAGATTTCATCGGCTCGCTTTTTTGCTTCGCCTCTTTGTTCAGCGGTGGCGTCAGGCTTAATTTCGATCAAGATTTGGCTGAGACGAATTTCGGGATTATTTTTATACCAACTTTTCATTTCACTTTCAGAGACCTGGATCTTCGAAATTTTTTCCGTCAGTTCCTTTTCAAGTAAAACCTTATACATTTCTGTTTGGACACGCTCTAGAACCAGCGGATCTTTTTCCAGATTTCTTTTCTTAGCTTCTTGGACGCCGATTTCAAATCTGACCAAGTCTTCTAAATATTCCATTTTCGTAGGAGGATTATAAGCCGTCAGGACTTGCGAGTATTTTTTATTGAATTCGTCCAAGGTGATGTTTTTATTTCCAATCACCGCGATGACTTCGCTATTTTTAGACTGCGCTAATAAGTTCAACGAAAAAATAAAACTAAGTAAAAATACTAAAGTTTTCATGGCCTTAAATCCTTTTAAGAGAGTCATGTTTGCTACTAAAAGGCTAACCTAGTTAGGACCTGACCGCAAATAAATTTGACGCATCCTTTCGGGACTTTATGAGCTGATCTTCTAGGCTTGCCGCCAAATCTTGTGACTTCGGGTCTTGGTTTTCTAAAACAGGACCCCATGGGCCTAGCCACAAGACAGTGATTTTGGCGAAAGGCTTCGGTAGGTAGGTCTTGTTCCAAGATTTGGGAAAATGAAAGGCTCGATCGCAGTGAACTCCCGCTGTGTAAATAGGAATTCCCATTCGCTTTGAAACTTCAAAGACCCCAGGCTTGGCTTTATAAATGGGCCCTTTAGGACCATCAACGGCAAAACTGCAATTCCACCCGTTTTGAATCAATCGAAACAGACCTTTCAGTGCGCCCACCCCTCCGCGGGTCGAAGAGCCTCGGCTGGTCGCTCCACCCATCCAAGTCACAAGGCGATTCATCATTTCGCCATCTTTACTTGTCGAGACAATTGTGGCGACTTTGTAAATGGAAAAAAACTGCAAAAGCGCGATTTCATCGCCATGCCAATGGGCTAAAATACAGGCCTTATTTCTTTTCATCTGTTCTTGCATGGCAACGGGCTCGATATTTTCAAGACGCCAAGTCCACTGAAAAATTTTATACAAACCAAAAATAAAAATTGAAATAAGCTGATTTTTCACGGTTCTTCAGGACTGCCTGAATTTTTTGAGCCCGTAAACGTGATTTGGTATTTAAAACTAGGAAGATTTTTGTAGGTGGCCTTCAGCCAGGTTTCTAAAAAAATTTGAACTTGCTGACGGCTTTCAGTCTCAAGACTGGCTTGTGTGGCGGGATCCATGGCGAACTGATAGCCCACTAGCTTTTCTTTTAAAGCCGTACGAAAAACAGCTTTTTTTTCTTCAGCAAGCTCTGATTTAAAATTCACTTGCAAGGTAGCGGGGTCAAAAGTGGCTTCACCAAAACTTGGCAAAGGAACTTGCGCCTGGAAGTCATTGTCCTTCAGAGCAAAAATCCAATCCCCAACAAGATTTGAAAAAATAGGGATCTTGTAGGCAAAATCGATCGAAGAAATAAGCTCTCGGTCTTCGACCTCTTGTAACAACTCGTCTAAAGCCGCGCCCGGCGACAGGGTCACCTTTTTGTGCCCAATAAAAAGTTTGTAGTGGTCTCGCTCCTTAAATTTTGCAACATAAGTGGAAAAGGATTCACTCAATTCCAACGTCGACATGGGAGTATAAGGAGATTTTGAAACCTGAATCATCGCAAAAAGAGCGCTTAGGAGCAGAATAAGGGCCACTAAAGGCAGGATCACTTTTAATTTCAGGGGCTCTTTTTTTTGCGAGTTTTGTGAGGCCATTATTTATGCAAGGCCTTTTTAAATTCTTCCGTTAGCTGGGGAAGAATCTCAAAAAGATCCCCGACGATCCCGTAAGTCGCCTTTTGAAAAATCGGGGCGCTAGCGTCGTTGTTGATGGCAACAATGACTTTGCTGCCACTCATGCCAGCCAAATGTTGAATAGCACCAGAAATTCCAACAGCGATATATAAAGTCGGAGCCACTGTCTTGCCCGTCTGCCCAACCTGCATTCCGTGCCCAACCCATCCCATGTCGACAACGGCCCGCGAAGCCCCCACGGTGGCGCCCAAAACATCCGCCAATTCGTGAAGCATTTTAAAGTTAGCGGCTTCTTTCATGCCGCGGCCGCCAGAAACAATAATATTTGCCTCTGTTAGATCCATTTTTTCTTGGGCCCCTTGGATAATTTCTTTAATTAAAGTTTTTAAGCTAGGTTTTGCAATTGTGTGCTCGGTCACTGGAGCTGTCTGGGAAGTATCAGCGGCTTCTACGGGTAATTGATTGGCGCGCATTAAAACGATTTTGACGGGGCTATTGCCAAAGTCCACCTGAGCAAAGCATTTTCCAGAATACATTGGTTTTTTTACGGTCACCGCATCGCCTTGAATTTTTAATTCGATGCAATCGCTAGCGATCCCAGTTTGTAAGCGAGCGGCCAAGCGCGGAAATAAATCTTTGGCCAAGGAAGACGCCGAAGCCAAAATAATTTGTGGCTGAACTTTTTCTGTCACGGCAGACAAAGCACTGCAAAAAAGCTCTGAATTGTAAGCATCAAAGTCAGTTTCTTTGAAGTGATGAATGCCTTTGGCCCCATGGTGTGCCGCTTCGGCTAAGGCCGGGGTTGCTAAGGCTCCTAGAAAAAGGGCGTGAGTTTCAGACCCCGATTTTTTAGCCGCCTGAAGCAGCTCTTGACTTGAGCGCTTAAGATGACCTTTTTGAACTTCGCAAAAAACAAGAACTTTTGCCATGATCATTACCTCTTACAGAACTTTGGCTTCGTCACGAAGCAGTTGGACCAACGCGGTCGCTTGAGTTTTTGCATCCCCTTGAAGCCATTTAACGGCCGGCTTTTCTGGCGGCAAACTAAGATTCGAATATTTAGTTTTTTGATCCGTGGAGCTAACGCCCAAACTTGAAAATTCAATTTCTTTTAAAACCTTTTTCTTCGCCTTCATGATTCCCGGCAGGCTGGCATACCGAGGCATATTTAAACCTTTGTTCGCAGCCACAACGGCTGGGGTCATCAGCTGCAAAACTTCTTTTGATCCACCCTCGACGTCTCGCTCAACGACAATATTTTCAGCTGAATATGTAAATTTAGAAACAACGGTTGCATGAGGTGTTTGCAAAAATTCAGCAACCATTTGACTAACGCTCGAGGCGTTGTCATCGATGGCAAGCTTGCCTGTAAAAATCACTTTAGCATCGCCCTCTTGTTGAATAACAGTCGCTAAAGCTTTCGCGGTCGAGAAAGAATCCAAAGTGTCTGGCGCATTGATCAAGATTCCTTCATCAGCTCCCATCGCTAAAGCGGTTCGTAATACCTCAGCGACCCGAGCCTTTGGACCTAAGGACATCACCCAAACTTGGGAACCAGGTTGGCTATCACGAAGCTTGATCGCTTCTTCAACAGCATATTCATCATAAGGGTTCATCACCCACTTGATGCCTGATGTGTCGAGGCCGCTTCCGTCAGCGGCTATTTTAATTTTAGCTTCAGTGTCTGGAACTTGCTTAAGGCAGACAAAGATTTTCATAGGTAAATCTCCTGATGTCCATGGTGGAAGTATGTTTTATATCACAGGCCTTAAGGACAAAACCAAATAATAGACATAACTCATCGCGAAAGCCAGGCGCCTAAATGGACAAGCAAGCATGGCAGGAGTATTTTTTAATGACAGACTCAATTCTAAGGAGAACACGGTGCTTTCAAAGTTTTGTACTTCGTCGATTGGCAAGAAGTACTTGATGGGTTTTTCTGGGCTTGTTTGGACGGGCTTTGTATTAGCTCATATGGCAGGAAATTTACTGATTTTTTTAAGTCCTGATGCTTACAACTCTTACGGGCATGGTCTGACAAGTGGGAAAATCATTTATGTCGCCGAGGCCGCTCTTTTATCGACGATTATCTTGCACGTTTTTTTGGGCGTCACTTTAGCACTTAAAAATTGGTCGGCTCGTCCCAAGGGATATGCGCGGCAGGGTGGACGTGAAAAAGGCGCCAGCCTTTCTTCGAAAACAATGATTTATCAAGGGACCATCATTTTAGCTTTTATCATCCTTCATCTGATCACTTTTAAATACGGGCCCCATTATACAACCACGGTCGATGGCGTTGTGATGCGAGATCTTTTTAAACTGATGGTCGAAGTTTTTAAGCAGCCAGGCTATGTCGCTTGGTATTTGGTGGCTTTAGTACTGATCGCGATGCACCTTCGCCACGGAGTGAGCTCTGTTTTTCAGTCTTTGGGACTTTTACATCCGGCCTACCAGAAGTCCATTCAGCTTGCGGGTTATGGTTACTCTTTTATTGTCGCCGCCGGATTTATGGCTCAACCAATTTACATTTTCTTTTTTGCATAGAATAGAAGTGAGGATCAGATGGCCAAATTAGAGAGCAAAGTCCCCGACGGACCCATCGAATCAAAATGGACGGAACAGAAATTCCATATGAAGTTGGTCAACCCTGCCAACAAACGGAAACACTCTGTGATTGTTGTCGGAACCGGGTTGGCTGGCGCAAGTGCAGCAGCGTCCATGGGTGAACTTGGTTATAAAGTAAAAGCTTTTTGTGTGCACGAATCTCCGCGCCGAGCGCATTCGGTGGCAGCCCAGGGCGGAATTAATGCGGCCAAAAATTACCAAAATGATGGCGATTCCACCCATCGACTTTTTTATGACACCATTAAAGGTGGAGATTTCAGATCCAGGGAAGCCAATGTTTATCGCTTAGCAGAGCTTTCTGTTCAAATTATTGATCAAGCCGTGGCTTCAGGAGTTCCTTTGGCCCGGGAATACGGCGGTTTACTAGCGAACCGTTCTTTTGGTGGAGCCCAAGTTTCTAGAACTTTTTATGCTCGTGGGCAAACAGGTCAGCAGCTTTTATACGGAGCTTATCAATCCATGATGAGACAAGTGGATTTAGGAAATGTCGAGCTTAGAACCCGGCGCGAGATGCTGGATATCGTCGTGATCGACGGAAAAGCGCGCGGAATCATTGTGCGCAATCTTTTAACCGGCGAGATCGAAAGTTACGAAGCCGATGCTGTCGTGATCGCTTCGGGTGGTTACTCCAATGTTTTTTATCTTTCAACAAATGCGATGGCTTGTGCCGTCACAGCCGCCTGGAAAGCGCATAAGCGCGGGGCGTATTTTGCAAACCCCTGCTTTACTCAGATTCATCCGACTTGCATCCCTGTGCACGGAGAAAATCAGTCAAAATTAACATTGATGTCGGAATCTTTGCGAAATGATGGCCGCGTTTGGGTGCCTAAGAAAAAAGGCGACAAGCGTCCAGCCGATCAAATTCCAGAAGAAGAACGAGACTATTATTTAGAAAGAATTTATCCAAGCTTTGGAAATTTAGCTCCTCGAGATATTGCCTCAAGGCAAGCCAAGTATCGAATTGACGAAGGTCACGGCGTCGGCGACACGGGGCAAGCGGTCTATCTGGATTTTAAAGATGCCATTAAGCGCTTAGGTGAAGACGCTATTTCTGAACGATATGGAAATCTTTTTCAAATGTATGAAAAAATCACCGGCGAAAATCCTTATAAAATGCCCATGAGGATTTACCCAGCTCCGCACTACACGATGGGCGGATTATGGGTGGATTATAATTTAATGAGCACTGTTCCTGGCTTGTTTGTGGCTGGAGAAGCAAATTTTTCTGATCACGGTGCCAATCGATTAGGGGCCTCCGCTCTGATGCAAGGCTTGGCCGACGGGTATTTTGTGATTCCATATACAGTCGGTGATTATATTGCGGGCGCCAAACCAGAAAAAGTTTCAGTCACCCATGAAGCTTTTAAAGTGGCCACAGAAAGCGTTCAAAACAATATTCAAAAACTGATGAGCATCAAGGGCACTCGCTCGGTGGAAAGCTTTCATAAAGAGCTCGGCCGAATTATGTGGGACTACTGCGGCATGGGTCGCAATGCGGAAGGACTGAAAAAAGCCATTGGTCTGATTCAAAAATTACGCGAAGAGTTTTGGAGCAATGTTCGCGTTCCCGGTGAAGCTAATTTCGTGAATCAAGAATTAGAAAAAGCCGGACGCGTGGCGGATTATATCGAGCTTGGCGAATTAATGTGCAGAGACGCTTTGGATCGAAACGAATCTTGTGGTGGACATTACCGAGATGAATTTCAAATTGATGGTGAAGCCCTTCGAAATGACGAAAAGTTTGCTTACGTCGCGGCATGGGAGTGGAAGGGCGTTGGCAGCAACCCTGAGCTTCATAAAGAAAATCTGACGTTTGAAAATATTAAACTATCAACTCGTAGCTATAAGTAATAGCGAAAGTAAGAGAGAAAAAATATGTCATCTAATAAACATATCGATCTGACCTTAAAAGTTTGGCGACAAAAAGGCCCGGGGGCTGGCGGCGAATTTAAAGCTTATCAGGCCAAAAATATTTCCACCGACGCTTCTTTTTTAGAAATGTTAGACGTTGTGAACGAAGACCTTATTACAAAGGGCGATGACCCCATCGCCTTTGACCATGATTGCCGCGAAGGAATTTGTGGAAGTTGCGGATTTATGATTAATGGCGATGCTCACGGTCCTGAAAAATCGACAACCATTTGTCAGCTGCACATGCGCCATTTTGAAAATGGTGCGCAACTGACGTTAGAGCCTTGGCGTGCAAAAGCCTTTCCTATCATTAAAGATTTAATGTGTGATCGATCGGCCTTTGATCGAATTATGACAAAGGGTGGTTACATCTCTGCTAACACAGGGAATGCACCAGACGCCAATTCGGTAGCGATTCCAAAAGCCAATTCAGATGAGGCGTTTGCAGCGGCTGCGTGTATTGGTTGCGGCGCCTGTGTGGCCTCTTGCAAAAATGCGTCGGCGGCTCTTTTTACCTCAGCCAAAATCACTCATCTTGCGCTGCTTCCGCAAGGCCAACCTGAAGCCGAGCGACGAGCTTTGCGCATGGTCGATCAAATGGATGCCGAAGGATTTGGCGCTTGCAGTAACACAGGGGCCTGTGCGGCCTCTTGTCCGAAGGGCATCAGCCTTGTGAACATTGCAAAAATGAATCGCGAATACCTAAAGGCTTCCTTAGATGAAAAGCCAGAAGTTCATGCTGGGGATGGAGCTTAGTTTAAAAATCTTCTTAACTTTTCTTATTTTAATTCCCCTACTTATTTTGGGGATTACTTTATTCTATCCATTTTCATTGGTCCAAGTCCGAACTCCACCGGAGTTAGGACCGGATTTCGAAAATAAAATAAACAGCTCAGAAAATCTTCTGTCTCCACTGGCAGGAACTGAAAAGAAAATATTTTGGGCGGACAGCTCAAAAGAAAAAACACATTTAAGCTTTATTTATCTGCACGGCTGGTCGGCGTCTCGCCAAGAAATTTCACCCGTCGTCGAAAATGTTTCAGCTAAATTGAAAGCTAACTTATTTATGACAAGACTAACCGGCCATGGTTTGGGAACGGAAGGGCCGACTTCGATTACTACCCAAAAACTTTTATTGGATGCCGAGGAAGCCTTTCAAGTCGGAAAAAAAATAGGCGAAAAAGTTGTTTTTGTAGGTGTTTCAACAGGAGCATCCCTTGCGATTTATTTAGCTTCTCGTTATCAATATAAAAACCCTCAAGACATTGCTGCTTTAATATTAATTTCTCCAAACTTCAGACCGCATCGGAAAGATTCTTTACTGCTGCGTGGTCCCTTTGGTCCCTTTTTCAGTCGAATGATCATTGGTCCCTACTATGAATTCATCCCCAAAAACGATGAACAAAAAAAGTATTGGACGACACGCTATACGAGCCGAGCGCTGCCTGAAATGATGAATTTAGTCGATG
>JAYWEU010000261.1:0-9580 GCA_043779385.1 Pseudobdellovibrionaceae bacterium
AAAGACTGGCAAGCCAGAAACTTTGTGCTTGTTTTAGTTCCCACCCGCGAGCTGGCCGATCAGGTTTATGAAAACTTGATGGTCTTGAGCGAATTTTGCGGACTTCAAGGGGTTGCGATTTATGGTGGCACTGGTTATGAAAAACAGCGTGAAGGTTTAAAAAAGAACCCACAGTTTGTGATCGCCACTCCGGGCCGTTTGCTGGATCTTTACAAAGAACACGATGTCGACTTGAAGCAGGTTCGAGCTGTGGTTTTTGATGAGGCCGATCGTATGTTCGATATGGGATTCAAAGATGATATGGTTTATATCCTTCATCGAATTCCGAGGGAACGGCAGTTTTTAGTTTTCAGTGCGACTTTAAATTTTGAAGTTCTTAACACCGCTTATCAGTTTGGCTCAGAGCCTACGGAAATTAATATTTCACGCGATCAAGCTAAAGCTGAAAATGTGAAAGACGTTCTTTATCATGTCGGTAATCACGAAAAGCCTCAGCATCTGCTATCGGTGATTAAGGCTCAAAACCCGCAGCAGTCGATTATTTTCACAAATTACAAAACCAACGTTGAACGCATTGCCAGGTTTCTGAATGATAATGGCATTCAAGCCATGGCGATTTCTAGTTTGTTATCGCAAGTTCAGCGCACGCGCGTGATGCAAGAATTCAAAGCTCAGAACAACATGAATATCTTAGTGGCAACAGATGTGGCGGCTCGGGGACTTGATGTTCAAGGCGTCGATCTTGTCGTGAATTATGAAATGCCGAATGATCCTGAATCCTATGTTCATCGTATTGGTCGAACAGGTCGCGCTGGTGCCAGTGGGCACGCTATCAGTTTGGTCAGCGACAAAGATGTCGATTCGCTGATGCGAGTGGAAGAGTATCTGAAACATAAAATTGACGTCAGCTATATGGAAGACGCGACTTTAATAAAGGAATTCAAACAAATGACAAATGATGAATTTCATTTCCGTGGAGCTGACAGCGGTGGCGGTGGACGTGATCGCAGTCCACGACAGGGCGGACGAGGGGATAAGTCTCGGGACAAACCTCGCGAGCAGCGCCAGCCACATAGCAGGCCCACTCGGCCTGGACAGCCGGCGGCAGCGGGGGCGACCGCAACGGTTGGGCAAGGACCTCAAAGAAAAAATGGTCCTCAGCGCGGACCCGATCATTCTAAAAAAAGAGTTGATGCGAAGAATTCTAGTGATCAGAAAAACCGTCCTCGCCCGCAACCTACAAAAGGTCCTCGACCTGTGGGATCGGGACCTTCGCGTCCGCGGCCCAATCAAAGTTTGGGTGCGAAAGTGAAGGGTTTCTTTAAAAGGCTTCTTGGTTAAGAAGCGATCAAATGTGATTTAGTTTTTGTCTTCCGCGCTGGTTTTGTAGCCGCCACAGATTTTTGGTGATGTTGGACTTTGGATTTGACGACAACTTTAGCTGGCGCCAGTTTATAAGTTTTTAAAGGTTGGCCAGCCGGGGAAATATCTGGAGCTGCCACCGTTTTTGCCACTGGGATGACCGCCGGTGCAACGGCCGATTTCACAGGCCCCTTTGCTGGATGCGCGACAGCTTTCACTGGAACATTAAAGTTAGGACCGATCTGTGGAATGGTCGCTGTAGAAGTTTGTTTCGGAGGCAATGCCGGAGCGGAATTCACAGGAACGCTGACAGCGACAGTTGCAGGAGTTTGAATTTCAGATTCCTCTTTCAGATCATCTTCATGAAAGAAAAGCTCAGCATCAAAACCAACAAATTTCACTCTCTGAGAATCAAATGGAGTTCCTCCTGTGAATTTTTTTGTTAGATTTGTCAGCTGAACAGCAATCGCTTTACGAGCCCGGCTCCAGTCACGCCGAGTTCCCTCGGTCGACATATTGTACATAAAAAACACGGGACCATCTTTTGATTGAAGCATTCCAGCCAAAGTCACAGCCGGTCCGACAGTTCCAGTTTTTGCAGCCATCGAATCCGCGTAAGGCTTATTTTGATAAGCGCCCAAAGTCGAATGTTGGTCTAAACCTGGAACTGCTAAAACATCATCCATATCCATCTTGTAAGTTAGCAATTTTTTTCTTAAACGAGACATCACTTTAACAATCGTGGCACAGCTGGCTTCGTTATACACTGATTCCGTCGCGTCGATATCTTTACGATTGCCGTGACCGTTGACGAATAAAATCTCATCATTAGAAAATCCATCGCCGTTAATAAATTCTTGAAATTTTGCAGCCCCGCCCAGGTGTTCAAAAATTTGGTTGGCGGCATGATTATTAGAATTGCGGTTCATTTCCTTTAACAGATTCACGATCGGGGAAGAATAAATCATTCGAACCACCGAGTTTTCAGGCGCTTGAAATTCTTCCGCCGGAACGTACTTAACAGTTTCTACTGACAGCTTTCCGTTGGGGATCAGTTCAATGTTTGACTTCTGTAAATAAGCGCGAGTATTTCCGTATCCGAAAGCTAAATTTCTACGGTATTTTTTAAGCTCGGTGGTGACTTGATCAGCGGTCGGCGCATCGGGTCCGTAATAACCAGTTTCTACTTTGTTTGTTCCTGGAGTCATTGTTGGCCCACCACTGACATTCCAAAAAAACTTAAAATTATGATCAAATGAAAGCTCTCTGATTTTGTAGATTTTCATTTTGTTCAGTTCAGAAATCAGATAGTGCAAAGATTCTTTTCCAAAATAAGGGTCTCTTGAGCCTTCGAAATGCAAATCAACCGTCGACGTTGATTGACCTGGAATCGGAGAAATAAAAATGCGGGTTGGGAAACGGTAATTCGACTTCATCACCGACAGAGCCCAGTAGGTCGTGACAAGCTTACTGACAGAGCCGATCGGCAGGCGGTCCTCTGTGTGGACGCCTTCAATCTGTCCCTTGGTTTCATCACCTTCTAGGGAACAATAGCTGGCCGGATGGGAAGCCATTGCCGGAACGGAGACGAACCCAAAGGCTAAAACTAAGATTCCAGATTTAACTAATCTCATTCCCATAGAAATCCCCACAATTAATGTAATGAAGGGCAATACAAGGCTTGTGCCAGACATCGCTGGCGATTCTGTTGCTTCTAAAGCCTGGAAAGGTATTTTTGGACTGATCACGAAAAACGCATTATAGAAAGATTTACAGGGACTTTTTGGAAGTCTCTAACCAGCTGAAACCCTTCACTAAGTGGTTACACTCAGCCAATATTCCATTGAATTTGACCTTCGCATCTGAGCAAGTAAAAATCGCTACTTTTTTGTTTTTTAGAAGGATCACTTGGCGCAACTGTTTGTTGCTTTGACGATGAAATAAATCGACGACTAATCCCTGTCCCCCGGAATGGGCAAAAGTTTTTGTTCCTAAAACTTCAAAGCCATAGTGGGGGTAATCGCGCATCCATTTTTTGGCATAGGTTTCAATGCTTTGATTTTTGCTTAGATCATCCATTCTTAATGAAATTTGTGCCAGGCTGTTGTCGTTTTTAGAATCTTTATCTTGAAATTGAATCTCTGCAAAAAGACCTTCGCTGTCTTTTTGTAAAGGGCGCCAGTGGGAGCCATTAAACGCCATCTTAAAGCCAAAACCTCGAAACGATTGGCCCTTTTCTGGATCCGTCAAAAGAGAAGACGTGGTTACAGGGTGCGGTGCCGCCATCGCATGAGAACAAACCATTAAAAGAATTAGAATTTTGTAGATCACAATTTGATCTTAGTTAATGAAGGGACTCTAGGCAAGGTCCCAAATCAGGAGGGATATCAACTAAGTAGATCTGGCGGGTATTTTTCATCACCCGCGTGAAAATAACCCTGTTGGGTGAGCCAGGACTGTAGGACGGCTGAATCAAAGAATCCAAACCACTAAAAACAATCTGGGTGCATTTTTTTTCGAAATCGTAAATTTCGATATGGAAAACGTTCTCATTTTTCCGCTGAGCACTGTAAATTAGCTGGGTGCCATCATAAGTAAAATGAAGATCACGCCATTCCATCTGATCTTGTTTTAAAATCCGAGGTTTTAAACTTTTAAGGGGGCTTATCAATAAGGCATAAGTTTTCTTTTCTAGATCTTTTTCTATCCATGCCAAATTTTTATGATCTGTTGAAATTGTCGGACTGAATTTGTCGCGATCTTTTTCAACCAAAAGTGGCGATGAACTTTTGGTTTTCAAATCATATTTATAAATTCCCAGAATATTATTTCTAAAAGACGTAAAAAGTAAGTAAGGCCTTGGGCCTGGAACATCGATAGCTTCGTCGTCATATCCTGGGAAAAAAGTCAGCCTTAAAATTTCATTGCCATAAAGGTCACTTTGGTAAAGTTCGGTGGGAGGGCGTTCCAAGGCCGCATTTTTTGCGCCCATGTTCAGCTCAATATTTTCTTTAATTTCATCGGTGGTCGAGGCGTACATAATCTGATGATCGCCCACGTAAGAGGGATTTCTGATCTCGCCGTCTTGAAACGTGATTCGCCGTTCATTATTTCTAAGAATTTCAAATTCATAAACTTGAGTATTGCTATGTGATGAGCGCTGGGAACTTAAAAAAAGTAGACGATCTCCGCCCGGTGAAAAACGCGGTGAATCGTTGGCTCCTTCAAAGGTCAGTTGTCGGGCCCCCTTCAATAATAAATAATCTTGTGGGGGAGGCTGGACCAAAGCTTTTGGAAAGGACGAACACGCGACAAAAAAAACAAGAGTCAAAGTGGCTAAAATCAGCTTTGAAAATCGATGATTTTTTGCAGCAAAGACGATGGATTTATTTTTTGAAGTTGGTTGATTTCGATCCATTTTACTTTCTTTGTTGCCGCGATGTCGATTTTGTTCACTCGCACATAAATATCATGATGAGTGATGCCATGTTTAACATCGTATTTTTTGGGTTTCTTTTTTTGCTTCAATGCTGTTCCTGGGAAAATCAATTGGCCCTTTAAAAAAGGCAGATAGTCATTTTCTACCAAGCCAATTTTTTTTCCCCGCCGATGCAAATCCACATCCCACACCCATACTTCGGAATCTTTCTTGGGCTTTTTAACTGGCAATTCAGAAATTTTTTGTGACTGCAAAGCAAGACAGTTTTTCTGTAGGGGGCAAAGGAGGCAGGCAGGCCTTTGGGGAGTGCAAATGGTAGCTCCCAAATCCATCACCGCCTGATTGATCAAAGAGGGATCTTCTTTTTGCACCCAGGCATCTATTTTTTGCTGATAATTATTTCGTTCAGCCGTGGTCCACCAGGGTCCAGCCAGACCATAGTATCTGGAAAGAACCCGAATGACATTGCCATCCACGACGCCAACTTTTTCGCCGAAAGCTAGACTTGAGACCGCACGAGCCGTGTAGGGCCCAAAACCCGGCAGCTCCATCAGCTCAAGATAGTTTTTAGGAAAACCCGACAATCCTAAAATCTGGGCGGATCGATGAATGTTGCGGGCCCGTGAATAGTAACCTAAACCAGCCCACATTTCTAAGACGTCGCTGAGCGCAGATTTCTGTAAGGTTTGAATCGTGGGAAACTTCCGCATAAAGCGCTCATAGAACGGAACCACGGCGGCCACCGTCGTTTGCTGCAGCATCATTTCAGAAATCCAGATTCCATAAGGATCTCGGTTCAGCCGCCACGGAAGCGGTCGCTGATTTTGCAAGTACCAGTCCCTTAATTTTTGAGCTTCATGCATAGGGGCAATTTAAGGCAAATTTCTTTGTTTTCAATCTGTTTTTACCTGATAATTACAGCATGGAATTTAAACCTTTGAGCGGCCGTGAATTTCCTCGTTTTTCTGCGATTAAAACTTTTTTCAGGTTGCCCTTTGTTGATTTACAAGAAAAATTCGACGTGGCATTGCTGGGAATTCCTTTCGATGGTGGAGTTTCCTACCGACCCGGAGGACGTTTTGCTCCGGCGACTGTGCGCAATGCCTCAAGCTTAGGCCGAGGCTTTCATTGGACCCGTGGCCTTGCTGTTTTTGAAAAACTAAAAGTGGCAGATATTGGTGATTGCCCAACAGTGCCTATTGATTTGGAACAAACTTACGTTCAAATCGAAAAATTTATTGGTGAAGTTTTAAAAAGTGGTAAAAAGTTTATTTCAGTTGGCGGAGATCACTCGACCACGCTGCCAGTCCTGCGGGCTTTGCGAAAACATCATGGCCAGCCGCTGGCCTTTGTGCATTTTGATGCGCACATGGACACCTATCCTGCCGCCTGGGGTAAAGAATTTCATCATGGGTCCTTTGCTAGGCATGCCATCGAAGAGGGTTTGGTCGACCCCGCAAAAATGGTTCAGATTGGCTTGCGGGGTCCCTTGGCTGGTGCTGATGATTTAAATTTTATTAAAAAGCATAAGATTCGCCAAATCACTGTCGAAGATGTGAATGAAAAACCTTGGGCTGAAATTCAAAAGACATTGCAAGGTTTCGATAGCACGCCGACTTATATTAGTTTTGATATTGATTGTTTAGATCCGGCCTTTGCTCCCGGAACGGGGACGCCCATCCCTGGTGGGCTGACTAGCTACCAAGCGCAAAAAATTCTTCGCGCTTTAAAAATTCCAAACCTAGTCGGCGGAGATGTCGTCGAAATTTCGCCACCTTTTGATCATGCGGATATCACGTCCCTCATGGGTGTCGAAGTGATGTTTGAACTTCTTTGTATCATGGCCAGCGTTTAGGTTTTTAATATTTAGAAAAGACGTGGATTATAACATTTCAAGGAGGAATTATGGAAAAATTTATGGGTTTAATTTGTTTTTTGGTCGGTTCAACAGTCTTGGCTAGCACCAACGCCTATGACCTCAAGATAGAACTTTCGATGAATGGAAAGTATGTGTCTTCGCCAAGACTCATCACGGAAGAAGGCAAGCAAGCTTCGATCACTCAAGAATCAGAGGGCAAAAAAATATTTATAGATGTGATAGCTACGGAAAAACCAACTGGTAGTAAGCAAGCTATTCTTATGAAATTTGTCATCGGAACGATCTCAGCGACTGGCGAAAAGAAAATTGTATCTACTCCTAAGATCATTACTCTTGAAAATAAAAAAGCGGAAATTACTATTGGCGATCAGCCAGGAAAAGAAGATCTTTCGCTGTCAGTTGTAGCTACTCGTAAAACTCTTTAAAATTTAAAACAGGCGTGGGCCCGGATTCGGGCCTTGCTCTTGCAGGCGCTGCCATAGCCAATGGTAATGTTTCAGCTGAGGGCGTTTCAGAGTTTGCCCTTGGGTGTAAAATTCATAAATGGCTTCGACCTCAGAAGCATCGACGCGGGCAAATCCTTCCAGAGCTGTGGCTGGTAGAAGATTAAAAAAACGACGCGTTTCAGAGCCATAAATTTCAGACAAGATATGACACTTTTTTTGATACTGAGCTTTGCTGATTTTAACACTTAAGTCGGGATAGCAATTCCAAGCCGTGCTATAAAGCTTCGGGTGTTTTTTAAAACTTTGATGAACAGAGTAACAAACATCTTGATGATGAGGATGTCCATATTCGCCAAGAATTCCATGCGTGAAAATTTCATTCGGCTTTGGGAGCACGCTTAGATATTCAATTAGTTTTTCGGTGTCCAATCTTTTTTCAAAAAT
This sequence comes from Pseudobdellovibrionaceae bacterium, assembly GCA_043779385.1. Taxonomy (GTDB): domain Bacteria; phylum Bdellovibrionota; class Bdellovibrionia; order Bdellovibrionales; family Bdellovibrionaceae; genus JAYWDA01. Next base: position 7,571 of record JAYWEU010000261.1, read on the forward strand.
ATCTGGAAAGGACAACCACTCAAGGTTTTTTACATTCAGCAAAGTGCAGGCTTTTTCAAATTGTTTTTTCCTTTTTGGACCTTGACCATCGGCATTTCCATCTGTCACACAGACTATTTTCCAGGGTAAAGTTCGCCGGGAAAGAATCAAGCCTCCGAAAAATATCGTTTCATCATCAGCATGAGCGGTGACGATCAGATTATACTTTGAATTTGATTTTCGCGTGGACATCTGGCAGTTCTCCGAAGCATTATTAAAGCATGGAATTGAAAATCTGCAAAGACTCCGAAGAAATGGCTCACGAAACGTCGAGTTGGTGTGTTGATAAAATAAAGACCACTCAAGCCCAATCTTTGTATCTGCCTGCAGGTAATACTCCCATCCCTGTGTATCAACACTGGACAAAAAATCCTCCAGATTTTTTATCTCATCTACAATTGATTCAGATTGATGATGTCGTGACGGGATCAAAAGCTGGAATTTTTAAACAGTTTTTAATTCAGCATCTTCCAAAACAAAAGGATCACTTCCGTTGGATTGGCGAGCAGTACAATCAGGGCGATTTGGCGATTTTAGGTTTAGGTCTGAATGGTCATATTGCCTTTCATGAACCCGAGCTTCCAAAGAATTTTTATTCGGGCTGTGTTCGCCTGAGTGATAAAACCTGTGAAACTTTAAAAATTGAGCCATCGACCTGGGGCGTGACCTACGGAGCCTCGGCTTTTTTAGAAACCAAAGCGATTCTAATTCTTGTATCTGGCGTTGGAAAACAAGAGGTTCTGCAGAGGTTTCTGAAGAAAGATCCCACGCTGCCGGCCAGTGCTTTGCATGAGCACAAAGATTTTACAATTTTAGCTGATCGCGCAGCCGCCGGAAATTAACTAGTCAAGCCACGTATTTTTTTCGCTGCACACGGCGGGAGCTGCATTGCAATTAAGGATGGTGCCGATAGACCTATAAGCATTGCTGATACAGGCTCTATAAACAGGATTTCTTTCGGAGCAGGACGGAAACAGCAGCTGACGAATGTGGGCAGAGCGCAGGGGCATTTTTATGGTTCCATCAGGATTGGTCGCATGAAAAAAACCAGAATAGGATTGCTGATCAGACATAATGCTGTCTGAAATCGACCTGCAGTTGAATGAAAGAAGACCTTTCGCATTGGGGTTTTGGTCTTCAATATACTCATCCCACAAGCCCATTAAGTGAAGGGACTCGTGAACAATGAAAGCACAGTCGCTCATATTCTTAAGATTATACTTTTTTAAATAACTTCTAAATTCTGGGTCTTTCGTGATCTGAATATTAATTTGGCGAGGCGATTGCGAAACACCAAGTTGAATCTGAGGATTCAGCGAGCTCGAATATTTTTCGTTGAACCAAGCAAAGCAAGCGATGGCGCGCTCTCGGCCTTCTGGAACTTCTTGAGACTTATTTTCTAAAGCCCCTAAAGGCGAAGTCCGACTGACCATTTCAAAAAACTTAGGATTTATTTCCAGTAAATATTTATTCTCTGAAAATTTTGTCACTTGATACGAGATTTCAGGAGCTCCAAAAAATCCGATCATGGCATGCTCAGAAAATTTGCGAGATTCGCCCATTTGGTAATCGGCGCAGTTGTTTTCCCCGGCCGAGGCCAAGCTTGAAAAAATTAAGAAGGCTAACGATAAATGTTTCATAACCCTGACTATTGCAAGGTATGCCAAGGAAGAAAAGTTCGCCAAAATCAATACAAAGAATCTTACAGGGATAAAAAGATTAAACTTTAGTCAGAGCGTGAATTTATTCTATTTAAAATCTCCGTGTTTAAAATCCCGGTCAAGGACGGTTTTTCGACCCTCTTGCCGGGCGCTATCGATCGCCTCGTCGCATTTGGCGCGCACGAAATCTGACAAAATATCCATCACATCGGCCGAGGTATTCATCTCGGATTTGGCGCGAATATAATCTTTTAATTTGGAAGCGACGATCAGAATCTCTTTTGGAATCTGAGGTTTTGCATAGGTTGCT
>JAYWEU010000262.1:0-3617 GCA_043779385.1 Pseudobdellovibrionaceae bacterium
CGGTAAAAATAATGGCAAAGTATATTGTGCCACGGCCGTGTGACACCCAAGTCGGATACGACCTTTGACGGCAGAAACCTCTTCGTCGACTGAATTTAAAACGGACTCCCATGATTGCTGAAGCTCTTGTGATTTTTCAAACAAGCGCTGTCCGGCGGGGGTGAGAGTTAAACCCTTTTTTGATCTTAGAAAAAGAAGATGGCCTAGTTCATCTTCAAGGCGCTTTAAGCTGTGTGACAGCGTCGGCTGAGTGACGCCAAGTCGTTCAGCTGCACGAGACATATGCTGGGTTTTTGCAAGTTCGATAAAGTATTTAATGGCCTCAGGATTAATCATTAAATCTATCTATCATATAAACGTTTAAAATTCATTATATTAATAACTGTAAATCTTCTACAAATTGTTTCAACAGAAGGAGACTGATATGAATCGTCGTCATTTACTTAAAACAGGAATCGTTGCAGCCGGAGGAATTTTAGCTCTTAGCAAGGCATCGGCGCAGGTCCAGGAAGCATGCCAAACCGCTTTGACTCCTGTTCAACCCGAAGGACCTTTCTATCCGGTCATTGACCAATTGGATAAAGATGCTGACTTGGTCATTGTTCAGGGTCGCCCTGTGCCAGCGGCAGGGGACATTGTTTTAGTCCAAGGCCAAGTCACCGATCAATTTTGTCAGCCCGTTTCTGGCGCTCTGGTCGAGATTTGGCAAGCTTGCGAAAGTGGTCGCTACAACCATCCTTCTGACACCAATCCCGCAAAGCTAGATCCTAACTTTCAATATTGGGGGAAAGCCGTGACCGATACAAAAGGAAATTATCTTTTTAGAACGATTCTGCCAGGCGCCTATCCTGCTCGCGCAGATTGGATTCGGCCGCCCCACATCCATTTTAAAATCAGTCGGCTAGGATATAAGGAATTGATCACGCAGATGTTTTTTGCAGGACAAGAATTAAATAGCCAAGATCTTATTTTTCAAGATCTTTCTAAAGATGAACAAAAGCTTGTCGTAGTTGATTTTAAAAATGACAGCAAACATCCACACCCCATTGGAATCTTTAATATTCAAATTTTAAAATTAATCAGAAAGAGCTAATTTTTTAGTCTTTCCATTAAAGGAGAATTTATGAAAACTGTTTCTACATTAGTTTCTATCTTATTGTTGGCAGCAAGTGCCTCGGCAGAATTAGATAAGAGCACGATTATTTCTGAGCGCACCGTCAATGTTAATGTCGATATCTCAAAGGTAAAAGTTCGTCTTTCAAGGTCTGGATATGCAGAACCTGTTGTAAAGATACTGGTTCCTGCCTTAGCTGATGTCACGCTCTTGAACCATCGCAATGGGGCGGAAGGTGCGCCCTGCATGGCTACCTTCGATACACTATTTCCAGAGGCGGTTGTGCAAAATAATCCGTCCATCGAATCCGTTCAGATGAATATTACCTTAGCAAAGTTTCCATCGATCAATTCGACCACTCAGCTTTGTGATATTATTCTGATTGAATCGATTCGTACCAATATTCGTGGATTTAGTTTCATCCACGAAAAAAGAGACGTCATTGCCAGCCGTGCTATCGCCGATTGTCGATAACGGACTTGTTAGGATACTTCCAAGATTTATATTTGTTGGCTGCGCAGTTGAGAGTCACTGACCTCCACACGCGCGAGCTGCGCTCAATCGTTCATCGAAGTTAGGAAAGTTTCCAGCCGTATATTTCACACAGTCTAAAGAAGCATTTCTGCAAGCCATGGCCGCCGTTTTCCTTTCGTCAGATGAAGGAAAATCGCCAGCGACAAATTTCATGCAGTCAGTGTCTATATTATTTCGACACGATTCGGCAGCAGCCACTCTTTCATCAAAATTGGGAAAATTTCCAGCAACATATTTAGCGCAGACGGCATTGTAATTTCCGGCGCAGGCTCTGACGGCTCTCAATTTGTCATCCGTCGATGGAAAGTTACCTGTCACAAAAACAATACATTCTGAATTAGGCCGAGGTGGTTGCGCCGGGCAATACTCGCCATCTAGGGGAATAAAATCCGTGGAGGTGCTTTGAAGCTTTGATTCAGTAATTAAGCTTTTTTTCATCAAAAAGAATGAGGCTTTTTTTTCAAGACGAGTCATTGCCGAAGAACCCCAAGACCCAACACCGCTAGTTAAAATGAATAACAACAAAACCTTTTTCAGACAGCCCATATATCCCCCTTAACCGAAGTCAGCGGAAGGAATTGCAAGAGATATGCCGTAGATTCATGGAATCAATTTGTCACCAGTAGGATTTGCTATGAACTTATGGGTGAAAAATAATTAATTAAACAATCGTTCACATCGAACAGCGGGTACTTTCTTCGAAAGAAATGAAAGACTCACAGGCGCATTTCCCGGTCTAGAAAGTTGAACATTACCGACGACTTCCCAACAGTAATTGCCTTCTGTTGTTACAGGCTTAATATGATACTTTACTCCTTGTACCATTGACGCGTCTGCATAGAAAATAAGTCCGTCAGCCCCGTAGCCTGTAAATCCGCCGGCATCCTGCATCGTTATATCAGGATACCCTGGAGCACTTAAAACAAAACTTTGTGAAACCCATTTTCGAAACTTCTTAACTTCATCGTAATTTATTTTGGGCTCGCCAACATCCACTTCGGCAAAGAATGCTAAGCCCTTCTGCGCTTCGTTTTTTAGGGCATCTTGAATGGCCTGCGGAAGATTATTCACTTCATTGGCATTTCGAATTCTTAAAATCTTTATCACTTTATATTTGGATTGTGCAGGAGAGTAGGGCGGATTATTTTCAGGTGTTAACGTTGCCGGATCATCAATGATGCGAATTAGACGATAGGAATTGGGCGAGGACACATTGAAGCTACGTTGAATTCCCAGTGATTGCTTAGCCCAAGAGGTTAAATGGGAATCGCCCCAATCTGCCATTGTAAAAACCTGAACCATCAGTCCCATTTGAATCCAAAATGGCGACTGGCCTAAATTATTATAATTTAATCGGACCCATTTCCCGCCAATATAAACTTCATTGAATGTATGATTAACCCACTTCCCTTTTGATTCTTGGGCCTTTTCAAGGGCGGCCCCTCAAAGACCATTGTGATGAATCTGTTTTTCAAATTCTTGAACTTGGGTAGGGTCGGTTGCATCAAAAGCTAAGACATTTCCAACAAGCCGGGTGGGAATTCCTAAAGCCTTAAAAATCGTCGCTTGAAGAGTGGCCGTCATTGTACAGTTGCCCATAATACGAGATTGAAACATGCTTTTACCGAAAATGCCTTTGTCGATAGCCTCTTGATCTGATTGAAATCCATTTCTGCTTTTTTCGGCGTCAAAAGCCGTTCGCAGAAGGGGATCAATATTGGCTTTGTTATTCTCAAAGTTCACATAAAATGAAACGAAGTGGTTTATATATTTAAAACGATTCAATATCCAAGAACTGACTTTTTGAACGAGTAAAACATCGTCGAGCTGTTCAGGCACGATCCCGTCAGCTTTTAGGGCCGCCAGCAATTCGGTCCGCATCTGTTCGTCCCAATTGGTGGTCAAGCCGGGACGAAGATATTTTTGAAGTTCGGCATCCGAAGAATTATCCTGTCGCCAGTTCAGATTT
>JAYWEU010000263.1:0-3615 GCA_043779385.1 Pseudobdellovibrionaceae bacterium
CACCCTAAAACCAATGGTTCAAATATGGCTAGCAGCGGCCCCGAAAGAGGACTGGGATTTTCCCGGACCCGCCCTGTTGGAGGAAGGTAATTATGAAACAGCGCACGCACTCCGGTGCTAAGAAGCGTCTTCGTCTTCTCCCTAGTGGAAAAGTAAAGCGAAAACAAACAAAGATGCGTCACTTGAACTCACACATGAGTTCAAAATCGAAACGTCATTTAGGTCAAGTGACCTATGTGGATGATGCAAACATGTACCAAACTCGCCGCACACTAGTGTTTTAAGGAGATAGAAAATGGCTCGCGTAAAATCCGGTAAAACAAACCGCGCTCGACACAAAAAAGTTTTGAAAAGAGCAAAAGGTCGATACTCAGCAAATTCTCGTTGTTATATTCACGCTCGTGAAAAAGACGACAGAGCAATGGCTTATATGTTCAAAGGTCGCAAGATGTTCAAACGTCAAATGCGCGCTCTTTGGAATCAAAGAATCAATGCGGCGGCTCGTCTGCATGGAACAACTTATTCTCGTTTGATTGGTGGCCTTGCTAAAGCTGGCATCGTGATCGATCGTAAGAATTTAGCGGACCTTGCGATTCAAGACATCACTGCTTTTTCGACTCTTTGTAAGCACGCTTTGACCTCGACCGCTGCTGCGTAATCGAGGTTAGGGTGGAGTCCCTGACTCAGTTTGAATCCCGCAAAAAAGATCATATGCGCTTGGCTCTGGAATCCCAGGTCCAAGCGGGTTCTCATGGTCTGGATCAAATTGAACTGATTCATGAGGCTTTGCCTGAAATCAATTTCAAAGACGTCGATATCTCGGCGTCTTTTCATACAAAAACTGAAAAAATAAAATTAAGCTCACCGATTTTTATCAGTTCGATGACCGCCGGTCATGAAGAGGGTGAAAACTTTAATCAAGCGTTGGCGACGTTAAGCTCAAATCGACAAATTCTGATGGGCGTGGGTTCGCAGCGAAGACAGCTGGGAGACCCTGAGGCTCGCAAAGAATGGCAAGCGCTTCGAAAGAAAGCGCCGCAAGCTTTGCTGGTTGGAAATTTAGGCCTGGCGCAATTAATTCAAACACCGATTGATTTAGTCCAGGAGCTTGTGGATAGCTTACAAGCCGTAGGACTTTTTATTCATCTGAATCCCTTGCAAGAAGTTTTACAGCCTGAGGGGACGCCCAACTTTGCGGGTGGACTGCAAAAAATTGAGGAACTTTGTTGCAAGATTTCTGTGCCGGTGATCATTAAAGAAGTTGGCTGCGGATTTTCAGAATTAACTTTAAAACGGCTAGAATCAGCTGGTGTTTACGCTGTCGATTTAAGCGGATATGGCGGAACACATTGGGGCCGAATCGAGGGCTTGCGAGCACCTGAAAACAGTGTGCAAGCACAAGCCGCGCAGACTTTCTCAAACTGGGGAACGTCTACGGTTCAATCCATGCTGAATGCCGACAGGGCCCATGTTAAATATCAGGTTTGGGCCTCTGGCGGTGTCCGAAATGGCCTGGAAGCTGCTAAACTATTAAGCATGGGTGCGGGCCTGATTGGCCTGGCAAATCCATGGTTAAAGGCTTATAAAAAAGATGAAAAGAATCCAGGTGCGGAGCTTGGGAAATTAGCGGATCAATTGGATTACGAATTAAAAATCGCTTTATTTTGTACTGGCTGTAAAAGTATCGAAGAAATTCAGCGAAAGAAGGTTTGGAAATGGCATCAGGAAATAAATCCAAGGATTTAAAAGACATTTTCAAAGGTTTTTCAAAATTAGATCGCGATCAGCGATTGATGGCTTTACTTGAAACGGGCTTGCTTGAAAAAGCCGATATTGAATTTTTAAAAAAAGGTGGCCTGCAGGACTTTTCTTTGGGTGAAAACTTCATAGAAAACGTCATTGGTTATTTTCAAATTCCTTTAGGTGTTGCCACAAACTTTAATATTGATGGAAAAGATTTTGTCATTCCTATGGCGGTAGAAGAAACATCCATCGTTGCAGCGGCTAGTAAAACAGCCAAATGGGTGCGTGAAAATGGCAGCATTAAAACGGAAACGATCGGCCAAGACATTATTGGTCAGATTCAAGTGGCTAAGGTCGCAAGTCCTGAAGATTTCAAAACAAAAATATTAGCGCAAAAAAATGATCTGATCGAGCAATCGAATCGCGAAGTGGCCTTTGGCTTAGTTCGTCGGGGCGGTGGTGTGACGGATATTTCAGTGCGAACGATTCCTCGGCCCGAGGGCGGATTTATGGGCGTGGTGCACGTTCATATGAATCCGTGTGACGCCATGGGCGCTAATATCATCAATCAAGTTTGTGAGTTTTTGCGGCTGCCCATTGAGGCCATCACTGAAGAAAACGTGACCATGTGTATTCTTTCAAACTTGGTGGATACAAAATTAACTCGAGCCACCGTTCGATTGAAAAATATCGATTCCGAGCTTGCGCACAAAATTGCAGAGGCCTCTTTGTTTGCACAAGCTGATCCTTACAGAGCAGCGACCAATAATAAAGGTGTTCTGAACGGCATCGATCCGATTTTAATAGCGACGGGCAATGATTGGCGCGCGGTTGAAGCGGGAATTCATGCCTATGCGGCTCGGGATGGTCAGTACCGAAGTATCACCCGGTGGACTGTTGAAGGCACCGAGCTTGTGGGAGTTTTCGAAGCACCACTGATTGTTGGAACAGTCGGTGGAATGACATCCTTGCATCCCACGGCTTCGATGTGTTTACGATTGATCAACCCCGGATCTGCTAATGAATTAGCTCGAGTGATGGCAGCGGTGGGCCTGGTTCAAAATTTAGGAGCCCTTCGTGCTTTAACGACCGTAGGGATTATCGAAGGTCATATGAAGTTACATATCAGAAATCTATCTTTAGGCGCTGGCGCTCAAGAAAAAGAACTGCCGGTTTTGCAAAAAAGATTGGAAGAGATTTTGGCTCACAGCAAGCGCGTTTCCTTAAGTCATGCGGTGGAAGCTTTAAAAGAAATGCGTGCGTCCCAGGCGCATCAGCAATAATTTTTGATGAGGTCATTATGTCTTTAGTGATCAGCGTTCCAAGTAAAAGTTTTTTTGCCGGCGAGTATTCAGCTCTGAATGGTGGGCCTGCCATCATCGTCGCCACAGCCCCAAGATTTGAATTGCGTGTCCGAGCCGGAGCTGGTTTTACAACGGGGATTAATAAAGAGTCTCCAGCTGGAAAATTAATTCAACAGCACTCCTTATTTTTTAATCAATTTGACCTTGAATTTTTCGATCCTCATATGGGTTGCGGTGGGTGGGGCGCCTCCACCGCTCAATTTTTGGCAGCCTATCGCCTTTTGCATTGGCAGGGATCTGCTGATCCCGAAGGCGATCAAGAAAGTTATTTTGATCATGAAAATCTGACCTCTCCGATGGTTTCGGGACTTTTAGAAAATTACAAACAACTGGCTTGGGATGGGCGGGGACTGCCGCCATCAGGGGCGGACCTTGTCGGTCAATTAAAAGGCGGCATCACCTTTTTTGAAAAGCGCCAGAATTTAATCACGTCGCTAAAATGGACTTTTTCAGATTTAGAATTTTATCTGATTCCAACCGGTGCCAAAGTAGCGACCCATCATCATTT
>JAYWEU010000264.1:0-9566 GCA_043779385.1 Pseudobdellovibrionaceae bacterium
CTGAAAAGCACGCATTCTACTTTATTTTTACTAGCGACCCGGGTAACAATGGGCTTCAGGAGAATTTTTTTGGACCCTATCGAAGTTCTTTCGGCCACAAAGTCAGAGCTGAATTTACCGCTGTCAAAGACGACCTCGTTCGACAAGCTTCGCAGGGCTCTGCAAAATGTCAGAAGCACTTTTCATGAGACTGGTTTTAAAGGTGTCAGTCGCCGCTATGGTTGGAAAGTATTTGCTGTGTTTTTTGCCTACTACTTAGTCCGAGATTTGACTCTTTACATTGCTATCCCATGGCTGATCGCCCGCCACTTTACTTTCTAAGATCATTTGTTTTTCATTTGAATCAAAATTTCTAAGAACTCTATACAATCAGCGTAGGCCTTCATAATGATAAGCCCACATCATAAGGAATTATTTTATGCGAGCTTTGGCAATTCTTGGTCTGATTGTTTTTCAGGTGGTGGTGTCTGTCGCCTATGCAGACGAAAATCTTTTTGGCTATATCAAAGGCGCGGAAACGCTTCCGAAAAATAGCTGGGAGATTTATCAGTTTTTGACTTCAAGAACTGATAAAGGCAAAGGCACCTATAGCGCTTTGGATTCAAAAACGGAAATTGAGTACGGCGTCACAGATCGCCTGACCTCGGGATTGAGTCTGAAAATGCAGTCGGTAAAAAGTCAGGGCTTGTTGCTGGACGCTTACATTCCCAGAGATATCGATAGCGGTGTCAGTCCTTCGGGAATCGAAGCCGATTTGAAATATAATTTTTTAAGTCCCGCGAAAGATGACATTGGGCTTTCGGCCTATTTTTCCTTGGGACACATTTGGCGGGATCCGCACTCGGGGCAAGAAAAAGATGCCACACAAGCCGAGCTTGAGCTTTTGATTCAGAAATACTTTATGGAAGGCCAGATGATTGGTGTTGTGAATCTTGGGATGGAATCGACCTATGCGCAACGATATGCGATCAAAGATCTTCCAGCTGGTTTTGAGTGGCCCATTAATCCCGAGATGGAAATCGCCTTAAAAGCAGGGGCCGCCTTAAGTTACCGCTTTGTGGCTAATTGGTTTTTTGGCGGAGAAATTCTTTACGAATCTGAATATGAAACTCAAGTTGGCCAAGAACGTTGGAGTACGTTCTTAGGACCTAGCTTACATTATGGCAGCGAAAAGTGGTGGACCACCTTAACTTATTTTCCGCAACTGCAAGGTGGCGGATCTATTTATGCAGGACAAACCGACACGCGTTTGCAATTGATCGAGCGAACAAAACAGGAAATCCGTTTAAAACTGGGTTTTAATTTCTAATTAAAGGATTGAATGGCGGGATTTAGCTACAAACACGGAATTCTATTCGCGCCGATGGCCATTTCAATGATGGCCTATGCTGCCGATTATTTAAATGAATCGCAGGCCCAAAAGATTTTATTTCCGGAAGCGGATGAGTTTATAAAAAAACCGATCACCTTATCGGAGGCTCAGCTGGATGAAATTAAAGATTTGTCGGGCGTCAAACAAAGAAATAAATCACCTTTAATATGGGCTGCGAAAAAAAAAGGAAAGATCTTGGGTCTTTTTTTTATCGATGAAGTGGTCGGCAAGCATGAGTTCATCACCTATGCGGTCGCCATCAGCTCCGAAGGCCTGATCCAAGGTGTTGAAATTATGAGTTACCGTGAAACCCACGGCGGGGAAGTTCGCGAAGCCAGCTGGCGCAAAAACTTAAAAGGCAAAAAATTATCTGACCCTTTTAAGCTGGATGTGGACGTTCCTAATATCACGGGAGCGACCTTGTCCTGTCGAAATGTTATGGACGGAGTCAAACGATTGCTTGCAATCCAAAAAGTGCTAGGAAATGGGTAAGATTCAAAAGCGTCTACGGCCTTTGCTGGGGACTTTTGTTGAAATCGGTGCTCCTGCCGAAGAAGAACAGTTTGTCGGGGCCTCGGGATTTGCTTTCGAAACTATTTTAAAGGTGCAGAATTTATTAAGTTTTCACGATCCTAAAAGTCAGCTTTCAAAGCTGAATCAAAGTTTTCAGCAAGAAATTATTTTAGATCCCGTCGCTGTCGTGGCGCTTCGATTAGGTCGGTCTATGACCCAAGTCACAGGCGGGCTGTTTGATTTTACTTTGGCCGATGAAATGGTTCATAAAAAATATTTGCCAGATCATGGAGGACCCCTGGTGGCCGACGGTGCCAGCGTACAGAATTTAAAAATTCATGGCTGCAAGGTTTTTTTGCAAGCCCCCCTTCGAATTACTTTAGATGGAATAGCTAAAGGATATGCTGTTGATTTAGCTGTTAAAACTTTAAAAGCTTACGGGTTGAAAAAAGGCTACGTGAACGCCGGCGGGGATTTACGAGTTTTTGGCGATTGGTTATTTCCAATTCATCGTAGGAATTTATTGGATCAGTTAGAGTTTCTGGGGGATTTTAAAAACACGTCTGTGTCGACGTCAGCCGTTCGTGAAATCGACGATCAAAGATTTGCTGGAAAAATCATTTCGCGAAAGGGCCTGCATGGCCCTCCGCAATCGGGAGTTTTCTCGGTCCAAGCTCCGTCAGCATGGCTTTCAGATGCATTAACAAAAGTTGTCTGCATTGCCTCTGGTGATCAGGCGCAAAAGCTTGTAGACTTGTTGGGTGCAAAGATCATCGGGTCGGTTGGGACTGTAGAATGAAATTGGAGAATCAAATATGAAGGGATATCCACAATGGTTTTCCGTGACGATGATCACAAGTCTGATGTCCCTGTTAATGATCACAGGTTACCTGTTAGCTCCGACAACTCTTGAATTAAAATTACAAACGGAGGTCCCTTGGCGACTGACTGTCGAACATCGAACTTATATGGCGGCGGCGCATGCGGTGATGGCTTTAGTTATTTTTAGTCTGATGGGATCCTTGTGGACTTTGCATATGCGACAAGAGTGGCGGCGCGGAAATAGCCGCTGGAGTGGCGTTGGGATGGTAGTCAGTTTGTTGTTACTGGGTCTAACGGGTGTTGGAATTTACTATTTTGGGAATGAAAAATTGTCCCAAGTATCAAGCCTCAGTCATCTTGGGCTGGGTGTTTTGCTGACCTTGGTGTATTTTGGCCATGTCTTTTTTCTAAAAAAGACTTCTTAAGTATTCCGTGTAAACTATTGATATAACATGATAATCAGAAAACCAAATGAAGTCGTTTTCTTTTATCTGTTAGGATCTGTCATTTTATTTGTGAAAAGTGAAAAATAATGACAAAAAGGGGGGGCGATGCAAGCCGACCCAATGGATTCACAACTGCAAAAAATTTACGAGCTGGGGCAAAGCCTTTACCGGCAGGGCGATTTCGTTCCCGCTTTAAAATATTTGACCCAGTTTTGTACAATGGTCGACCCTTGCGATGGCCGATATTCAGAAGCTATTTTTTCAAGACTTCGAATTTTAACGGAAATGAATTTGCAAGACGATCGGCTGAGATTAGAAACAGAACTTTTGAAATCTTGCATGGGTCTGCCGTCGACAGGCTTAGCCACCTTTTACTATTTAAAAGGCTATAATTTTTTATCCGAGCAAAAGCTCAACCTCAGTTCAGAGTATTTTGAAAAATCATTGGATGAGGCGGTCAAAACAGATTCACGGGTGATGATGGTTCAAGCCTTGTTTGGTTGTATTTTTGTAGCTCTGCATCCAGGTCATGAAGATTCTGAATTAGATGCGAAAATAAAGAAATTGGATTTGCTATTGTCAGATTTGAATCGGCCCGATTTAGTCGTTTCAGTGTTGGCATTAAAAGCGGATGTTTGTTTGCGGGATAGGGATTTTGTCAAAGCGATTCATTTTGCTTGGGAAGCCTATGACAAAGTTAAATTCACCAAGAATAACTTTTTGACCTTAAGTATTATTGCAAAGCTGGGGCATGTTTATTTACTGGCTAAAAAATATGAAGAGGCCAAAATTTATTTGGTGCTAGCCAATAGGTCATTAGATGCCAGCATCTATCAACGTTTGTCTGCAGGAGTTCAGTCCCTCTTAAATCAATTGCCTGAAGAGGCCTCAAAAAAATATGATCTTATCTTAGACGAAAAAAACCACCTGATCATCGAAAAAGACAAAGGTCCCATTGACATGAAAAATCAATTTATCCTGATGGATTTGCTGAAGCTTTTGATGTCAAATCCCGGCGTTCCCGTTTCCAAAGAGCAATTGGTTGATCAGATTTGGCATCAAAAATATGATCCCAAGCTGCATGACAATTCGATTTACGTGACCATCAAGCGAATCAGAAATTTAATTGAACCTAATCCACAAAGCAGTGTTTATATTTTAAGAAATCGAAATGGCTATCTTTTCAGTCAAGATAAGAAAATTCGTATTACGACAAAGGAAACTCTTCAATGATATCTCAGTGCTCTAGAATCTTTTTTGGTTTCTGTCTTTTGGTCTCTTTCAAAAGTTTTGCGAATGATTTTAATCCCACCCCATTTCCGTTAGAACGATCGCAAAAATCCAACTGTGGAACCTGGGTGTCTTTAACAGGTGAATACCGTCTGTGGGTGACTCCTTCTGAAGGAGACTGTGACCAAGATCAGGATCAATTGCAGGTCACATTGACCAGCGGTCGTTTTGCGATGGCCAAAGGAATTTTGTCTTCGGTGGGGAATCAATTCTGTGGAAGATTAGTGTTACGTGGAAAAAAGACCATTGAGCTTTGCGTGTGGAGACAAGGAAAGAATCTTTACTCGAACGTCCGCAGAGATTCCCCTTGGCAGCCTTTCGAAATTTTTTCGAAAGAGACCTATTACTGAATTCTCTTAGTCGTCATCAGTTTTTTAAAAACCCTCACCGAGCCACTGGTGCAGGGTTCGCCCACGGACTGGGCATGAAAGAAAGTCAAAGTACTCATTTCTGATGTTATTGTGAAGGAAATGGCGGGCTCCTTTTCGCTGGTCACATCATGACAAGCGGCCGAAGCTGTCGGCATCATTTCTGAAAGTGCTAAAGTATTTTCAGTCAGGTTAAATTGACCGTGCCAGCTGACCTGGCAGCCCTGGTCAAATTTTAAAGTTGTTGTCATTTTATTTTGGTCAATTGTCATAAAAGTTGATCCAACAATGCGGGCTATAATATCACTTGAAAATGGAGCCGTTCCATCGGCGCAGGTCCAACTTTGTAGTTGGTAAAACCCGTTAAGATTCAAAGTTTCAGCCTTAGCGGCTAGGCCTATAAAAAAAAGTGTCAGTGTAAAAAGTAATTTCAAAAGTCCCCCTTTTAAAATATTTTTCTAATCCTTCGTTATGGCGTAATTTGGATAAATTTGGGATGCTTTAAGTTGACCCAATCTTTGATCTCATTGATTTCAAGATCATATCCCAAAGCAATGCAGCCGGCGGTCCAATTAATCATAACGGTGATATCGCCAAGAAATTGAAAAGCTCGGTCTGGACCGTGAATTCCGACATCTCCGCCTGTAAAACCAGCTGCTTTTTGAGCCGCCGTCGGGTAGCCAACAGGTATAAAAGTTCCAAAACGGTCTGAGGTCTTTGGTGCACCTAAAGTATATATTCCCAACGGAGTTTTTCGGTCGCCTTCTAATCTTTTATCGACGCCACCCGAGCCCAAGGAAACTCGGTATTTTTTTAGACCTTCGCCCTGTTCACATAAAACTAAGATTCCTAAAGAGGACGCCACCGAAATATGCGTGAGCGGACTTAAACATTTAACCATCACCATCGGTAAAGGTTCTGGCTCAGCAGGTTGGGTTTCTGGATCATAGATGACTTCTCCAGCTAAAACGACGGCACTGAAGGCGAAATTAATCAGCAAGAAAGTTATCAATAGTTTTCGCAGAAATTGAATCATGCAAGAAGATTACTTTAAGAACCAAGAACCAGCTATCAACAATTGGGCTCTTGAAGTCTTTGTTAGGAGTGTCCAGAAGATCGACAGTTGGGAAATTTTTTGTGATTTTTTTTATGGCAAGACTCGTTTTGAGATCTACCTCAATGCACCCTATATTGCTGAAGTTGCTTTACAGGCTCATATTTATTAGAGCCCATCCTAGGGCTAGGAAATTATTGCCTCATTCTAAGACGAATTAGGTTCAGGACGATTTGGAGGGGTCAAAGCGTTTAAGTTTTGCCTGCCAGAAGCCGATATTTTGAGGGTGAAGTACGTTTCCGGAATCATATTTATTATAATGTTTTCGCTCCATGCGCTGGCCGCTGGAGTTGGCCTGACCTTACAAGGGCGTATTTTAAATTCAGCAGGGGTTCCTGTCACAAGTAATAGCGTTCAGTTCAAAATCCAAGTGAAGTCTCCGGGAGCAGAAAGCTGCCTTCTTTTCGAGGAATCACAAGTCTTAGACATGACGAACAGTTCTGGGGTTTTTACTTTGACTGTCGGCGCAGGTGCTAGGTCAGCAGCCACTGTTGATGGTGGTTATTCGATGGATCGTATTTTTGCGAATCGGGGCACAATGGATTTCAGTGCCACATTGCCAAACGCTTGTCTGATTGGGACGACCTACACGCCTTCAATCGCAGATAATCGAAAACTTGTTTATTCATTTAACGATGGTGTTGGCGGGTGGCAAGTGATTCCATCGACAGATATCAACTGGGTGCCTTTATCGATTGAGTCCTTGCAGGTTGGTGGTTTCAAAGCAAACAACCTTTTGCGCGTCGTCGATGTATCCGGAACCCCTCAGGCCGCACCAAGTTTACTACCCACAGATGTCACAGAATTAGTGGCTCTTTTAAACGGTACAAGCACAAGATACGTGCAGCCTAGTTCGACGGCGACGTTTTCAAACACAATCACTTTCGGCGTTGCCCCTCAGTTTTCCGGTGTGCAAAGTGGTGCCAACGATATGACCAATAAAACTTACGTCGATTCGGCCATTTCAACAGGCGTGGCTGCAGGTCTTCCAAACGTTGGAACCACAGGAACGTACTATAAAGTGACGACAGATACAAAAGGCCGCGTGACTTCTGGGGCTGCAAGTTTGGTGGCAGCCGATATTCCGAATCTTGATGCTAGCAAAGTAACGACTGGAACTTTCGGTGGTGCGGTTGGAATTAACACCAGCGGCAATATATATTCTTCTGGCACAGTCACCGGCGGAACGGTGTCAGCCACCAATTTAAAAATTTATAACGGTGCAAATTATTTGCAAATAACCGCCAGCTCAATGAGTGGAAATTTAAACTGGATTTTGCCAAACGGTAATGGCAGCGCAGGCCAGGTTTTAAGAACAGACGGAGCCGGCAATTTAAGCTGGGTGGCCGCTTCAACGGGCAGTGTAACAAGCGTCACGGCAACGGCCCCATTATCGGCAGGAACTGGCGCAAGTCCTAACATTACGATTTCGCAAGCAACGACTTCAACGGATGGATACCTCTCGTCAACTGACTTTAATACGTTTAATAATAAACTAGGTGCAAGTGCCACTTTTGCAGGGGATGTCAGCGGCGTTTACACAGCAACAAGTGTTGATAAGTTAAAAGGTGCAGCTCTTTTAATTACCTCATTAACTTCAGGTAATTTTTTAAAGTACAATGGTACAAACTGGATTAACACGAATTTAGCCAATGCTGATATCACAACCGGCTTAGGTTATGCGCCGGTGAATCGTGCTGGCGACACGATGACGGGACTTTTAGTGCTGTCTGCAGATCCTGCGGCAAGCCTTGGTGCTTCAACGAAGCAGTATGTCGACTCCTCAACGACGACAGCAGCTGCGAATTATATTCGTAAAGATGGCACTGTGGCCTTTACTGGAACTCAGTCCATGGGTTCTAATAAATTAACTTCCGTGGCTGATCCAACGGCGGCGCAAGATGCAGCGACAAAGAATTATGCTGATACTAAAATCCTTGGTAAAGCTGGAGCAGCACCGGCTGCAGGTCAAGATGGGCAAAGCCTGCGCTGGAATAATGGAAGTTTAGCCTGGGAATACTTTGCAACTTCCACGGGCAGTGTCGTTAGTGTTTCTACGGGCACAGGTCTTACCGGTGGTCCGATCACAACAAATGGAACTATTTCATTAGCAAGTACGACAGTTGCAGCTGGAAGTTACGGAACTTCGACAAGTGTTCCTACTTTCAATGTGGATGCGCAAGGACGACTGACTGGTGTTACAGCGCAAGCCATTCCAAGTGCTAACACAAGCACCACGGGATTACTAACGAACACAGATTGGAATACTTTTAATAGCAAGCTGGATGGGACAAGCACTTTTGCCGGCGATGTTAGTGGCGTTTATACAGCAACAAGTGTTGATAGGTTAAAAGGTGCAGCGTTATCGATCACCTCATTAACTTCAGGAAACTTTTTAAAGTATAATGGTACAAATTGGATTAACTCGAACTTAGCCAATGCTGATATCACAACGGGACTTGGTTATGCGCCCGTAAATAAAGCTGGCGATAGCATGACAGGTTTCCTGCTGTTATCCGCTGATCCTGCAGTTGCGACGGGGGCTGCCACTAAAAACTATGCGGATACAAAGATTTTAAGCAAGACGGCAACAGTTCCAGCTGCTGGTCAAGATGGGCAAAGTTTACGATGGAATAATGGAAGCTTAGCATGGGAATACTACACTCCTGTTACGGGCACTGGTCTTACGAACTTAAATGGCGCCACCGGTACATCACAAACGTTTGCTAATGGTGCCACTGGCACAGCACCTGCTTTTGCGACAGCCTCGAATGTTCACACGTTAAATATTCCGATGGCTAATACGGCAACAGTAACCGCAGGTCTGATTTCAAAAACTGAGTATGATACCTTTAACACAAAGCTTGGCGCAACAAGCACTTTTGCCGGCGATGTATCTGGTTTATATAACGCTTTAAGTGTTGATAAGTTAAAGGGCGCAGCGCTTTCAATCACCTCATTAACGTCAGGAAACTTTTTAAAATACAACGGTACGAACTGGATTAATACAAACTTAGCCAATGCTGATATCACAACCGGCTTAGGTTATGCGCCGGTAAATAAAGCAGGCGACACGATGACGGGTTTACTTGTGTTGTCCGCAGATCCATCAGCGAACTTAGGTTCTGCAACGAAGCAGTATGTTGATGCATCGACGACAACAGCAGCAGCAAACTATATCCGAAAAGATGGTACAGTTGCATTTACAGGCACGCAATCAATGGGTTCTAATAAGTTAACTTTCGTAACAGATCCAGTGGCTGCGCAAGATGCAGCAACAAAGAATTATGCTGATGCTAAAATCCTTGGTAAAACGGCAACAGCTCCGTTAGTAGGTCAAGATGGGCAAGTTTTAAGATGGAATAACAGCAACACGACGTGGGAGTACTTCACAGCAGCAGCAGCTCTTGGATTTACGCCGGTGAATCGCGCTGGTGACACAATGACTGGGGCACTGATTTCAACGGCTGGCTCAGCGGCGGCTCCTTCAGTCGGAGTTGGTGCTGCAACATTAGGTTTATTTAACGCTGGAACGAATATCTTAGGATTATCAACTGCCGGCGCTGAGAGAATGCGCGTCGATGCCTCTGGAAAAGTTGGTCTGGGCACAACCGCTCCGGAAGAGTTCACGCATCACTGGA
>JAYWEU010000265.1:0-9510 GCA_043779385.1 Pseudobdellovibrionaceae bacterium
GCAGTCATATAACTTGCAGCCAGTGCGGCCGCTCGTTGAACGATTTTCTTTAAAAATCCAGCCGCCCTTTCTGAAGGATCTTCTTGTTTAAAATTAAAATCATAATATTTCAGACTGTAGGCGATCAGTTTTTTAAGATTTTCCTGTTCTCCTAAGCGGGCCAAACGCTGAAAAGTTCCAATACGAAGATGACTGTAAGAAAGTCTGACTAAGACAGCGGATCTTGCCGGGGACGTTTCATCGTTTCGAAGAAGGTCTTCGCCTGTTTCAAAGATGCTTAAAGTTTGGCTGGTGCTAACGCCCAAACTTTCCAAAAGTTCCGTGCAAAGGGCTTCCCGAAAAGCACCTTTGAGTGTTAACCGGCCGTCGCCTTGACGAGAGTAGGGGGTTTGGCCACTGCCCTTTGTGCCTAAGTCAAAAATCCTTTTTTTCTGGCCCGTTTTTTCAAGAAGTTGTGCGTACAGAAAACCACGGCCATCCCCCAACTGCGGGTTGTAAACACCAAATTGATGGCCATGATATCTTAAGGCTAAAGGTTTTTTTAAATTGTCTGGTAAAACCTGGAAACTCCAAAAGGAATTTTTCCATTCCACTTCGGAAAAGTTTTCGAGGCCGATGGTCTTGGCGGCTGCTTGATTTCGAAAGCGCAGCATCGCTTTTGGAAAAGGGGCGGCCTCAACTTCATCAAAAAAGTCAGGGCCAAGCTCTAAAATGGGGGGATTGAAAAACATGTCTGCCATTGCTATTGATGATAGCTTGATTTGAGCCTTGTAACAACTGGGGCCTTGGGTTGACATCGGTGTGACAATCCTCCAAATTGCAGGAAATCTATGAAAGCATTTTTTGGTAAACACACACATTCGTTTTGGGACCAGATTGGTATCACGGTTTCATCGATCTGCTTTTTCCATTGCCTGGCGACACCGGTTTTGCTTCTGACCTTACCCTGGATGGGGCAATATTTTGATGACCCTATTTTTCATATTGTGATTTTTTTCTTTGTTGTGCCCATTGGTTTTTATGCTTTTATGCAAGGCTATCTTCATCATCGCCAAAAACGGGTTTTAATTTTGGGAATTCCAGGGTTACTGATTGTTGGTTTTGGAGCTTTCTTACCACATACATGGGTTCCCGGTTACAGCCGCGAAATCATCACCGTCATCGGCAGTTTTTTTCTGATCGCTGCTCACTTTATCAATCGCAAGGCTTGTCGGGCTCATAAGTATATTGATAAGCACGGTTTACAGCATTCGCATATTCATTCTTTGCTGACAGGCCATCAGAACTGCAACCACGATCACGATCATTCTGAAAAATAAAAAGGCCGCTTTTTAGAGCGACCTTTTTGAAATTGAAAAATGTTCCTTCAAGAATTTATCAATGACCTGGAATCAACCCAGCGCCAAAGTTATGACCCGTGTTGTTCTCATTGCTCGAGTCTGAAGAGCTTGAGCTGTCAGAAGAACTAGAGTTTTCAGACGAGCTTGCTTTCGTCACCGGTGCAGACTTTTCTGTTCCAGCTAAAGTGTACGGAACATCAGCAATGGCATAGGGAGCAAGGACTGCCGTTGAACCCGGAATTCCTCCGCGAGGCATCTGAGCCGGATGGTCGTAGTTCACAAAGCGACCTTCATCAACTAAGAACACACCTTTAAAAGAGTTATGTCCCATGCTGTAAGTATCGCCTGATTTTCCAGAGCTTGCGCGCTTGGAAGTCAAAGGTTGGCCGGTCGGATATTGACTGGCGCGGTAAGAACCTTCTTCTAAGATATCAGACGAGCTAATGGCGTTAGAGGCCAAACGCTGTTTCACTGCAGGTGCAGAACTGCTATTCGGTCCGTTCATTCGAACTTGATCTTTTGTTAAGATATAGTCGAATTGTACAGGCGTCGCTTGAGATGAATATCTAGATAATGTGGCATCAGCAAAAGCTTCCTTGGCATACACTCGGTAAAGATCAGTGCCCGGCGTGATAAAAGATTGAATGTAAGCGATGGCTCTGTTTTCAACTCGTGTGCAACCATGTGATCTTGGATCCGCAAAAAGGTTTGCGAAAAATCCGCGAGTTTGCTTAATAAATTTGTCTCCATCAGATCCCCAACCGATCGTTCCATGCACCCATTGGCTGTTTGAGTTTGGATAAACCATGGCCGCGTACCAACCAAAAGCACCGCGCATGCTGCCGGCGGCTGTAGGCATAGCACTGTGGCTAGTCCATGCGGTGAAACTATTTCCAGGACCTGGAGTCGCTGGAAAACTGGGGTCAAACCAACTTGGGTAGGCGCCGGCGCCATCTTGATAAAACTTCACCCATTTCTGGATTTTAAAAGTCCCGACCCGTGTTCGAAGCTCTTCACCGCTACCGATTTTTCCTGCCACCATGTCTGTTTCATAAATCATGCGATGCGGACAGCTTGGAGTTTCTGTGCACTTTTCATAAACGCGCATTTTTTCAGTCGCGATATTTTGCACGATAAAATACTTCGATGGTGTTGGCGCTGGCTTCACCGGGGTTTTTGCCACCGCGGTTTGTGCCACTTGAGCCACTAAGGCTGCGGCGATTAAGAGTGTGTTCTTCATAAATCTCCCTAAAAGGTCGTTTGGACTGTTAATTGATGCAATGCATTAATAGCATGCTGGCGGGGTTTTTGGCCAAACTTTGTCAAAAGTGGAGAAAAAATCTTCGATTTCTGAATTAGGTTCAGCAGATGTGGATTAGATCAACAGGAAAAATTTACTAATTGAAAACCAAATGAAATTAAATCAATCTGAAAACTCAATAGGAGGATTTCATAATGAATCGCAGAACTTTCTTCGTTAACTTAACATCTTTATTAGGCCTTGTGGCCGTGTCTTCATGGAGCGGAAATGTCTTGGCAGAACGTAAACGCGGTGGCGCCGCACCTGCCGCCGGTGCTGGTGGTGGCGAAGCTAAGCTGGTCGATCCACAATCAGCGACCGCAAAAGCCGTCAATTATGCTGAAAAGAAAAGCGACGTTAAAGACGCTAGCTTAAAAGTTGAACGTCAAGGTGTGGCTTTTGAAAAGCAAGCCTGTAATGGTTGCGGATTTTATTCAAATCCTAAAACCCAAGGTGGCGGCGAAGTCGGCAGCTGTCAGATTTTCTCTGGCCAGGTTGTTAAAGCCAATGCTTGGTGTGCTTCTTGGAATAAAAAAGCTTAATCTAGCAGATCTATAAGAAGGGCTATTAGGAGTCTCTGAGGGCCCTTCTTAATATTTTCCCGACATTTGTTTTAGGCAGTTCTTTTCTGAACTCCACTGTTTTAGGAACCTTATAATTGGTCAGACTTTTCTTAGCGTAGTCGATCACATCTTTTTCAGTCAGGCCCTGATCCTTTTTAACAATGACCACTTTCACAGACTCGCCCGAGTGAGCATCTGGAATTCCTACAGCCGCAACTTCTAAAACACCGGGATGGGAGGCGATAGCATCTTCCACTTCATTGGGAAAAACTTTAAAGCCAGAAACTAAGATCATATCTTTTTTGCGATCGACGATTTTAAAAAATCCGGTGTCATCGACGGTGGCAATATCACCTGTGTGCAGCCAACCTTGGGAATCAAAAACTTTGGCGCTCTCATCGTCGCGGTTCCAATAGCCTCGCATGACTTGCGGACCCTTTACGCAAAGCTCTCCGGCTTCGCCAAATGCGACTTCTTTATTGTTATCATCAAGCAAGCAAACATTCGTGCTGGGTAAAGGTAAGCCAATCGTGCCGACGCGATCTCTGCCATCAATCGGGTTGCAGCAGACGACCGGCGAAGCTTCTGTCAGGCCATAGCCTTCAACCAGTGTGGTCTTAGTTAAGCTCAGCCAACGTTCAGCGACTACTTTTTGTAAAGCCATCGCGCCAGCGACAGAAATTTTAGTTTTCGAAAAGTCGACAGTTTTAAAGTCAGGGTGATTCATCAAGGCATTGTACAAAGTGTTCACGCCGGTCATAATCGTGAAAGTTTCAGCCTTTAGCTCTTTAATAAAACCAGGAATGTCTCGGGGATTGGTAATTAAAGTATTTTGAGCTCCGTAGCGCATAAACGATAAGCAATTTACCGTCAAAGAAAAGATATGATAAAGCGGCAGGGCCGTGATGCAAATTTCTTTTCCTGGAACCAATTTTGGTTTCATCCAAGAACAGATTTGCAGCATATTAGAAATAATATTTCGGTGGGTTAAGATAGCTCCCTTGGAAACTCCTGTTGTGCCGCCAGTATACTGCAAAAAGGCAATATCTTCGGATTCGATCTGAACGGGCTGACGGGGCTTAAAGGCTCCGATTTGCAAGGCTTGTTGGAAAGTATAGGATTGGGGAAGATGAAACGCAGGGACTAATTTTTTGACATATTTAACCACTGAATTGACGATCAGATTTTTCGGAAAATGGAAAAGATCGCCAATTTCTGTGACGATCACTGATTCGATCTGCGTGTCTTTGATCACTTGCTCTAACAAATGCCCGTAGTTGGCTAAAATAACAATGGCTTTGGCTCCTGAATCTTTGAACTGATGACTCATTTCCGGAGCCGTATAAAGGGGATTGGTGTTGACGATCATCAGCCCAGCCTTTAAAGCCCCAAAGGCAGCGACAGGAAATTGCAGAAGATTTGGCATCTGCAAAGCGATGCGGTCGCCTTTTTTTAGTTTCAATTCATTTTGCAAGAAAGACGCAAAGTCATTGGCTTTTTTTTCAAGTTCTGAATAGGTGATCGACACGCCCATATTTTTAAACGCAATTTGATCTTTAAACTGACCACAGGCCTCATCAAAGACATCCATCAGGGACGTGTAAGTGCTGGTATCAATTTCGGGGTCTATTCCCAAAGGATAATTTTTAAGCCAAATTTTTTCCACAGGGCCTCCGGTCAGTTCAAGCCAGCGTTGATTCTTTACGAAGTCTAATCTGTTCGTTCATGAAGTCTAGAATTTTCGAATGACAAAGGAAGCAGCAGGACTTTTAATCAAGGAATGAAGTGCCGACATATATTTCTTCTATTTTTATTTTTCGTGAGCTCTTTCCAAGGACAGGACTTGAAGGCTTTCGGCAAGTCTTCTTCGTCGAATAAAGCTTCTAAAAGTCAAAATCCTTGGCAGGAAAGTTTAAATCTAAACGCCAAACTTTTCCGCCAAGCCGATGCCGTGGTCCGCGAGATGGGTTGGGTGGTGTCGGGTCTTCGGAAGCCTGCGGGCAGCTCGCCTTTTGGGCGATTGCAAAGAGCTTTCATAAAAGAGGGTCATGGGAAGCTTCCAAAAAGTCTTGTTTTAAAATGCGATAGTTACAAAATTAAAAATTTAGGACCCGAGGCTGAGCTTTCGAAAGCCGAAATTTTTGAAACCTGTAATAGTAAGTACCCTCTGCTTCTGGCCAGCCTCTCTTTAAAAAAAACAGACCACCTTCAAATTGATTTTTATCCCATGAACCTAGCCGAGGAATTGGGATTGATTGCCTCGGTGATGAATAAAAAAACCCATTGCGATTTAGATTTTAGAGGGGCCATTTTAAAAGGCATGGATTGTCAAAATTGGGCTCAGGATCGAAGTAAAACTGAGGTTGTCGACCTCAGCACTTTCGTTTACACCGCTGATCAAGAGTCTTTGTTAAAAATTAAGGGCGTTGTCCTTGAAGGAATGAATCCAAAAACAAAAATCGATAGCCAAGTTCCTTTAAAAGGAAGAATTGTTGTGACTGAAAGTGAAGTGAAGGAAAAAGAACCAGAACTGGTGAAGCCGCCCGTTCGCCAGCATCCAAAAAAAGCAAAACCCAGTGCTGAAAATTTACCGGACCTAGAATCAGCGCCTGTGGAAAAGCAGCCCGTCATTCCTGAGGATCCTTCTGATCGGTGATCGATTTTTCTAGTAATTAAATCCCATTTTTTGCCGAAGAGCTTCTGGAAGAGCAGGGATCCTTGAGCGGGGAATTAAAAAAGTTGTCAGGTTAAAAAAGTCAGTGAAGATTTTATGTTGGTCGGCGGCCGCTTGAAGGTATTGGTGTCCTGAGGATCCGCCGGTGCCAATTTTTCGTCCCAGCATTCGGTGGGCCATTAAGGCATGTCTGGATCTCCACTGGGTCATCACTTCATCCAAGTCACACAAGCTATTGATAATTTTGAAAGGAACTTGAAGAACGGGTTCATCACGATACACTTGTATAAACAAAGCGGCTCGTATGGCATCGTAATTCAAACGGTAATGACCGGCTTTTCGAATCTCCTCAAAGCTTCGCGGATCAAATAAAGCTTCAAATGATTTTAAGCTCTGTTCAATCATCAGGATGTTCCGCTTGCGGCCTTCGTCGTCTAATCGGGGATTGACAGCCACCAAGGCTTTGTCTTCTTCAAAAAGTTTGATCACGGCTAAGCGATATTCTTTCCAGAAATTAAAACTTGCGTCTTTTAAAAACGGAGTTCGGGCCAGCCAATTTTCAATTCGATCCCACAGACTGGGTTCATCCATGGTTTTTAAAATGGCTGTTTGCTGATCTGGCAGTAAATGTTTGTGAAAAGGACTTTGATTGTAGAGCAAGCGGTCGGCCGTTCTTAAACCTAATTTAATTTCCAGCATTCGGAACTGAAAACTTTGAAAACCACTGGCCGGATAAAGAAAATCACGGAAGTCCAAAAAATCCAAAGGCGTCATGGTCTCTAGAATATCGATTTGTCCCAGGCTGTGTTTCAGAATCATCACAATGCGATCTAAGCGCAGCTGAGCTTGCAACATTTTTTGTTCGCTGGTCGGTGTAGCTGAAAAAACATCTAGAATCGTATCCAGTTCGGTCAGCATTTGCTTAAACCAAATTTCATAGACTTGATGGACCGCTATAAATAAATGTTCATCATGAGCCGGCTGTCCCAGTTCCTCGCTTTTTCTTTTTTGGGCATTCAGCAAATGATCTAATTTTAAGTAATCATGATATTGAACCGGAGGATGTTTCATGTCATTTCCTTTAATTGAGCAGTGAATGAATCGATATCTTCTTTTTCAGTGTCCCAGCTGGTCATCCAGCGGCATTCAAAAGTTTTTTCGTCCCAAACGTAAAAAAATCGTTCTTTTTTTAAAGGCGCCACCCAGTGCTGAGGAATTTTTGCAAACACGGCATTGGACTGCACGGGTTGAGTGACTTTGACACCTGAAATATGTCGAACATTTTCAAAAAGATAATGGGCCATTTTTAACGAGTGCGAAGCGATTTCATGCCATAAGTTCTTTTCTAAGTAGGCACAAAAGGGTGCGCTGATAAAACGTGTTTTTGATGGAAGTTGAGCCGATTGTTTACGGATGTATTGAAAATCTTCTGCTAAAGCCGGATTTAAAAAAACTACAGCTTCACCCATCATCAGGCCATTTTTTGTACCACCAAAAGAGACCACATCAACGCCCAAATCAGTCGTTATTTGCTGAAAAGTTTTACCCAGGGACACGCAGGCATTGGCCAGCCGGGCGCCATCAATATGAACATGTATTTTCTGGGCATGAGCCCAATCACAAAAAGCCTTTATTTCTTCAACACTATAAACTGTTCCCAACTCTGTGGGTTGAGTCAGCGATAAGATTTTTACTTGCGCAAAATGCTGGTCTCCGCGTCGAATCAATTGCTCTTTGACGTCAGAAAGCTGCAGTTTTCCTTCTTTTGATGGAAGGGTCCAAAGTTTGCCGCCCGAAAAAAATTCGGGAGCGGCGCACTCATCAACATGCAGATGACTGATGTCCGAACAAAAAACAGAATGATAGGGACGCATGGCCGATCTTAAACTTAAAACATTGGCCGCCGTGCCATTAAAAACAAAAAAGCTTTGAGCGTTGGGACCAAAATGTTTTTTAAAGGCTTGGTCAGCTCGCGATGTCCACTCATCGGTGCCATAGCTTGCGGCATGACCCACATTGGCTTCTAACATAGATGCTAAAAGCTGCGGGTGGATGCCTGAATGGTTGTCACTGCCAAAGCCACGTTTCATGGGCTGCTTTTCTTTAAAGTTTGGAAAATAAATCGGTGCATGATGACGGCGGCAAGTTTTGATGTTTGATCATCTCGGTCCAGAGCAGGTGACACTTCATAAATTCCCAGGCCGCGCACATCAAAAGATTCAATCAGAAAATCAAAAGCCCGAATAAACTCTTTCCATTCAAGCCCTGATCCCCATGACTGCGAGCAGCCAGGGGCGATGGCTGAACTAAGGGCATCCATATCGACGCTGATAAAAGCCGGATGAATCGTTAAAGGAACCAACTGCTGAAGGGCTTCTTCAACCCCTTCTTCCGTGATTTGATCGCGCCATAAAATTTTCCCGCCCCGTTCTTGCAGCCAGCGCGCATGATGAGGACTGTTGCATTGGGGCTGTAAACCGATTTCAACGAAGGTGCAATGGGACCCGTACTCATTGACCAAGCGATAAAAAGGGGTGCCGCTGTTGAAGCCTTTTTCGGTGGACCTGACATCAAGATGGGCATCGAAATTAACAATCAAAGGCTTGTGGTCTTTGCAAGCTTGTAAAAACCCCGTCGTGTCACAATAACCATAATCATGACCACCGCCCAAGGAAATCCAATATTGTTTTTTTTGGGCCAGCTTAAAAATAATATCTCGACCTCGTTCGTGACGATCGGCCAGAGTTCCTTCCAGCGACATATTACCAATGTCTTCGATAGAAAACTTTTGTAAGTTAGAGGCCTCTGGGGTCATTTTATAAAAATATTTTCTGATCCTATCCGGGGCTTCGCAAGCTCCCGGCCGGCCGCCATTCAGCGAGATGCCTTCATCATCAGGAAAACCTAAAACTTGGAAATGATGGGCTTCATTTTTAATGGCAAAGGACGCCGCTGTCGCCCACTCGCCTAAACGAGGGTCTTGAGGATCATTTTTAGTAAAAAAAAGAGGGGTCGGTGTTGGTTTTAAATCCATGCAGGAACTATAGATCGGTTAAAGCGTCATTTCAATTTTCAAATGCATCCTGTAGGATTGTCTGATGACGAAGAACTTAGATTTGATGGATTATGACGTGCTTGGCCTGGCGGGGTGGCGTCGCGAACAAATAAAACAGCAATTGGCCACGGAAAAGGACATACAAGTCACTTTAACAGTCCACAAAGGGGGGCCCTTTGACCAAGCTTTATTCGCAGGAGCGTTAGATGAAACCCTGCAATGGATAAAACCCGCAGAAATTAATTATCAAATATGGCCGCTGTCTGAATGGAAAAGTCAGCTGAGTCTGTCCGCGCCAAAGTATTTCGCCCAGGCCTTTGCCTTTGACGGAAAGAAAATGACTGAGCTGGTCTTAGCTTATAACAAGGAAAAACCGCTGAAAGATTGGATTTTTCTAGAGCACTATTGTTATCTTGCGTCCTGGGCGCGGCGGCAAAAGATTGATCCTGGCCTAGAGCTTATTCTGAGATTCGAAGTCAGTCGGGGGCTGCTGGAAATTCGGGATTATGGCTCACGAAAGCTCAAGCCAGGAAGTTTAAACGCCAATGAAACCATAGAGGTCTTTGATCACACTGAAA
>JAYWEU010000266.1:0-3569 GCA_043779385.1 Pseudobdellovibrionaceae bacterium
TAATGTCTGTGAATGGAAAATACGATGGTTTTACTAACGAGGACATGTTTGCAGTGGCAGAGCGTTTTGGCATTGGAGAGGCCAAGTTAGTTTTAAAGAAAGTAAGAGATGTTATCAAATCATGGCCGTCGTTTGCAGAGAAGGCGAGCGTGCCCAAAAAAGAAATCGAGCGTATTGGAAAATTGCATTTGCTTCTTGAGTGAAAAATGAGGTGGGTCTGTCGATATGTTAGACGATCCTGAATTTCTTTTTAAATTCTAACAAATGTTTCTTTAAAGCAACGTTATGGGCGAATGAGCTGAGCATTTCTGATATATGGATTGAGTGAAATTTAATTTAATATTACCTCTTATTTTTTCATTTCCAATAATGGCTAGTGCCATTGTTGGAAATGAAGGTTCTGTTTCATCGGTGGGTCCTGACAGTATATGCCGCCTGGTCATGACCGACTCAACGGGTATAGGTATTTGCACGGGGTCACTGATTCATCCAAATCAAATATTGACGGCGGCCCATTGTGTTGATGTTCTAAAAAAAGATTCAGTCATTAAAGTCTCTTGTGGATATCGGGGATTCGAGAAAGAAAAACTAGTTTCGCAAAAAACAAAAAGTGATAACACCGTCTTTCTTGCCGGCGTCAATTTTCACGAAGAAGCCATCGGTATCAGTTATTTAATTCATCCTAATTGGTCTAAAGACCAAAATAATTTTGATATCGCTATCATTAATTTAAATCACAAATTAACAATCAAACCAATGGTGATAAAAGATCCCCGTTTAATAAATCACCCGATCCGTTGTTCAAGCGCAGGATTTGGAATTAATAAAAATATTAATATGGGATTTCTGCAAGTTGGATCAGTGGATGCAAAGCAACTGCAAAATAATTCATTTAGTTTTATTGATTCAACATTCACCGCAGTTCTTACAAACCCAAATGATGAAGATAGTTTATATGAAGGAGCTCAGGGTATTTTAAAATACGCGGATAGAAATACTATTCTAAGCGCTGCCGTTGTTTATGGCGACTCAGGTGGGCCTGTTTTTTGTAAAAATCAAGACAGTGATGAGGTATTTCAGGTGGCTATTAATCGCGCGGTTTATTTCACTCTTAAGCAGCGCGGAAAAAGTCCTTCATTTGACATAGTCTATAAATCTGCTTTTAGCAGGGTTGATATCGACTTCGGATGTCCGCTATCGCCATTAGCCACAAGCCATTGCCATAGAAGCAAAAGCGTTCACCAAGAAAATCAACAGTCCAAACAAGATTAAGTCTTCCATTTAAAATCTCCATTTCCCGTAATGAGACAGCCCATAATGCCGGGTGGAATCTGTGTTTAGGCTTTCGACAGCCTGGCGCAGATCGTAACCGGGAATCAATTTTACGAGGGGCTTGGCTCGAAGATTCTGCTGTTTTGAATCAAACGCCCTCTGATTCAGCTTCAGCCTACTAATAAGCAAAAGCTTCGCCACAGACGCACGACGGGAAGGAATGGAGACTAGCCCTGCTGCTGGAGCCATTCTGCGGCCCGAACAATGGGGATCTTTTGGACTGTAAGATCTTTTGGAAGATTCATGACAACTTGAGCTGGATAAAGGGGCTTTAGGCGATCGCTAAAATAAACAAGATGGCGTGAAAGATGGTCATCAGAAAGCTTTACTTCGACCAAGTCATGAATCTTGTTATCAATGACAGTTAAAAAATCAACCTCACGTTTTTCTTTGTCGCGCACGTAGAACAGTTGAGATTTTTCGCCACGTAAGTCCTGCCCCTGATGAATTTTTTTAAGGAGACTTAGCGCCACGACATTTTCAAATCGAGCCCCAGGATCATTTTTTATTCTGCCAACATCATAAAAAAATATCTTCGGCTCTTTTAAAATAGCTCGAGCGTTATTTTTTGAGTAGGGCGGCACCACAAAAAGCACGTAAAGTGACTCCAGAATACCAATCCATTTTTTGACCGTATGAGGTGAGATTTCAAGATCTCGGGCTAGAGAACTATAACTGACAGAGGAGCCAACACGCTCAGCAAGAAGATCCGTCATCACTTCGATCAGTTTGATATTCCTGACTTGCTCAAGCTCAAGAAGATCTTCTTTAAGAATTCGATCCAGGTGGGAAGATCGCCATCTTTTTGCAAAATCATCTGAATCACTTAAAAAAGGCTCAGGGAATCCTCCGAGTCGCATCAAGCGTCCCAAACAGACCTCTGGAGACATTTGATCTTTTAATTCTGCGACGCTAAATGGGTGCAAACGAAAATGAAAATGCCGCCCCGCAAGTGAATCACCGCCTTTTTTAAAAACATCCAAGCGAGCAGATCCTGTGACGAGAAGTCGAGGACGCACGCCTTGTGTGTCGTAGATTCCTTTGATCCAAGATTTCCACTTCGGCTTTTTATGAAGTTCATCAAAGATGATAAGGTCTTTGCGGCGATCCCAGCTTTGACCTAGGATTATTTTGCGATCTTCAGAGGAATCAAAATTTAAATATTCGAAATTTTTAGAGAGTTCTTTAGATAAGGTCGTTTTCCCAACCTGCCGTGGCCCCGAAAGAAGGACAATTTTTTTATCAAGATCACTGATGATGGCTCTTTTTATAAGTCTTTCCATTGATTATAATGTTTGCACAGTACTGCAAAATAGTCACGACCATTTTGCAGTACTGTGCACGACGCTTCAAGCATATGATTTTACTTCTATTTTAATGAAGGTGCCGGCGCCAGGAGCATAAGGATTTGTGCTAGGGTCCATATTAACAAAGGTTAACGAACCTTATAAAAAAACGATAACCTTTATTAAAATTAGTATATTTGATTCGATAAAATCTATTTTACAGGCACTTCTTTGCCAATATAATCAGGTCTGACAAAATCCGGAGTGAATGGATACTTATAACCGCGGTACTTTGAAAGATCCGGTTTTCCCGAAGCCACGTAGGCTTCATCCCAAAGTTGGGCAAGCAGGGCGGCCGATCTTGCCATTTCTTCGATGATCATTGCGTGGTAAATCTTGTATCCCACAGCTGCCGATTTTCTTTCAGCCGCCGTTTTCATTTCCATGCCTTTTTCTTTAATCACTGCGGACTTATTTAAAACCGGATCCAATTTTAAAATCTTATCCATTTCCTTCGCAGAAATCGTGCTTAGTTCGCGCATTTTTTCTAAAGTTGTTTTTGGTTTTAAAAAGGAAGCTGACTTTAAAGCCTGAGCTTTTTTGTAAATTTCATCAGCTAAACTTGCACCAAACTCAGAGACCACTTCGGTCTCATAATAACCATGAATTCCGCCGTGACCTTTTCCATAACCGTCGTAATCAGAAGAATTATGAAAAGGCATTCCAGCATCACCGACAAAGTGGCCCATGAGACCCATATCAACAAACATCTGGTAAACTTTGGAATTAAAAGCGTGGTTTTCATCTTGAAATTGTTTTTTCTCGGGCGGTGGAGAGTCTTTAAAGTTCAATCCAGAAATCACGCGCATAAATTGATCAGCTCGCCACCATAAACTTCCCAATTCTTCGGGAACAGAAAAAATCTTTTGGCCTTCTTTAGTTTTATTTTCT
>JAYWEU010000267.1:0-9381 GCA_043779385.1 Pseudobdellovibrionaceae bacterium
ACGTCTGCATTCGGAGGCGGCGTCTGCGCCGGCTGTGTTTCCGATTTTTTTCCGTACAAAGAGCTGCCGATTTGAATCATCGAAACTTGTGTCCATACCGCAGTGATCAGGAGAAAAGAGATCAACACACTCATCAAATCGATGAACGGCACTAAGTTCAGATCCATATTGGAGCTTCGACCGCCTCGTTTCGAGCCTGATTCAACTTCTGACATACTCTTATCCTCAATCCTTCATTTTATCGCGATTAGAAGCCACAAGATTCATCAATGTCATGCTACTCTCGATCACATCATTTTCAGTTTTCTGAATTTGAAACTGAAACCATCCGTAACAAACGATACAAAGAATCGCGACGGTCAGACCGAAGGCCGTACAATTTAAAGCGTGCGAAATGCCTTCTGCTAAGATTTTTGCCTTTTGAGCTGGATCTTCAGCAATTACACCTCGAAAGGCACCAATCATACCTATGATCGTTCCTAACAAACCCGCTAGCACAGCAACGTTACCAAACACCGCTAAGAAAGGAACTTTTCCTTCGACCTTAGGAATTTCTCGCATGACGGCAGCGTCCATCGCCACTTGAATTTCTTCATCCGGCCGTTTGTTCATGGCTTGAATCAAACCGGCTTTCACCGTATTTGTCAGAGGCGCCGGTCGCGAATCACAGAATGAAATTGCTTGGCGTAAATCACCAGCCACAACCATTCTAAAAAGTTGATCTGTGAATTCCTTTTTATCAACGATCAATGTTCGCATTTTCATAAAGCGATCGACGATAATGATTAAAGCCAGAATCAAAATCACGGCAATGGTCCCCATGACCGGCAAACCGCCCTCTTGAAAGGCTCTAATAATAAAATTACTGTTTTCTGGTCCCACGGTCTCTCCTCCTGTTATTTAGCTGCTCTAAAATTAAATGGATATTGTGATACTTCCGCCGTCATGCCAGCCGGCACATCTGGAAAAGTGTAGCTTGCGATACGATCACGCAGGCAATTTTCTACGGCCTTGTTATTTAATGTCGAACTTTTTACTTTGACGTTGACGGCCCGGCCTCCGGCAACGATCTCCCATGTCATCACGACTTTTCCTTCAATCTGTCGACCTCGCTCAAGGCGATTTAATTCTTTCACATAGCAACCACGAATTTCATTTTGGTTGTGCCGAATGACGCGACGGACGGCTTCTTTGTCGATAGTTCCTACGAACTGAGCTTCAGAATCTCCGGGTTCAACGGCCACACTTGTTTTATCGCCAAAACCATCGGCACTTCCATAAAGACCTTGTCCCGTGCTTCGACCCTTGGTCCCAATTCCAGAAATTCCCTCGGTCGCGGTGCCTTTTCCTCCGGCACCAGTGTCTTTAAACTTAGAACCTAAATCATCACCCGCTCGGTTGCTATCCATGCCACTGGTACCGGTCGCCTTGTCAGCTTGCCCTAAAATTCCCCCAGCTCCTGAATAACTTGGGTCCAATTTAGCACGACTTCCACCAGAGCCAAACGCACTGAACAAGCCCGCTTTTGATAAATCTTTTTTATCACTCTGAGCATTGGCCCCAGCTTTTTCACCTAATTTCAAAGCGCCACCTTGTTTGGTGGACGTGAATTTTTTAGGACGATTTTGTGAGTTTGGAATGGGCGCCACTTCGGCCGCTCGACCTGCCAGCGCATTTTTTGCAGCTTTCTTTTGAGGAGACGGCTGCCCTTGCTTTTGTTTCTCCTGTTTGACTTCGCCCACTTTAACTTTCTCAGGCGGAGTTTCAGATGGCGTCGGTGGCTGAGGCTCTTGCGGAGGTCGCTTTACGGCAGGAACTTTTGGAGGCACCGTAAATATAATTTGCGCTGTTCGAAGCATTTCTTCTTCAGTTTTCGTCATGTCTTCCGTCGGCATCGTCACTGAAATATAAAATGCCAGAAGACCTGCAATCACAAGGGCCATCACAACGGCTGTCAGCTCGGGACCGGTGAGTAAAAATGCGGGAATGAGCGGCACGATGGGCGCCTGAGGAGCATAACGGATGAAAACTTGAATTTTTCCACCCATTAAACTTAAGCAGATCATTTCATTTTGATCCAGACGAACAAAAATTCCTTTTGGGTTTTTTGTGCCTTTGCCGGTCTTCACGACATCGGCTAAATCTTTATTGCCCTGGGAATGAATGAGTTCAAAACCCATTTCTTCAGTGACGGCAACGCGCACGCCACCCGAAATTTCAAGCAAAGGCCATCCTTTGGACATCGCCCCCGCAGGCAATGATATCTGATAATTTTCACCGGGTCCGACTCGCACTAGACCCTGAGCTTTAAAGTGATAGGTGGTTAGAATACGCTCTTCCCACGCGACAATCACTTCGACCACTTGTCCTTTACCAGGCTTTAAATATTTTTTTAAATCTTTCACTTCGCTGGCCGGAGCAAAAGTTTTTTTATTTTTCTTAGATGATATTACTTTTGAGGAAGGACTGCGAATTTCTGGTTTTGAAAAAGATTTGATCTCTTCTTTTTTGGGCACGGGAGGACTGATATTAAAGCTCGGCTTATTGGCCGTTGGCTTTGCTATTGGGGCTGATGCTTTTGCTTCTGGTACTTTGAAAGTTGCCGTTGGCGCAGCGCCAGCCACAGCCGGCTTTGGAACACCAAAAAAGAAGACTACTTTGTATGGGCCGACACCAATTTCATCGCCTGAAGACAACGCTGAATCCAATACAGCTTGACCATTTTTAAACGTCCCCGTCTGAGATCCTAGGTCTGAAATATAGTAACCACCGTCGCGCATTTCAATCAGGCAGTGAATCGCAGAAACGCCTTCACCTTTTAAATCTAAATGAACTTCGGCATCTTGCCCTAAAACAATTTGATTTTGATCAAACTGTTTCACTTCTAGCAGCTGATTATTTTTGAAAACTCTTAAAATCACAGGCGATTTCAATTTTCCCCCCGAACTCGTTGCATGTCTTCGGTCGTCTTCCGCATTTCGGGAATAAAGTTTTCTCGCAGTTTGATCAGGCGGCGGTAATTAAAATTTTTCTTTTGAAATAAATAAAACATATCTGGCTTCTGAGAGCTTCCCTCAACTAATTCATCTTCAAAATTGAGGGTCGCGCGGCGCTCTTTAGGCTTCTTCCCATTGTCTTCAGCAGAAGCGCTGACTCCGAATAAGGTCACGACGATTAAAATTTTAATGACACTGATCAGGCGTTTCATAACTGGAACTCCAAGTTGACTAGCCATGTTCTATTGTAAACCTATCTTAACCTTGTTTTCCAAGTCCTTTATCCGAGAGCGCTGTTCTGAGGACCCACCTACAAACTTTAGTCTGTTCAAAACCTCAGAACCTTCCTTATATTTTTTAAGGACCTCAATTAACAGGATGGCCTGGTTAAACAAAATATCTTTGTTATTGCTTTGATCTTTAAGAGCTCGCTCGTAAAGTCCTTGCGCTTGTAAACCTTTACCAGTGGCCGTCAGGGCAATGGCGTAGTTATTAAGAACGCGAAAATCGCGAAGCCCTTTCTGATAGGCTGTTTCCAAAGCGACAACGGCTTTACTATAATTTCTTTGATCGACAAAAATGGCTCCCAAATTTGCAGCGATCACACCATCCTGCGGATTCAGGCTAAAAGCTTGACGAAAGGCCTGCAGAGCTTCGCGATTTTCTTCTAAGGCCAAGTGAACAACACCTAAGTTATTATAAAGTTCGGCAGAAGGTTGAACCTGCACGGCCTTAATTAGTAAATATCGAGCGGTGGCTAATTTTCCTTTTTTATAATTAGACAGTGCCAAAGCATTCAGCGCTTTAGGATCCGCAGAGTTTTGCAACAAGGCCTGAGTTGCCGCTTTAAAAATTTTTTCATCACTCTGGGATCGGATGGCTTCATCTAAAAGATTCGCTGTGGCTTTCTGGACTTCTTTTGGAACCGCAGCAACCGGAGGTGATGATGCCGCCTCTAGTGACTTCCCTGAAACTGGCGCTGGTGCCGACGATATGCCTTTAGGCTCTTCACCTGTGGCAACATCCTCGTCGTGATCGACGGGCTTTGGCTTAGAGGCACAAGAGATCAGTAAGAATGTGATTCCGAGAATGAAAAATTTTTTCATTTTGCCATCCAGTTCACAAGATGGCTTTCCATGCCAACTTCACCACCATCATAGTAAGTTTTTGGATCTACTTTATTCATAAAATCTAAAGCGGCATGATAAGATTCAGGAAATGCTTCAAGCTCCCAGGCCTTTTCAACAGCTTTTTGATAACTTTCCCGAGCCTGTTTAAATTGCGGTTGGGCTAACTCTTTATCCACTTTTTCTTTATACATTTTTTGGTCGTCTAAACTAAAGCCTTTTGGAACCGGAGCTTTGACAAAACTGTCTCCCATATGCTGATAAGCCTGCCCAGAAAGCGCAAGCCCTCCGATGATCTCATCCGCACTATCGTAATCGATAACATCTTTGATAATTTTATTTGTCTCTTTCAGTGCCTGTAACTTTTCGTCAATAGAACGCTTTAATTTTGCCGGGTCCGTAGAAAGTTTGATTGCCTTATATTTTACTAAGGCCTCTTCCGCATCTTTCATGCGAGCCTTCGCCGGAAAATTCGCCACACCTTTTCGCTTCGCCACAGGCATTCTACGATAATAACTTAAAATTTTTGCTCGCCATTTTTCAGACTCATCAATTTTTCTTTGGGCTTTATAAAGTTCCATCAAATGGAATTGCGATTCAATCACTTTGCCTGCGTCTCCGCGGCCCATTTCGATAAATTCTTCAAAGTGGTCGATGGCTAATTTCTTGTGCCCCGCTTTACGGTGAATTTGCGCTATACTAAAAAGTGCTTCCGAGTGATCTTGATTTTTTTTGCTCGTTTTAAGAACTTCGTCGTACGCTCTCAGGGCTTCTTCATTTTTGCCAGCCACTTCATAAAGTGCAGCGGCCGTAAAAATTAAATTCGCCGCCAGGGGATCCTTCATGTCTTCATGGGCCACTTCTTTAAATAAGCGTGCCGCATCTTCAAACTGCCCTGCATCTTGCAATAATTTCGCAGACAATCTTTTTGCTTTGAGCTTTAAATCTTTGTGGGCTTCAGATTTGGAATTTGCAACTTTTTGATAGCTGGCCAGCGCCGAAGCATTTTGTCCACCTTTTTCAAAATTGACGGCAGCATTGAATTCAGCTTGGGTGACCAGTTCTGATTTTGGATTTTGCCTCGCAAAATTTTCATATTGCGCGGCACTTTCTGCAAAATTTTTCGAGCTTTCTAAGTCCTGAGCCTTTTTAAAGCTCGCCTTTTCTAGGACTTCACGGATATCTGC
Organism: Pseudobdellovibrionaceae bacterium; assembly: GCA_043779385.1. Classification (GTDB taxonomy): domain Bacteria; phylum Bdellovibrionota; class Bdellovibrionia; order Bdellovibrionales; family Bdellovibrionaceae; genus JAYWDA01. The sequence goes on from JAYWEU010000267.1 coordinate 5,311, forward strand.
ACCCGCTTTTGAATCAGAGATCGCCGGATTCAATAGCAGTTCTGAACCTGTTTTTTCTAGGCCGACATAATCTTTCTTAAGGCTGTAGATATCCAAAATAAGGTTGGCTGAATACTCTGCGTACTTGCTGCGCGGATAATTCTTAACGATATTTTTGAAAATATCGTGGGCTTCATCAAAATAATTATGCTGGTAGTAAAGTCGTCCAATCCGAAATTGAATTTCAGGGTTTTTCTCAGCCGTTGAAAAATTGACCGCATACCATTTTGAAGCCTTAATGAATTTCTCTTCCTTCGGATCTAAAGGCACCGGATCCACGGAATTGCCCAGCTTTTTACTGAGCTCCTTGTCAGAAGGAACTCCTTTTTCAACAGCATGAATTAAATTTGTCGCAGCCTTACTGAAAAACTTATTTTGTTTGGCATTCTCAACCACCCAATTATATTGGGTCGCAGCCTCATCATACTTATTCATATCGTACAAAAGCTCGCCATAATAAAAATGCATATCGCCGATGGCTGGAGCATCCATAAATGTTGTCAAATAAAGCTGGTAGGCGTCGTTAGCTTGTCCTTGAGAGAAGGGAGTGCGAGAATTTTGCGCCGTTTGATGCTGTTGAAGCGCGTAGTTCTTTAACGTCGTTTCGCGAAGTTTATAGGCATTAGCGACTAACTCTTTGTTAGCCGCATTGGCTTGATACCATGCGCCTTTGGAATCATAGTCTTTCACCCAACGATAAAGCTCTTCTTTAAAGCGCGGGGAATTTTTTGCATAAAAATAATATTGGACAATCTGGTACTGATAATTAAATGCTTTGGCTCCGTTGGAATCCTTAGCAATAAGATTTTTTAAAAGATAGGTCGCAGATTCCTTATTGCCCCGCTCAGCATAATAGGTCGCAAGCTTTTCCATCTGCAAAGTCATATCGCCGCCAACCAAATCCGAAAAATAGGCTTCTGCTTTTTCAGCGGTTCCCGTCGCAGCATAAAATACAACAAGATCTCGGATGGCTTCATTTTCAAGCTTTGAGCGATTGACGGCTTTTTTTGTCGCTAACTCGCCTTCAGTGTCAGCTTTTCCAGCTCGAATAATACTTTCAATATAACTAAGACCTTGTTGAAATTTTCCCAAGCGGTAAAGAGTCCAAGCCCCTTTGTAAATTGCAAAAGTGTGTAAAGGATGACCTTTGTCTTTTATTAATGGAGAGTAATGTCGGTAGGCCTCAGTCCACTTATCATTATCAAAATAATATTCAGCTAAAGCAAAGTCGGCTTCAGTCACAAATGGACTACTTGGATATTTTTTGACTAATCTAGTGTAATACTCAATCCCTTTTTTCTGATCGCCCAATTCAAAGTGATTATAGCCTAAGAAAAATAACGCTTGAGCTATTTTAGGATCTCTTGGGAAATCCCTCTCAAACCAAGTATAAAGTTGAAGGGCTTTCCGATTGTATTCACGAGCTTCGACTGTATCCAAGACGGGCTTCACCTTAGTTTTACCAGCTTGAAAAGCACTCAACTTCCGATCGTATTCATTCTGCCTTTTAGAGTCTATATAAGAGGCTTTTTCAACATAAAGCTCTGCCAATCGCAACCAAAGCTCACCACGGTTGGAGCTGGCTTTGAATTGCCTGGTCAGCTTATAAAGTTCATTGATCTGCTGATCTAGAATTTTTTCATATTCAGCTTTCAGACCACCTTCTCGTTTAAAAATTTCGGCAGATCTAGGTGGTTTGATCTCCTCCAAATTTCTTTGTGTTAATGGCGCGAATGGAAGCTGTGAGTCCGGCAGCGAAGTCTCGCCTTTTTGTAATTGCAATTTTCCGCCGCGGCTTTCCTGCTTAATTTGCGCCATCAACTCAGCTACAGTTTTTTTCGACGAACTGTTTGCCTCAGCTTTTGGCGAAAAGCTTAAAAAACCGGCGATCATGAGTGAAGAAACAATCACGTAATTTTTCATATTTACTCGCAACTTTGTTTTCCGAGGTAATGGTAATTACCCACCTCATCCAACCAATATTCACCTTTGAAGGGATAATACTGGTATCCGTTTTCAACATAGAATTCCCGGTTGATCTTGTCGTCGATTTGGGCAGAGGCCAGGTCATTTCCGGTGATTTTTTTCTTCAAGGTGTCTTTCTTACCGCTGATCATTTCATAGCGAATGAGGCCGGCTTGCTCGTAAAGGTCTGCAAGATCTGCACGCATATTTTGCAGATGCGCCCGAACCATATCACCCATGGCAAATTTTTTATTTTTTCCGCGGCTTGAAATGATCTTTTGAGCATAAACACCAAGTGGCGTTCCCCGTAAGGCGACGTTGGCATCAATTCTAGATTTTTCGTCACTTAAAGTTTTTAGATATTGAAATCCGCGACGGATATCTCCCTGCTCGAGGGCGTTTTTAAGAACTAAATAAGGCAATCTTAGATTGGCATTGGATTCTTTGCCCTTTTTTATATCATAAGCTTTTTCAGCTTCTATGTAATACTCGTAGGAGGAACTATTCCGACCCAAGAAACCAGCAATCTGAGTCCTTACAGGGCCATAAGTTTTTTCAAAAAGAGTTAAAACTTTTTCCATTTCGTCATACTTACAAATATAAAGATAGACGATCGCTCTTAAGAGTAAAGATTCAGGAATATAAAAATCTTCATAGTATGCCGAATGTAAACTTTGGAAATTACTGAGGGCCGATCGAAACCTTGCCCCCCTGAGCATAGCCCAGGATTGTTCAAAAATCGCCTGATGCCAAAGGAAGTGATCGCGGGGAACTTTTGCATAAGCCTCAATCGCTTCATCCCAGCTTTGCTTTTGGTATAAAGTCCGCGCGATGGCCAATTGAGCCGCCACTCTGTTTGTATCCGTCACTCCAGATTTTCCCCGAATGGCCAGTAAATTCCGAAAAGAATCTAAGGCCGTATCAGGTTTGTTCTGAGAAAGCTCGGCAAGTCCTTTGCTAAAAAGAGCTTGATTATAATAGCTGCTGCCAGGCTGCACGCGGCTGAAGTAGTTGGCCGCTCCAATAAAATCTTTACTTTTATTCTTAATTTCTCCGATTCGATAATTGATCATATCCTTGTTGTTTATAGGGATATCAACAACATCAACTCTAGAAATTGCATAATCCAACAAGGTATCATCGCCCAAGCCATCTGCAACAATGGATAACTTCTCAATGGCTTGCTTTTTATATTTCGTATTATTCATTCGAATCACATCGACAAACTGAAAAGCGGCCACCTGACTCATTTTTAATTCCATTAACATGAGGCCCAAAATATATTTAATTTGTGGACGCTCTTCTTTTAACTCACTCCGACGCGATAAAATAAAAAGCTGACTTGCTGCAGATTGATATTGTCCTTTTCCAGCTAAATCGAGGGCTCTGGTCAGCTGTTGATGAGCTGCCGAATTCGGATTGTAGGTCGCCGCGACAGGATTGCTATTTTTCGTGGGTGCTGGTTTTCCTTGCGCCCGTCGTTTGCTAGCGGCCTCAGCTGCTGAAGGATCAGCAAAAGCAACGAAGGTGCTCGCCAGAAAAAGAAAGATAAAACTTTGCGAGATTAAGTTTCTCATCTGTAACTAGCCTCCGGAAAAAAGAAACTGGCACCAACACTCAAGAAAAGAAAATTAAAATTTGAACTGTTTTCTTCGATGCCTCTAGCTGCGAAGCTGTGCCAGCTGAAGTCCCAACGAATCGCAATGCCCTTCGTGATCGAAAACATTTGTCCCGTTCCAAAGTGCAATGTTCCAGGCTTTTCATTCGACTGAGTACCTGTGACGCCGTAGCCTGCAGAAAAATACATATCAAAAGGAATAATTTTTTTACTAAAAAGACTGAATTTGCCATACATAGGAAACCACATTAGATCGAGCCCAAGATAATCCTTTGGATAAATTAAATTATCTGTGCTGACGTTCTGGAAATCCTTTAACTCTTTTGTCGACTTTGCTTCAGTGGTGCTAAGATTAAAATAATTTGCTTCTAAGCCCCAAGTTTCATTCAAGAAATAAGCCCCTTTTGCCACCACTCCATAGGTTTCGAAAAATGGATTGTTGGTGACAA
>JAYWEU010000268.1:0-24097 GCA_043779385.1 Pseudobdellovibrionaceae bacterium
GGTCTTTTGATTCAAGAGCTTTAATGGACCCGCGATTGTATTCTGCTTTTGTTTCAACGCTTGATTTTAGAGTTTGTCCGTCTTTAAAAAGACAATTCGCCGTCAAGAGCACGCTTTCTGATGACCAAGTGCCAACCAGTTGAGGATCTATCGCTGCAAGCACCGTCACCGAAGTCAGACTCAGAATTAAAGTCAGCAAATGTTTCATAAAATATTCCTCCACTGGACCCGTTCAAGGGACTTGAAACTTGCCAACGAAAAGCCATTTCTTCAAATGATGATCTTGTCAAAATTTTAAATTTGTCCCGCGACAGTGGATAAAAGGCCGTCTCTTAAGCCAACGCAGGGAATTTGGATTTTTTCAATGCTGGCCTGCCTTAAGACAAGCTTTACAACCATCATAGCGGGAATGATTACATCGGCGCGATCGGGCCGCAGTTTTAATTTTTCAATGCGATCTTTGATGGAAAAAGGTCGCAAAGCGTCTGTCAGCTCTAAAAGTTCCCCTAAAGAGACAAAGGTGTTCGGTGTTTTTTGCAAAATTTGAAGCTTTAGGCGGGCCATCGTTTCCAGATTTCCACCGGTGCCGACCGCGAAATCAAAAGACATCCCGGCCGCTTCTTTTTCTAAAAATTTAACCAAAGGCACGATGAAATCCCCGATGACGACATTCAGATGGCCTTCGGTTAAATTTCTTTTTTTTAAATTTTCAAGAAGGCGAACAGTGCCAATCGGAAAGCTTTGGGTCACTAGCATTTTGTCACCATGGCAAAGGGTCAGCTCGACGCTGCCTCCGCCGATGTCTATTAAGACTGCCTTTTTTTTAGTCAGATCGACCTCGCGGTTCACGGCATTAAAAATCAATCGGGCTTCTTCGATACCATCGATGACTTCGACGTGAATTTGACTGATGGCCGCCATGCGAGTAACAAATTCTTTGCTATTTTTGGCTTCACGCAGGGCGCTGGTGGCAACAGCCCGGCATTTCTCGACCTTAAAGCGTTTGTTCAGGCGACCGAATTCGGCAAAGGTCTTTTCGGCCTCTTTCAAGGTGTTTTCGCTGACAAATCCCTCCGTAAAAACATCATGTCCCAACCGGATCGGCGAGCGAAATTTCTTCAACGTTTGCAGGCGTCCCTCATGGGTTTCGCCGATGATCATTCGGATGGCGTTCGAACCGATATCAATGGCAGAAAAACGCTGGGACAAGGCGACTCCTAGGAGATGAAAAAATAAGCCTAGAGGATTTGCGCAGGTCCCGCAATAAATGGATCCATGTTAAGATTTTGTTTTGACGCGCGACATTTTGGTCTACAATAATTATCGATTGGACAAAGACATGACCTGATTGCTACAAATCCTCGGGGGATCACATTGGAACGAATTCTTGACGCTCAGCTGGAAGAAATTAAAAAGCATATTTTGATCATGGGCGGCTATGTTGAAAAAGCCCTGACAGACGTGATTTCTGCCCTGACAGAGCGAGACGCTGAAAAATTTCAAGGCGTGCACTTTGTAGAAAAAAAAATCAATGAAGACCACAAGCGAATTGATAACGAATGCATGGGATTTTTGGCCAAACAGGGCCCTGTTGCCAAAGATCTTCGAATGGTCCTAGCGATCATTAAAATCAACACCGATCTTGAGCGAATGGGTGACCAGTTAGTCAATATTGCCTACACAGCTCAGGATTATCTGGGCCGTAAGCCTTTGCAGATTGTTAAAGAAGTATCCCATATGTCCGAGATCGTTCGTGAGATGGTCAGAAAATCTTTGGACAGCTTTGTCCGATCAGATCCAAAAGCTGCTGAAAAAGTTCTTGAAATGGATGATTCCGTGGATGCTTTAAAAAACCAAGTCTTCCGTGAAATGATCACCTTTATTAAGTCCAATCCGCAAGAGACTGAGGCCGCCTTAGATATTATTTTAATGGCCAGAAATTTCGAGCGCCTGGGTGATCACGCCACTAATATTGCCGAAGATGTCATTTTTGTTTCGACGGGCAAGGATATTCGCCACGGAGGCGCTGATGCCTGAAGTCTCTGCCGCCATTCTGGTGGTCGAAGATGAAAGGGAAATCCGCGAGCTGATGGCTTTACATCTGCTGCGGCAAAAGTATCAAGTCAAAGAATGTGCCTCGGCGGAAGAGGCCATGCACGCCTTGGAAAATCAAAAATTTTCGCTGATTGTTTTGGATTGGATGCTACCAGGGCTTTCGGGTCTAGATGTGATGACGTTTTTACGACATCGCAAAGAGGCTCCTAGTGTTTTAATGGTGACCGCAAAAACTGAGCCTCAGGATATCGTTCAGGGCTTGGAAAAAGGCGCCGACGATTATTTAACGAAGCCCTTTGATCCTGCCATTTTTCTGGCGCGGGTGAACGCCTTGTTGCGAAGGTCGCAACTTTCCAAACAAAATGAATTGATCGATCACTTGATTTTGGGCGCTTTAAAAATCGATTTTAGCAACTATGAAGTTTTTGTCGGCGAAGAAAAACTTCATTTGACGCCTTCTGAATATAAACTTTTAGTCACCATGGTGCAAAGTCGGGGCAAAGTTTTAACTCGTGATCAATTGATTGAAAACATTCAAGGCGAAGGAATTTCAGTGATCGGTAGAACCATCGACACGCATGTGTTTGGCCTGCGAAAAAAATTAGGGGACTGGGGTGATCATCTTGAGACCATTCGCGGTATTGGCTATCGTATCAAGCTGGATTCTTAAATGACAAAGCGTTACCCTTGGCGATTATTTTTCAGATTTTTCTTTGTTCAAGTTTTTCTTTTTAATTTTTTAAGTTTAGGAATTTTATTTTATCTTTCTAATAATTCAGAGATCAGTCGAAGCAGTGCGATTTTTTATTTATTGTTATTTTTCTTTGGCAGCATTGTGGTTTCAGCGATCTCGTCCTGGCGGTTCACGGTTCCCATCTGGAGAATCAGCCGAAAAGTGATGACGTTAGCCTCGAAAAAAATATCTCGAATTTCTAGCGAAGAAGAGGACCTGCACGAAGACGGGGATTCTGAGTATTCTGAGCTGGATCATGCTTTGGAAAGATTGCGGCGGAAATTAAAAAAACGTAAAGAGCAGCTTGAGCGCGAGCGCGAAGAAACTCAAGCCTTTATGAGCTCTGTGCAAGAAGGCTTGGTCAGTTTTAGTTTAGATGAGCGGCTTTTATATTTTAACTCTCAGTTTGCAGCGACTTTTCTAGAGCCCGTTCAGCTGCAAAACGTCAATGTGTTTTTAACCAATGTCTTTCGCAGTCCCGAAATCTATGAAGCCTTTCAAAGTGCGAAAGAAAAAGGCTTTTCTCAAAAAATAACTTTAAGAATGAACTCAAGGCTTGATGGCGGCGGAAGGTTTTTTTCGGTCTCATTGTACCCCCTGCGAAAAGGCCGTTTGCGCGAAGTTTACGGCGTGATCGGTGTTTTTTATGACATCACCGATATTAAAAAAGCGGAACAAATTCGGATTGAATTTGTTGGTAACGCGTCCCATGAATTAAGAACACCGCTGACGACAGTGAAAGGTTATCTTGAAACATTAAAGGAAGATTTTAAAGCTGGACAGATGGAGCAAGTTCCTAGCTTTTTAGAAATTATTGGTCGCAACGTCGATCGTCTGATCGAGCTAGTGAATGATTTATTAAGTCTTTCTAGTCTTGAGCATGGCTCACAATTAAAGTTAGAAACTGTGAATGCCTTAGGCATTTCCGAAATGGTTATCAAAGAGCTGGCACGAGCGGCTTCAGAAAAAAACCAAATGATTCGCATTACAGGCGACTTACCAAAATTTGAGGCGGACTTTCGAAAAGTTGAGCAAGTGTTGATGAATCTTGTCAGTAACGCGATCAAGTATATTCCTGAAGGAAAAACCATCCAAATTCGCTGGGAGCGCGGTCCAAAGAATGATGTTATTTTGCGAGTGATTGATGATGGTCCTGGAATCCCCGAAGAGCACCACGCAAGACTTTTTGAACGTTTTTACCGAATTGATAAGGGCCGTTCACGGGATGCGGGCGGCACCGGTCTGGGACTGGCGATTGTAAAACACATTATGACCAGTCATGGGGGGTCGGTGTCAGTGAAAAGTTCACCTGGGAATGGGGCCGAATTTATTTGTCTCTTTCCGCAAAGGAAAAGCCTGGATGTCGGACTTTGATCAGTATTTTGAAAAAATTTATGGAGTCCGATGGCCCACTCTTAAAAAAGCCCTTTTGGAAAAAAGTCTGCAAGCCATTTATAAAAATCCCTTCAATGAAAAAACACCTGAGCGGTTTCATCAGTTTGAAAAATACTCCTCTGAGGCTTGGCTAAAGACCCCTGATCAGACCTTTTCGCCCGAACGGGATGAGCAAAATTTGCTAGATGCCTATGTCTTAGATCCCGCCAGTGTTTTTGTCGCGCAATCAATGGATGTCCAGGATGGTGAAAAGATTTTGGATATGTGTGCGGCGCCAGGTGGAAAAAGTTTAGTTTTAGCAGGTCACCTAAAAAGTTCAGGACTCTTAGTTTCCAATGATATTTCCAACGATCGCCGCTTACGAATGAAAAAAATGTTAGATCAATATTTGCCACCTCAGGCGCAAGCCCGAAACTCTGTGCGGGGCTTTGACGGAGTTCAGTATGGCCTTAAAACAGCGGGGCAATTTGATCGAGTGCTGTTAGATGCCCCCTGCTCTGGCGAGGCTCATCTGATGGAAAACAACAAGGCTGTCGAAGAATGGAAACCCAAACGTTCCGATCAATTGGCTCAGCGGCAGTATGCTCTTCTTTGTGCGGCCTTGCTTGCGGTTAAGCCTGGAGGAATTGTTGTTTATTCGACTTGTTCGATCAATCCAAAAGAAAATGATCAAGTGATCGAAAGACTTCTTCAGCGCAAATCGGAGCAGTTTCAAATTTTAGACCTCAACGCGCCACCGAAAACAGAAAAAACTAAGTTTGGCGTTCAATTTATGCCAGATGCTTGTGGTTTTGGACCCATGTATTGTTGTAAGCTTCAAAGGCATGAAAGCATATCACCAGATCGAGCTTGAGGATTTCGTCTCTTGGGTTCACGACACCTTAAGGGGTTCTCAGCTTCAGGATATAGAAAGTTACGAAGAAGATTTGGTCTTAGGCTTTTATTTACAAGGCTTAGGCACCAAGTATTTAGTTTTAGAAATGAACAAACAAGCGCCGATGGCCTTTCTTTTTGATAAAAACCCCTTTTCAACAAAAAAGAAAATAAAACCGGTAGCTCTTTTTATCAGCGCGCATGGAAAAAATTTACAGGTTCAAAAAATTGAAAATCTAAAAGATTTCGGTCGTATTTTCACAATTGTTTTATCTAGTTCAGAACGACAGTGTCAGATTCAGGTGCACCTGATTCCCAAAGCTCCCAACATTGTGGTGACAACCGATAAAAAAAATATTAGCTGGAATAAACCCAAAGAAATGGTGCAGATCGAAGCCCCTTCCATCGAGGAGGTTCGTTCCATTGCAGCGATTCATAATGAATGGTTGAAACAACGTAAAAATCCAGAGGCCGGCAGTTCGTCGCCAGAGCTTAAAATTCGAAAAAAACTTGAAAAAGATTTAGCAAAGAAAAAGAAAGCTCTGACAGAGATTCAGAAGCCCTTAGATTCCAAAGAAACGCAAGAGTGGTATCAACTGGGAGAGCTTTTAAAAACTAAAAAAATGGCTGACGTTGGTCGTGAGTGGGACTTGTTTTTGGATCGAAAGCGCAGTCAGGCCTGGAATCTCGAGCAGTGCTTTCAAAAAGCCAAACAATTGGTCAAAAAAAGGCAAGGGACTTTGGCTCGCAAAAAAATTGTTGAAGCCGAAATTCAACTTCTGGAAACTCAAATGGATGTTGAAATTAGTCGGCTGGGGCAAATCGAACCTGCGCCTACAAAAAGAAAACTTCTTGTGGAAGTGAAGACTCGAAAAAAGGTGCTGGAATCAGGGCTTGTGGCTTTTTTGGGAAAGTCGGCGGCTGACAATATGAAAATACTGCGTCAGTCCCAGGCTTGGGATTTGTGGCTGCATCTGCGTGACTATCCCAGTGCCCATGCCATTATTCAAAGAAATAAGAATCAAGAAATTCCTCGGGAACAGCTGAACCAAGTCGCCGCTTGGCTGGCTCAAGAATCCTTGCATAAGAAGATTTTATTGCCAGGCACAAGGCTTGAGATCGTCTACACTGAATGCCGTCATGTGCGTCCGATCAAAGGCGATAAGCTGGGCCGAGTTCACTACCAGAATGAGCGTCATTTCATGTTGGTTCTAACTTAGCCTAACTTAGTCTTGACCCTCCAACACCAAATTTATAAGATTTTTGTGAGTCAAAAACTCCTAAGGAGAAACGCATGATTGAAGTTCGTAACTTGTGCAAAGATTATGGTCCTCATCAGGCTATTCATAACCTTAGTTTTACCATTCAAAAAGGCGATGTGGTCGGTTTTCTAGGTCCCAACGGCGCCGGAAAATCCACAACCATGAAAATCATCACAGGGTTTATGGCTCCTAGCAGTGGAACGGCTTCCATTGCTGGATTTGATGTTTTTGAACATCCCATTGAAGTTAAAAAAAGAATTGGTTATTTACCGGAAACTCCGCCCTTGTACGGCGATATGTACGTTCGTGATTATTTAACTTATGTTGCACGCCTCAAGGATGTTGAAAAAAACCGAATTTCAATGTTGGTGGATCGCGCCATTGAAAAAACTTTGCTAGGTGATGTTCAGCATCGATTGATTCAAAATTTATCAAAAGGTTTTCGTCAAAGAGTTGGAATCGCGCAGGCCTTGGTTTCAGATCCTGAAGTGCTTGTCCTAGATGAGCCAACGGTGGGCTTAGACCCAAAGCAAGTGGCCGAAATTAGAAATTTGATCAAAGAGCTAAAAGGTCATCATACAATAATTCTTTCAACCCATATTTTGCCTGAAGTTCAAGCCGCCTGCGAAAAGGCCATCATCATCAATAAGGGTCGGATAGTGGCTGAAGACACGATTCAAAATCTTTCCGTCCGAGAAAAAGGGCAAAGCCAAATATTTGTTCGATTGCGCCAAGAAACCGCTGATCTTAAATCCTTGCTGGCAGGAATTGACGGTGTCCTGACCGTTGACTCGGGTTTGAGTCAGCGCGAGTGGAAAGTGAATGTGAAGGGCACCGACGAAACAGTGGATGCGATCTCAGCGCGGATTGTTTCAAAAGGGTTAGGATTGATTGAATTCACTCCGCAGCGGGTGGACCTTGAAGATGTGTTCTTACGTCTGACCTATGGAACAGAAAAACAAGAAGGTGCACTATGAGAGGCATTGGGATCATCTGCGCGAAAGAGCTGAAGTCTTTATTTTCAAGTCCGATGTTTTATATTGTGACATTAATGATTACTGGCCTCCTGAGCCTTAATTTCTTTGTTTATTTGAAGGGCTTTGCGGCTCAGCAGGGAATGACGTCTTTTAATGGCGGCACCGAAAATGTAGCCAACATTCATATGGGTGTTTTCGTTAAGCACTTGTCAGTTCTTAATCTGATATTAATTTTCTTGGTGCCAGCTTTAACGATGCGGCTTTTGTCAGAGGAACGAAAAATGCGCACTTTTGATTTGCTGTTAACCTCGCCGGTGACGTCGGCAGAAATTGTTTTAGGTAAATATTTTGCAGCCTTGGGAGCTATTTTAGTTTGGATGTTGCTCGCCTTGATTTACCCCGTGGCCACCCGCTATGTCGTGGTTTTTTCATGGGCGCCACTGCTGGTTTCGTTTTTTGGAATTTTTATGTTGGCGGCGGTTTATGCAGCCATGAGTTTATTTTGTTCAAGTCTGACCGAGCAAAGCCTCATTGCCTTTGTGATGTCAGTGATTTTCAATATCCTTCTTTGGTTTTTAGGAAGTGTGGCTGATGCGGTCGACAGTCAAACACTGCGGGCGGTTTTTGAGCACGTTTCTTTAAACACCCATCTGTCAGCGCTGGTCTTTGGCACCCTTCGGACCAGTTCAATTATTTTCTTAGTCAGTGTGATGGCGTTCTTTGTTTTTCTGACCGAGCGAGTCGTCGAGTCCTTTCGGTGGAGGTCGTTATGAGTCGCTTAGGAAAAATTTCATTTATTTTTGCTGTCATCTCGCTTCTTTGTTTTGCGATTGCAAGATCGATTATTGTGGAATGGATTCCGTTCTTTTCCGTTCTATTGGGTCTCTTTGGATTTTTCATCTTATTTGGTGTTTTTACAGATCGAAAGTTTTTTGGCGATTTTTTTTCGATGAAGACCACCAAGCACGGCCTAAATATGGGAGTTCTGATTTTTAGTTTTATAGGCTTAGTGATCACAGCCAATATCTTAGGCGCTAGGCACTATAAAACTTGGGACTTTTCCATCAATCATCTTAATTCTTTATCGGATCAGTCAGTACAACTTTTAAAAAATTTAAAATCAGACTTAAAAGTGATTTATATTTATAAGCAAAACTCTGCCAACTTAGATGAAAACAGAAAAGCCTTCACTGAATTAATTCGACGTTATCAAGACCAAACAAGTTTGCTGAAGCTGGAATTTGTTGAAGCCGATGAACAACCTGACGTGGCCAAGAAATATGAATTTAAAGGCGCCCAAGCTGTTTATTTGGACTACAATGGAAAAACAAATCGTATTGAAAAATTAGATGAACAAACTTTGACGTCAGCCTTAGTCAGAGTCACCCGTGAAAAAAGTAAAATAATTTATTTTACAACGGGACATGGTGAGGCTGACCTAGAGTCCATGGATCTGGCGGATGGAACGGGCTTTTTAAAAAACCTTTTGAAAGATAACAACTATGCAGCAAAATCAATTAATTTTGCCTCAGTGGGTAAAATGCCAACTGATATGGATGCTTTAGCGATCGTTGGTCCGATGCAGCCCTTTCAAGGTTTAGAAATCCAAGCGATTGAAGGCTATCTAAAAGGCGGTGGAAACGTTTTCGTGGCCTTATCCTTTCCTGACAAATCAGGTTTGGAAAAAACCCTCAGCAAGGTTGGAATTCAAGTTGAAAATGGCTTTGTGATGAACGTTTTAAATTCGCCTATGGGTCCGATTGTGGTTCCTAAAGAACCCACCAAAGGGTCAAAATTTTCAGACACACATTCAGTCACGAAAGTTTTTTCAAAGAATGATGGCATTAGTATGATGCGTCCGATGGCTTTAAAAAAATCGGCGGCGGTCCATCCTGAAATCACAGTTGATGAATTAGTTGTGGCTCCTGCCTCTATGTTTTACACAGATCCAGCCATGGTGAAGCAGGGAAATTTGCAGGATCATACGATAGCGATGGCCGCCATGGGTCCCTTTCCCGAAGGTGGAAAGACGGAAACTCCCTTTCATCTGATCGCTTTTGGGGATTTCCATTTTTTGACCAATCAAATGTTATCTTTGTTTGTGAATCGTGATTTGCTTTTGAACTCTGTGGCGCTTTTAGCCAAAGAAGAAAATTTAATTAGCATCACGCCCAAGGAACCAGGCGGATCAAGGATTGACTTAACCAGCACGAAAGAAGCCGTTCTTTTTTGGGGATTGTTTTTTCCGATGCCATTAGCTTTTTTGATCGCTAGTCTTTTTATTTGGATGCGCCGAAGGCATGCTTAAACAGGAGACTCCCCTTTGAAAAATAAGTCGACTTGGTTTTTTTTAATCTTTGTGGGAATCCTTGGTGCCTTCACCGTTTGGGATTTGCAAACTGATAAAAAAAATGAGGAAAAGAAAATTCAAGATGCCGTTCTTGTCCCCTTTCAGCCAGAGCAGATTCAAACGTTTTCTATTTTAAACAAAAAGCAGTCAGATCAAAAAATCACTCTTGATAAGTCAGTCGATGGTTGGAAATTGACGTCCCCCATTCAAGATTGGGCGGACAATGCGGCCACCGATGAATTTCTATTGCAGTTATCAAAACAAAAAGCAGTTTCCACTGTTTCAAAAGTTGCCAATGATATCTCAGTTTATGGCTTTAACAGCCCGCAGGGTTCTATTTCAATCACTCATCAAAATAAGCAAAATATCACCCTCGAAATAGGGTCAGAAAAAACTTTTGAGCAAAATACATATCTGCGAAAAAAAGATCAGTCTGAAGTTTTTGTAGGGTCTCCAGATTGGGCGACCTGGATCCAGAAAAGTCCTTCTGAATTTCGGGATCGACGCTTTTTACGAGCAAAGCTGAGTGCCATTAAAAAAGTTCAAATCAAAAATCCGCAAGGCACCCTAGATCTAGAAAAAAAGGGGGAAGCTTGGATCGTCAGCGGCCAGCCGGAAATCCGCCAGGATCAAAATCGGATTCGGGAAATGTTGTCGCAGCTGACCTTAACCAAGGCCGAAGAGATTGTCGCTGAAAAAAATATTTCCGACACTGATCAAAAAAAATACGGAATCAGAAATTTTCAAGTTCAGATATTTTTGGATTTAGATGAAAAAAAATGGCAAGCGGTGCTGGCTCAAAACAAAGATAAATCGGTCTATGCGATGACCTCTGATCCGGCTTTTCTGATGCGCTTAGATGACAGCTTATACAGTCACTTGAAGTTTTTAAAAAAATCTTCTTTTAAAGATCGCACACAGATTTTTTCTTTCAAAAAAGAGGCCGCCCAAAAGATCGCTTTTCAAACGGCTCTTAAGAGACAAGTTGTAAGCTTAAAAGATCAGAAATGGACTTTGGCGGAAGGGGAAAATTCGACTCCTTTAGAAGAAAAAATAGTTCCCGAGTTTATTGATCATTTAACGAAGCTTGGGCTGATCGAATTTTTTGAATTTACCAGTGGTAAAACGGCCTTAAAAGGGCAAAATAAAATTGAGGTCAAGGATTCTCAAGACAAGACTATTTTTGAATTAGCTTGGGGTTCCTTTCAGAAAATCAGGATTGATGACACTGAAAGAACAGTGGCGCTTGCAAAAACAAGCCAAAGTGCAGATTTTTTCTATATTGAACAAAGTGAAATTGATAAATTAAAGCTGCTAGAGCTGATTCCAAGGAAATGAGTGTCATAAAGTGAAGACCATTATCGTAAAATCTCCGACTCGAGTGGATCTGGCTGGTGGAACGCTGGATCTTTGGCCTCTGTATTCCTTTATCGGACCTTGCCAAACCTTGAACGTCGCCATCAGTATATGGACCGAGGCCCATTTAACCCCGCGACAAGATAGCCACATCGAAATTGAATCCTTAGATGTTAATTTGAAGTGTCAGTTTGCAGATTTAAAGGAATTACTGGCTGCCACAGATCCAAAATTAAAGCTGTTTCAAATTTTGATTGGTTATTTTAGGCCTCTTCATGGCTTTTCTTTAAAAACCAAATCTGAAAGTCCTGTGGGTGGTGGGCTTGGCGGCAGTTCAAGCTTGATGGTGTCTTTGCTGAAAGCTTTTTCCCAGATGATGAATCGGCCATGGGATTCCGTTCATCAAATGGTGCATGTGGCCCATAATTTAGAAGCACAAATTTTATCAACTCCAACGGGAACTCAAGATTATTATCCGGCCGCTTCCGGCGGCATGAATATTTTAAGTTACAGCGCCGATGGCATCAACCAAGAGGTAAAACCTGTTAAAGACACGGCCCTTCAGGAAGCTTTTTTATTGATTTACACAGGGCGCAGCCATCATTCTGGTTTGAATAATTTTGAGGTTTTAAAATCAGCTGTCGGCCAAGATCAAAGGGTTTTATCAGCTCTTAAAGATTTGCAAAAAGTATCGGGGCAGATGGTGCAAATTATTGCTAAGAAGCAATATTCAGAGCTGCCAGAGCTATTTCAGCGCGAGTATCAAGCCCGTGTGCAATTGACTCCTGCGTTTACTTCGCCTGAAATTGAAAAGCTTCGTAATATTTCCGCAAGTCATCAATCGGTCGCCAAAATTTGTGGAGCCGGCGGTGGTGGGTGCGTGTTAGTCTGGGCTCCAGAGCGAAAGCAGAAAGTAGCTGAAGAATGTCAAAAGGCCGGCTTTCAAGTGATGAACGCAACTTTAATCGATCCCTTGTAAATTTCACGGGGGAAGTGCAAAGATTTATTGGTGTTTCCCTCAGTGGAGGTAAGGCCGACAAAGCCTGTGTCGCCGTCGTTGAATATTTTCCTAAGTTTAAAAAGATTTTTTTGTCGAATATGTTTGAAAGAATTAAAAGCGAAGCCCAAATTTCTGCAGATCTTAAGATTCATGAAATCATTGAAAGCTATCAAGGAAAAGTGCAGTCGGTGGCCTGGGATGTGCCGTGGACGCAGCCTTTTTGCAATCGTTGTGACTTGCCTTGCCCTGGCTACGAGACCTGCCAAGTGGAACACATCCAGTGGATGCGAAAGCACAATCAGGAAGAACAAAAACAAAAAAAGCCAAAAAAACTTTTTACCCCCTACACGGAACGTCCCGTGGAAATGTATTTAAAAAGCGAAATTGAAGAACCTATGAATGTCGGACCTGCCTTAGGTGCCAATTTAGCCCCCTTATTAGCAAGGGCCTCTTTTATCGAGCGAAGACTCAATCTTCCTAGTATTGAGGTTTTTCCAAAACTTTCAATCTGGCGAATTGGCAGGGCCTTGAATGTGGGTAAAACCCACTTGCGCTATCATCGCCATTCAACCAGCGGTAATGAAAGTCGGAAAATTATTATTCAGCAGCTCAGCCTAAATAAACTGGCTTTTCTTTATGAACAAGATCAGCGCTTGATGGTTGAAAACAATCACGCCTTTGAAGCTTTTATTTGCGCGTTAACGGGATATTTAAAGGCCACAGGGCAAACCGAGCCTCGACCTGCTGATTTTCCAAGCAACGAGACCTGGATTGAGTTTCCAAAAGAAAAGCTGATCTGGCCTTCGTGATGCAGGTGGTCCTGTAATCTCGTTGAATTTGCTGACCAACATCTTAGCATACAACCAACAATCTGATTTTTCTAAACGGAGGTTTTAATGAAAAAATCAATTTTTATCGCGGGAGCGGTGTTTTGCCTGGGATTCAGTGCCCAAGCAGAAAAAACAAAGTCTTTGCATGATCAATTCACCGGCCAAGGTTACGGCATGGCAGGCTGCGGAATTGGCTCGGTTATTTTTGGTCAAAAGCCAGGAATGATCCAGGTTTTTTCAAGCACGACAAATGGTGTTTATAACAATCAGACTTTTGCCATTTCATCGGGCACTTCAAACTGTGGCGAATCCGGAAAATCAGCGTCGACGCATGAGTTTATTAAAGTCAATAAAATGGCTTTAGAAAAAGAAGCTGTGCGTGGACAGGGCGAAACTTTAGTTTCTTTAGGTCAATTGCTTGAGTGCAATTCAGAAAGTTTCCCAACGTCTTTGAAAAAAACTTACTCACAAGATTTTCCTCAAGGCGGCGCAACTGATGGTCAGTTTGAAGCTCTTGCGATCAAAGCTTGTCTTATCTAGGCTGAATGAATTCAGCTTTAAAAATTTAAAGGAGATTTAAATGAAAAAACTTTTAGTACTTATGATTTCTTTGGGTGGCATGAGCGCATTTGCTGGAAACTATGGTGAAGCCGGTTGTGGCTTGGGTTCTGTGGTGATGGGTAAAGATGGCAACCAGGTCTTGGCCAGCACAACTAACGACACTTCGGGGACTCAAACTTTCGGTATTTCTTCCGGAACTTCAAACTGCGTTGATGGTGGAACTGTTGCCATCAACCGTGAAGTGCCCATGTTTATTGAAGTGAATCGGATCGCTTTAGCGAAAGATTCAGCTCGTGGACAAGGTGAAACTTTGGCGGGCTTAGCTCAGTTGATGGGTTGCCAGGAGCATGCTTTCGGTCAAGCCATGAAGTCGAACTATGATGCTATTTTTGTAAAGACTAGCATGCAGCCGACGGCGATCCGAACAGGCATTGAAAATATGGTTCAAAAGAATCATACACAAGCTTGCGGCGCTTAATATCGCTTAAAACTTGATTCCTAATAAGGTTTGAAGTCAGATGGGGAAGTTATGAAGTTCCCCATCTTTTTTATTTTTACGATGCTATTTGTTCATGCCCAAGCGGATATTAAGTCGTCGGCGGCACAAATAAAATCCTGGTCCCAAGCTGAAAAATGGGACGAAGATCTGACCTGGAGAAAGCTTCTGCATTTTGAACGTACGACTTTGGGTGGCCTTGAAAGCCAAGTGGATGGCGATGATTTCTTTTTTAGTCCGCAGGGGAAAAAAGATCGCAAGGCGGAACTTGAAGCCACGATTGAAGCCTTTTTCTCCGAAGAATTGCAGGCGTCAGATCAAGATGAAAAAAAAGTTCCGATATGTCGTTATCCCGCGCGATTCAGTTGGCTTAAGAAAAAAGTCGGTTCACGTTCGATCGATTGGCCCACTCGCCCTTGTCCACGCTTTGAAAAATTTAAAAAAACTCTGATCGGTCCCGGCGTTTCACTGATTTTTTCAAGCTACTATTTAAATAATCCATCGTCGGCTTTTGGCCATACATTTTTAAGAATTAATAAAGCCCCTGCCGAAAATGGAAAGCGCTACGAGCTTTTGGACTATGGTCTGAACTACGCAGCCAACAGAGATACCGATAATGGTCTTATTTATGCTTTTAAAGGACTTTTTGGAATGTTCAGTGGAACTTTCACAACCACACCATTTTATTATAAAGTCCGCGAGTACAGCAATGCTGAATCCAGGGATTTGTGGGACTACGAATTGAATATCGGTCCCGAAACCGTCGATCATTTGATCGAGCATGTTTGGGAGTTGGGTCCAACGCTGATTAATTACTGGTACCTTTCTGAAAATTGCTCCTATCATATGTTTTCAATCCTTGAAGCCGCTGATTCAAAGATTGATTTACTGTCACGACTAAAAACTTTTGTGATTCCGTCAGACACCGTGCAAGTTTTATGGCAGGTTCCAGGATTAGTGAAAGCGGTTCATTTTAGACCCTCGATTCGAACCGAGCTTTTGACTCGTGCGCGGGACTTAACAAGCGATGAAGTTGATTTGGTGGTTAAAACAATAAAATTAAAAAAAATTCCAGATGAGATCAGTCGGCAATCCCTTAAATCCCAAGTTCGAATTCTTGATACGACAGTCGATTACATCGATTTCAAATATTCCTATGAAATTCAGGTCGAAGGCGCAGAGATTTTAAAATTTAAAGGCCAAGTCCTTAATCGCCGCAGCCAGATAGATCTTATTTCCGAACCAGTTAAGGTTGATTTACCCACCTTGGAAAAGCCCCATGAAGCCCATGGCTCGCGCCGTTTAGGTGCTGGATACTTAATGGTGAAGGAAAACGCCAGTCGTTATTTATTGGATTATAAATTTGCACTTCATGATCAATTAGATCCAATTCAAGGTTATCCAGAATACGCTCAGATCACTTTTTTTAATTTTCAAGCCAGTTATGTTGAAGTTTCTAGGACCTTGGCATTGGAAGATTGGACTTTGTTTGAGGTGCGCTCAAACACCCCATTTTCAAACCTACAAAATGATTTATCTTGGAATTTTCGCGTCGCCACGGAAAGGGTCAGAAATGAAAACTGCGATTATTGTCGCTGGTCCGGCGTTACAGGTGGGGCCGGAGGGACTTGGTCTTTGGGGTCCTCGCCCTATTCGCTACTGTCTTTGGGCGTCAAGGGAATTTCTGGTCTGCACAGCGAAAATAACACCCAAATCTGGCTGGGCGCTGGTCCCGAAGTCAGACTTCGTATTCGTTGGAATCCGTCTGTTATTTCTATGTTTGAGGCTTGGGAAAGACTTGATCTTCAGGGCTCTGAAAGAGTTTACTTTCAAAGAGGTCTGTCTCATCAATACTCATTCTCTAAAACCTATGGAGTGCGAATTGGGTATATGGATTACGGATTTGATAAAGCAGGAAGTGTGCAGTTGTTTTCATACTATTAAAATTTTTTAAGGATTTAATTTTGAAAAGATTTATTTTAATTTTTTGGATTTTGGGGACAGGGCTTTTTAGCAGCTCCTGCACTCATCTTTTTTATTATCCATCGAAGCAACTTTATTTTGATCCCAAAAAATTTAATCTGACTCCAAAAGATATCTGGTTTCAAACAGAAGACGGAGAAAAAATTCATGCCTGGCTTTTTGAATCGACCCGTAAGCCTGTTTTAGGAACCATTTTATTTTTTCATGGTAATGCCGAAAATTTATCTGCGCACTTTGTCCACTTATCTTGGCTTCCCGCCGAGGGCTATAATTTCCTTATTTTTGACTATCCTGGGTATGGTCAGTCCTCAGGTGAAGCTTCGCAGGCGGGCACAGTTCAAGCCGGCCGCGCCGCAATGGATTGGTTGCATCAGTACGACCCTCAGCCGCTGATTATTTTTGGACAAAGTTTGGGCGGAGCTATTGCTCAGCGTGTGGTGCTCGATAAAAAAGATCAAATTCCCATCAAAGGGGTTGTTTTAGATAGCACCTTTAATTCGTATCAAGGCATTGCAAGAAAAAAATTATCCTTGTCCTGGATCACTTGGATTTTGCAACCCCTGACTTTCGTTTTAGTCAGTGACAAATGGAAGGCCTCTGAAATTGCAAAGATTTCGCCTGTACCAGTTCTGGTGATTCATGGGCAATCCGACCGTGTCGTAGAGCCAGAAATGGGCGAGCGCGTTTATGAGCAACTGGGTGAGCCCAAACAAATTTGGCGCATCGAAGGGGGACAGCATACGGATGTTTTTTGGTCCCATGAAAAAAAATATCGTCCTCAGTTTTTAAAATGGTTAGCGGACTTAAATCCACCGGCCACTAAGAAAAAATAAAAGATAAAAAAAGGAGTTTAAAATGCCTATTGCCATCGTCACCGGAGCTAACCGCGGGTTAGGGTTTGCAGCCGCTGAAGCCTTAGCTAAGAAAAACTACGAAGTGGTTTTTGCGGCAAGAAAGACAGAAGAACTTGAAAAAAAATTAGCACTTTTAAAAAAAGAGAGCTTAAAAGTTCAAGCTATGACTTTGGATGTGTCAGATGAAAGCAGTATCAAGAACTTTGCGAAAGATATTACGGCCAAGTTTTCAAGCATTGATGTTCTGATTAACAATGCCGGCATCTTTATTGATGATGAACATCTTCCGATCGCTGAAAAAATTCTAAAAACTTTTAAGACCAACACCTTGGGGCCTTTTTTACTGACTGAAAGTCTGTGGCCCTTACTGCAGAAATCAAGTGCGGCCCGAGTGGTGAATGTGTCTAGTGGCATGGGTCAACTTTCAGACATGGGTGGCGGCAGTCCCTCTTACCGAATTTCTAAAACGGCTTTAAATACCGTCACTAAATTATTTTCAAACCAAGCGGGAGAAAATATTTTAGTGAACTCAGTCTGTCCCGGCTGGGTCAAAACAGAGATGGGCGGCAGTGGCGCCACAAGAACGCTTGAACAAGGTATTTCTGGGATTATTTGGGCGGCCACATTACCCAATGATGGCCCCAACGGAAGCTTCTTCCGCGATGGTAAAAAGAGGGAATGGTAAATTGTTTAAACAGACACTTCTTGCAGTTTAGGCAAGGGTCGGAATAAATCCTTCAGCCCCTCAATTTGCATGGGATGGGACTCAAAGCTTGAAATCCAGGACTCTGGAGTTTCCATGCATAAGAATATTCTCCAAGCGGGATTGTGGGATTTCAGCTGAGTGATCATAAAATGAAACATTTCTTGGCGAAGGCTTAGGTCATAGCGCATTTTACCGCCCTCGCTGATAAAAACTTCGGCTGATGTCACTAAACTTTTCATCCCAAAACGTTCTCGCATCATGGCTTTTTGTTCAGGTTGAAACCGCAAGGCACCGACCGAGATGACATTCACTTCTTGCGGGCTAAACCGTGTTGCAATTTCTGAAGCAAGCTCCGCATAGCTTTGCTTCCATTCAGGATGCCAAATCATGGGATCAATATGGAAAGCAATTTGAAATCCGGCGTTAACACATTCTCGCGCTGCTTGCATTCTAGATTCAAAACTGGCGGTGCCGTGCTCTTCGTTCTGAATAATTAGACGGGGATTGATGGACCAGCTGACAACGACATTCCCAGAATGAGGAACATCCAAAAACTGCGCAACCTCGGCCGATTTCGTTTTAAACTCTAAGGTCCACTTGGGATAATTTCTAAAAAAAGAAATCAATTCCCGCGAGTAAAGGGTCAATGGATCTAAACTTAAACTATCAATCACTTCGCCAGTTCCGACGCGGAAGGGGGCCTCAGGATTGGCATCTGCCATGGCCTTAAGCTCTAAAAGGGCTTTGTCCAAATTAGAATAAATTTTTAAGACCGGCGAATTAAGATAGCTTTGCAAATAACAGTAGGAACAATTCATATTGCACTGGGCGCCCAGATTCAAAACATGATAATTGCAACAGCTTAAAACCTTTTTCTGAGTGGCGCCTGGGCAGCGTTTAAAGAATTGGCCTTTAAAAGGCGTTACAAATAAAGTTTTTTTACTTTGATCGAATTGCTCGGGCGTCATCATCCCTGCCCGTTCGGGCCAAGTGGGTTTTTCAATGATTTGAACCTTATCAGCAGGAAATAGCTTTTGAATTCGCTGGGCAACAGGGGACTCGACCGAGGCTTGGTCGAGGTAAACTTTTTCAAAGTGCTGGATCAGGTTCATTTTTTTTCTTCCAGTTTGAAGCGACGGACCGCAGCCCCGTTAAAGTTTTCTCAAATTCTGTGGCATCTTTGACAAACAATTTAATTTCAAGGCCGTGCACATCGCCTTTTCGTAAAATCTGGGAACTGACGCCCTTTGGCCATTGAAAACTGGACATCAAATTTTTTAAAGCCAGTTCTTTTTGGTTGGTCAAAGGGAATCTTTTTTCGCGAAGCTCAGATAAGGCATTGGGTGATTTTAAAGCCGCCATCACATCTTCGACAGGTGTTTCCATCAGAATCAGTTCGCCAGACAAATCTAGAAGCTGACAAAATAAGGACTTGGATAGCTTTGAACTGGCCAGCAAAGATAAAATATCTTTTTGTACATCAAGCGACAGTTGATCAATAATGGCCATATCAAAAGGTCGTAGATCTTTATCTGATAAATACTCTTGGACTTCGGCCGGCCACTGCAGCAAAAAATCCGATATTTTTTTATATCGATCATCAGACTTAGTCCCATATTTTCTTAACAAAAAATCACAATCCATCAGCTCAGCTAATTTCGGCTGGTGGCTGAGCCTGACAAATTCCGGCCATGATAAATAAGGATACAAAGAAAAAAACAATTCTGCCGCTTGTTCAGGGCTGGCGTTAGTCACATTCTGCACCGGATGAGGTGATTCCAGATCAAATCCAGAAATTAGAAAACCGCCGAAGGCCCACGCCGGCAATTGATCCGAAAGTTGATGTCTAGGGCCAAAGTTCCAAGTTCTTTGGCATTGCGAGATATCCGTGAATTCAAAGCTAAGATCGTGGAGCACCATGGCCATCAGGTAGCATAGGGGCCAGTTCTTGGCAAACAGGTTTTGCCCTGGGCCCAGGAGGGCATTATAGTTAAAGACCATGGCAGATTGGCGCGAAAGAGCAGAAATTAACGGCGACGTGGTGTTTTTTAGATATGCCTCAGAAGGTATTGAAAAAAGCACCGAAGAGGTTTTCGTCTGGGACCTGGATAAGACTTACTTAGACACTTCGATTGATTCTTTAAGTGGCTTAATGCAAACGATCTTAGAGCGTGCCTTTGCAAAAAAAAACATCCCAGGCACCGACACTTTGCTACAGGCCCTGAGCCAGTACCGCAAAGAAAAAAAAGGCCAGCAGTACTTTCCAATTTATTTTATCACCGCCTCACCTCCCCAATTGGAAGAGCGAATTTCAGAAAAATTTTCAATCGATCAGATCAATCCTTTGGGTTGTTTTTATAAAGATAATCTACAAAATTTGCGACCGGGCCGCTTCTGGCGCCTGACCAAGCAAGTTGGCTATAAGCTTCAAGCCCTGATGCAGCTTCGATGTTATTTGCATCCCGAGGTCAAACAAATTTGCTGGGGCGATGACTCAGAAACAGATGCGACGATTTATAATTTATATTCGGATATTTGTTCGCGCCGAATTTCTGCCGGTGATATTCGCACAACACTGGCAGGCTTTTCTGTGACCGGAGAACAAGTCGATACCATTTTAGAGCTTCAAGCGCAGATTCCCACACAAGATCCCGTTGAAAAAATTTATATTAATTTAGCGACCGATACGGATCCCGATTATTATTTAAAATTTGGTCGCCGAACGATGGCAACCACAAATACATTTCAAGTGGCCATTGATCTTTTTCAAGATGGTCGTTTGGACTTAGGCGTTTTGTACGCCGTCCTAGAAGATATGATTCATAATTACGGCTACACCCCCGAAGAACTGTGCAAGTCCTATGACGAATTAATCCGCCGAGGAATTTTAGGACAGATGGCTTTTGAAAAAACAAAATCCTTTTTGACAGAAAAAGGAATTTTGTACGAAGGCTACAAACCCTCCATAGAACCCTTGCGCGAAAAAATTATCCTGAATGGAAAAGTTTTTGAAATGGAAGGCGCCCACGAGCCCTGGGTGATGCCTCATATCGACTATCTAAACGATTACCGCTAGTGCAATTGACTGGCATAAAGGACTTCGACCGTGTCGCAAGCCGGAGTGATCAGTCTTTTTTGAATATTAAATTTCGTCGGCAATTCACTTGCGAATTGATTCCTTTTATCTTGCGCCCCATGAACTTCAGCGATCAGATAATGGGCATTTAAAAAGGCCTCTTTGTCCTGCTCGATGATTTCATATTCTGCGCCCTCAACATCAATTTTGAAAAGTCGATTTTGCTCAAGATCTTTTTTTGAAAAGCCTAGACGGTCTTGCCATTCAGTTAATTTATAGCCTTGGATTGTGATGCGCTGGGTGTCTTTCGGACCGACAGTTTGCATTGAGGAATCTCGGCTATTTTCATGAACTTCAAAAACGAGTGTTCTTGACTGACCCACTAAGGCGCCATCGGCAATTCGAAGATCGATCGTATGATTTTTAAGAATCTCAGCGATATATTTTAACTTAGGGATCAGCGTGGAATTGGCCTCAATCGCTAAAATTCGTTTCACTCCGCACTGGGTTGCAAGGTACAGACTTGAATATCCAATATTAGCACCGGCGTCGACCAAACAGCTGGGCGTCCAGCCAACTTCAAGTTTGTAAGAATGATTCCAAAAAATTTCAAGGAGGCTGGTCAGGTGATCAGGAACAAACCAAATGGGCAGATTAAATTTTCGGCCCAGAGAAGGAGAATAGCATTGGATTTTTAGGCATTGATTTGAAGGAAGGAGCGAAAAAAATCGACGCGAAACTTTTTTTTCAAGAACAGAGCCATAATAAAACCAATGATGCATCTTAAAGATGGGATAAAGAAAATACAGAATCGCCCGGTCTAGAATTCCTAATTTATAATGTTTTTGAAACCCCGAGACTTCTGAAAAATATCCCATAATTTAATCCTATCTAAAAATTGATCCAACAAAGACGTTTATTCAAATTTTAATGGAAAGACCGTCGTGATGGCGTCGCCGCGGAAAGGTTTGAATTCAATTCGTGCGGTGGCTTCAATCAAGCATTTCTTAAATGAAGCATCGCCCAACTGACTGGTCGTCACATCGGATCTAGAAATTTTCCCATTCGGCTCAATCGTCATGGAAATTGAAGTCTCGCCGACCAGGCCTGGCTTTTTTTGTAAAAGCTGCGTGTAACACTTATAGAAAATTCCCTTCTGAGATTTTAAAGTATCGACAATATAGGAAGGCGTCAGTCCCTCTTGGGCTTGCGAATCAGTGGCCGGTAAAGTGGGCTCTGCAGCACGAGATGTTTTATTTAAGCTATCATACTCAGGTGCTGGCCATCGCAACCCGCCCTTTGCGATCAATAAGGTTCCGTCACGGCCTTGGCTGTCCATTTTAATTTCACCGGCCTTCAGGTAAACAACCGTCGCATCGCCCTCTTGATCGAGTGTTAGCTGAGTGTTTGGAAACACATGCAATCGGAAAGCGCTGGGGAAATCGAGGAAAGCTTCGCCGTCGACGGTGGTTTCTAAAGTTTCTAAAGCTCGCAACGGGGTTTTCTTTTTAACAACTTCTTTTTGCGTCTGGTGTTTTTTAAGAATTAAAACTTGATCCGTGATTTTTTCGATTTGCGCTAAAGCCGGCGAGGTCGGCGAATCGGCGTCCATCCATTTTGAAACGAGCACACCAATACAAAGTAGAAGTAGACCTGAAAAAAAGAAGGTCATGACTAGACCAGAATTTCGTCCCATCAGACAATTAGAACCTATTCAGCAAAGAATTCAAAACTTATTTCGTTTTCTCAGTGGGCGCGGCAGGAGCTTGTTCCGGGGTCATTGCCGCGGCCGGTGTTTCTGGCGCTGTGTTGGCAGGGGCTGATGCGGCTGGCGGAGTTGTTACGACGGGAGCCGAATCAATCACACTTCGCCCTTCGCGCGTAATTTGAACAGATAACATAATACAGCTAATACCGAAAAGTGCTGCCGCCCAGCGGGTCATGCGAGCGTACAAAGTTTGCGCACCTGTTGCGCCCAGAAATGAATTCGATCCGCCGCCGATGCCCAGAGCTCCACCGCCCTTTGAGTCTTGAATCAAAACTAAAACGATCAGTGAAAAGGCAATAAACAAGTGAATGGCGACAAGAAAGTTCATCGATGCTCCTGGTGAAACGAAGCGCACAAGATAATGTAAAAAGCCCTCGACTGTCACTTTGTTCGCCCGAATTGGCGCAGCGCAAAGCGTTAAATCTGATGCTGCCAGATCTGTTAAGGACAGAGCATTTACACTAGTTTTTTCATTAACTCTTTGATTTTCAGCAGTTGCTAACTTCTTGAAATGGTTCGTTTTGTCACCAATTTAAGTGGCACGGTCCTAGCTATACAGGTGGTTCTCAAGACAAAAATTTTATGCCGAAATCAGGGGGAGAGCGCAATGAAATTCAGAGCTATTTTGCCGGTGATTTTTTGCAGTCTCTTGCCAGCCGCACTGGAAGCCCAGATTTCAACCCAAACGATTCCAGAAGGTATCCGCAGTCCTTCTATACGTTATGGAAATATTTCTCAGCTCAGTCAGCAGTACAATGATTCAGGCCATTTAAATAATTCTGTGGATTTAAGGTCTGTCGAATTCAACGCCAAAAAATTAACTGTTCTTGAGCCAAAGATCGAAGCCCTGGTGGGATTGTTTAATCGCATGGGCCGATATGATTTAGGTTCTCAGATCAATAAAGGCACCTTAAAAATCGATTCGCGGCCGGTCATTCAGTACACGGCGCCTGTCATGGCTTACGGGATCAACGATCGCTGGACCGTGGGCGCCGGGGTTCCCGTGATTCATTACAAAAATGATATTCAACTTTCTAAAACGAATTCCAATATTAGTGCCTTTAAAGCGATCGCTAGCGGCCTCGGTGTTGATGAGCTTAGTCAGGGCTTACAACAATTGGAGGACATCGATTTAATTTCGGCCTTTCATGCTGAGCTTAATAAAAAAGGTTATCACGACTTAGAAAGCCAAGATCAAACTTTTCTGGGCGATTTGCAATTGGCCAGTCTTTATCGTTTTGATGATTACGGCGCGATTCAATCACAGTTTCGATTGAATATTATTCTACCGACCGGTCCAAAATATGATCCTGATAATTTAGCGGCCTTCAACCAGTTTGGTTATACTTATATTGAGCCTCAGATGATTTCTGCTTATCCAATTTTAGAGCGCTTGAAAGTTTCGGGTCTTTTAGGTGTGCGAATGTACATCCCTGATCAGGTGACGGTCCGAGTTCCTCAGAATGAAGACGATCTTCTACCAAGTGCTGATCAAAAAGAAAGTCTTAGACGGCAAACCGGAATGAAATTAACAGAAACTGTTCAATTAAGTTATGCCGTGGGTGAGTCCTGGAATTTTTTCGCAAACTCTGAGTGGGCACAAAAAGCCCAAGATCGTTTTGAAGGGAATCAGCAAAAAAAATACGATCTTTTAAGTCGTGATACAGAGACTCAAACACAAGTTCTAACCGGTGGAATTTCATTTTCTAGTGTTGAGTCTTATCAAAAAAGAAAAAAAGGAATTCCAGCGACAATCTCAGCTCAGGTGAGCGACACCGTAGCAGGAAAAAATGTTCAGCGTCAGCTGGTTCAAGAGATCAGC
>JAYWEU010000269.1:0-9355 GCA_043779385.1 Pseudobdellovibrionaceae bacterium
ATGTGCATGAAGGGTTTTTTATTTTTGCAGGCCTGACAATGGGACCATTTTATGCTTTAAGTGTCATTTATGTCTCTGAAGCGTTTCCTCGATTTCTAAATCAAGCGATGGCCTTATCAATGGCTTTGCAATCCTTGATGGTTGTGATCATGCATGTGGGTTCTGGCTGGATGACAGATCAATGGGGCATTTCTTGGGCGATGCTTGCGGGGCCGGCTTGTTTGGCGCTGTCGATGGCACTTTTATGGGGTTTCCCCAGATGGAAAAAGCAATGGTAAAGTCAGTCGAAAAAGCGTTGATCGTTTGCACTCCGGGGATGGAAAAAGAACTTTTAGCCGAGCTGAAAGAAGTTTGGCCGTATTTGCTGTCGCCGCAAGCGCAAACTCAAAGTGAAGCTTTGCCTGAAATCGTCGTGATCCGCGGTGGAATCGAAATTCCCTGTGATTTTTTTCGAGCCGTGCAATTTAATTTTTTTATGAAAACGGCGACGCGGGTTCTTTGGCGCATCAGTGAATTTAAATGCCGCGATTTAAATAAACTTTATGATAATTTAAAGCGCGTTCCCTGGGGGCAGTGGTTAAAAACTTCAAATATTGAATGGCATGTTTCCGCTTCGGGAACCCGAATGAATCATCAAAAGCGTATCAAAGAAATTGCAAATAAAGTGATTAGCGAATGTAAAATGCCAGCAGGACAAGCGCCCATTGATATCTATTTTAGAAATCACGATGATATTATCACCATCAGCTTGGATTTAAGTGGTGAAGCTTTGTACAAACGAAGCCTTCAGAAAAAAGTCGGTGAGGCGCCCTTTCGTGAAAGTTGGGCCCACTTTGTTTTGCGCCGAATGATGAAGGGTCATTCAGGGTCCGAGTTGGCTTCAATCCACCTAGTCGATCCTTTTATGGGCTCTGGCACATTCTTGCTGGAAGCTGCAACTTTAAGGGCGCCTAATTTTTCTAGGCCTTTTGCATTTCAATCGTTAGTGCAAGCCCCAAAGCTTTTCAAATCAGCCACTTTTTCATTGAATTATAAATGGTCGTCGCACCCCACGTTTGGTGATCTTTATGGTTTTGATTCAGACCCAGAAATGGTTCGGCTGACAAAAGAAAACTTTGATATTGATCAGACCCAGTTTCGCTTAAAACAAGAGGAATTAAAAATCAGTCAAGGCGACGCCTTTAAACCCGAAAAACCTGTTCCACCGCCAGTTTGGCTGGTCGCCAACCCGCCATGGGGGACAAGGCTTGCGCAAAATAGGGAATTTGATGAACTGGCGACCAGCCTTGTCAAAGCCTGGAAGCCCGCTAAGATGGCCTTAGTGGTTCCTACCAAGTCTTTAAATCCTGGATGCATATCCGAGACTTATAAACTTTCTGAAAATATAAGTTTGATTCTGGGCGGTCAGACTGTCGATCTTTTGATCTTTCAATGTAAAGAGTAGTCGGCGGGACAGGCCGTTCTCGACATCTTGGAAGCCCTAGGTTACATCTTAAAACGATGAAATCCTTATTATTGTCCGTGATATCGCTCTTTCTTCTGTCGGCCTGCGAACCGCGTGATGTCCGTTTGCTCCAAGATTCTGAGCGGGGAAAAAAGGGCATCAACGCTAAAGCCGACCCAGAAATTTTTTTCGGCGACACCTCAGCGGCGATTTTTGCGCTTGAAAAGCAAATTGAAATTATCAATGTTCTTGAAATGACTTTGCATCCAGAAGCGGCCGGCGAGATCGGTTACGCTTACAAAGATGATCGAAAAAGCACTGGAAAAAAAGATCTGCCAGTTTTAAATCTGTATCAACGACAAAGCACGCCCTTAGAAAAAGGTCGACAAGACAGTGTCCTTAGTTGGCAAGCTTCAGCGACCATGGATCCCTTAAAATTAGATGGGGTCGGAAACGTAGCTTTGTCTTTATCTCCAGCGCCCGATGTGATGTCAAAAATCGAACAGGAATTAGTTGAAATCACACCCGATAAAGACAATCAAAATTTGTATCATATTGAAATTAAATTCATGAAGATTTCCATTTCAAAAGAGCTTCCGAAACCATTTCTGACGGAAGTGATGATCGCGTCGCAGATGACGGTCCGTCGCGACGAAACAGCGGCGGGACTTCCAGCTCATTACATCATCACCAAATCAAATTTTAGATTAAATAATAATAAAGCTCGAAATGCACCCCCAATACGGACTTTGAATTTAAGTGTCTCAGAAAATTTTTCTGTGCATTTGGGAGCTTGTCCTCACGCTGTGGGGACCTTGAATCTGATGAACAGTGAAAATAAAAAAGACAAAGAACTGGTTCAGCTGAAGAAAGAGTCTTTGATCAACTTAAGTACGATGGCCGAAGAAAAACTGATTCCCTGCACGGACTCATCGATTCGACCGATGATGGATCTTTCAAGAATCTTACGAATGTAAGGAAAAGAAGAAATGAAGGGCACAAGTTTGAAAAAATTTATTTTAATTCTTTTGCTGTTAAGCCCTTCAGCCCAAGCCGAAGAGGCCGCGACGTCAACCTTGTCCGTACCTGCAAATAGTCCTAGCGCCGCAGATGAGACCGCCACACAGAAAACGGAAAACCCGGCGACCCCGTCAATTCCTATGATAAAAAACTACGCGACTCGGGACTTGATCAGTGCCGAGAAACAAATCTATAAGTTTTCGTTCTTCAGCTTAGCCGGCGGTCGAGCGGTTGATATCAGTCGTGGTGGAACAAGTGTTGGCGCCTACAATTACATCGGTGTGAGTAAAAAAATTGATTCTAATGATCAGGTTGGTTTTCGCTACGTTTTTTATTATGATTCCGCCGGGTATAAATTCAACCCTTCAAAATTTAAAGAAGATTATGTAGGACATCAAACTGAAACCGGCGATCCCTATTTTACTTATTCAAGGTACTCGATCGCCAAGTTTGATGACTGGAATCTTTCGGGCAGTGGTCGGATTTATTTACCGCTGTCACGGTTTTCACAAGCCACTAAGCTTGTGACCCAGTTAAGAACTGAATTCTTTTTCGACCAACCTTTATATAAATTTTCTAATTTTAATTTTAGCAATAAAACGGATTATTTTGTTCAAACTCAAAAAGATTATTTAGACGGTGACGTCGCTAGAAGCGATGACGGAACTTACCCTTCCACGGCCGTCAAAGGCACAAAGCAATGGAACACTGAAAACTATATTGAAATTGATGCCAATTTATCTAAAAAGTTTTCATTTAAGCCGCGCTTGGGATTTGAAGACAGTTGGTATTTTGGGTCCGCAGCTGAAAATATCGAACCCCGCCATGATACCGATTTTAAAACTCAAATGGGGTTTGATTACCGAGCTGCTAAATCTTTAAGTTTTACTTTGGCTTTGGAAAATCGCACGGCTTTGTTAAATCGAAAAGATGCGGTGGCTTTTGGTCGACCTGAAGACAACAAATGGATTTTTATCACTTACGCGAGCTATTAACCCGTCCTATTCTTGCCAATTCTAAAATTCCCTTATAGCTTTTTACAACCTAAGGCGCAAATGAAGGCGATCTCAAAGACCTATGAATTTTGGAGTGATGATGACTTGGAGTATGAAATTTGAGGATGACCTTATTGTCAATGAAATTAGCAATGATGAGCTCAATCGAATTTGTGATGAACACTATGAGCGTACTTTTAAAAATCGTGTCCGTGACCAGTCCGTTGCAAATATCAGTTTGGAAGCTAGGGAAAAAATTAGTCAAAGAGCAAAAACTCATACGCCATTTCATCTTAGGCTGGGACTGTACAAAGGCGACCAGCCGGTGGGATGGCATTGGGGATTCGCCGTTGATCCAGAGACCTACTACATGCAAAACTCTGCCATTATTGAAAGTCATCGCAATCAGGGATTTTATTCAATTCTTCTAACGGCTACCCTTGAAAGACTCAAGGAAGAGGGGTTTCAAGTTGTTACTAGCACCCACCACCCCAACAACGCGGCTGTCCTGATCCCCAAGTTACGACAGGGATTCATAGTCACGGGCGCTCAATTTAACGAAAAATTTCGATTTCTTATAGAGCTAAAGTTTTTCTTTGATGAGCAGCGGAAAAAAGAATTCGGACGAATGATAGGTTTGGAATTATAAAATTTTGGAATGCTATCAAGCCCAGGCATGGACTGCCGCTGTATTAACTCAAATCAAATTCTGCCAAAGCCTGGTGCAGAGTTTCGTCGGGCAACTTGAAATGGTATTTTTGATCGGCCTCAAAAATAAGTTCTTTGGCCCAAAGGGCCCAGCGTTCGCGAAAGCCTTCTTTGAAATTATATTTTGAGCCATACATCGTGTCTCCTAAAATCGGACTTCCTAAAAAAGATAATTGCGAGCGAATTTGATGAGTTCGGCCGGTCAAAAGTCGAATGTCTAGATCGCTTGTGCTTTTTTCCGAGTCGTTGATATTTTCAATTTGAAGCTGACATTTCAGCGACTTTTCAAAATCATTTTCAAAAACTTCGCGCGGCGCTCGTAAAGAAGGTTTCATATAATGGGTGAAGCGCCCTAACCCTTGGGTCCATTTGTTTTCTGTGCGTGCCAAATATATTTTTTGGCTCATTTGGTTTTGTAAAATAACATTAAATGTTTTTTGAAATTCTTGATTTAAAGCCAGTAACCAAAGACCACCGGTGCCGGTGTCTAAACGATGGGTCAAATAAAATTTTTTTTGAAAATAGTCTGAAAAATAAGTGATTAAGTTTTCTTTGCGATTATCGACCGTCGGATGACAGGGAAAGCCCTGCGGTTTATTAAAAATTACAAAATCTTTTTCCCAAGCGACGACATAATTTTCTGCTGATTGATTAAGCAAAGGAAATCTTTTGGGTTGAATATGAACTCGAACGTAGTCACCCGGATCAATGACTAGGTCTGCTACGCAGCGTTTCTGGTTTAAATAAATCGCTCCAAGGTCGAGCCAAGTAAAAAAAATATCTGCAGTGCTCTCGGTTTGAGAGATAATAAATTCGCTGAGCAGAAGTGTCTTCGATGACAGCAGATGGCGCACTCGTAACGGCGTTGACATTAGAGCCTGTAATTAGCACAGTGTGACGATGATTTTCAAGGAAGGTCTTATTTGAGTTTGGCCAACGAGCCGATATTTCAGTGGATGTCCCAGTACGCCTACCATCCAGGCTATGTTTACGCTGGGATCGTTTGCATGATGCTGATGTCAGCGTTTGGTCTGCCCTTGCCAGAAGAAGTGACATTGATCAGCGTTGGCGTCCTTGCTTTTATGGGTGGTCATCCAGATCTTTTCCCGCCGCCTTTTCCCGGCGCTCCGGTCGTGAATGCTTATGAAGCGTCTTTTGTGGCTTTTTTAGCGGTTTATGCCAGTGATTTTTTAATTTATTCGATCGGTCGAAATTACGGGCGAAAGCTTCTGTACAGCCCAAAGTTAAGTCGCTTTTTTAAAGCGGCGCTGATGGAAAAAGTGGAGCAGTGGACGCACAAATACGGGGCTTACGCCTGCGGAATTTTTAGATTCACTCCCGGGGTCCGATTTCCAGGACATTTAGCTTGTGGCATGCTTAGATTTCCGATTTGGAAATTTGCTGTGATTGATGGTGTGGCCGCAGCGATCAGTGTTCCGACGCAGATTATTCTTATTGCAAGATACGGCGAGCCCATTTTAGCTCGCATGCAGAAGTTTAAATTTATTTTATTATGCCTTTTAGCGGTGGGGCTATTGATCATGCTTATTCTTAAACTGCGAGAAAGATCTCGTGACCGTCAAGCCGCTTTAGCTTTAGACCAAGTGTCTGCCGACAATTCAAAATGAAGACTTAATTGAACAGGCTTCAGGGCCTTGCGACCATCTCGCTCGTGCCAAAATATTTTTTCATAGCCGTTCAGTAAGCCATAAAGCTCTTCTCTCAATCTAAATAAAAGTCCAGCTTCTGAACCTAGCAGCCAATCCATTTGCACCAAATACAGGGCTTCCTCTAAATCGGGTGCACGAAAGCTTTCTAAGAATTCTTTCGGCAACTGATCGACTAGGTTGACGGCATTATGAGCCCATTGCTCAAAATGTTTTTTCATAGGATCTACCATCAGCTTTTCAATGCGCACATCACTATTTTTTCCGGCCACAAAAGGTTGCGATAGTTTTTTGAAATTATAATAAAGAACGGCGTCGTTCACGACATATTCTGCTTTGGGCAAATAGTCCGAGATCGAATCAATTTTTAAACATTCGTGCGAGGCATCTTCAACATGAGCATTAAAATCGACGGCCATCAAAGACCTTAAGTTAAACAACAAACTGTATAATGTCTGACAGCGATCGATAAAAGGCTTTGAAAAATGCAAACCAAAATTGAAAATCAGCGGTGAAGAAATTTTACCCTCTAGGTACGTCATGGCATCTAGCAAGGGCCAAAGCTCTTTGAAATCTAAGCCCTCTTGATGGCAGGCGCGATCCAAAGTGTCAGTGAATGTTTTTTCAAAAGTGGACACCATTTTAGGATCTAAATACGGGACGTTTGCTTTCAAGGCTTGAACGCGTTCTTGGGAACGTTCAAACATCGTGTGGTGGGGGTCAAGTTGGTTCCAAGCTTCTTGATAGGTTTCAAGACTGACATCCGCCTTTTTTACAAAGTCGTGCAAGTGGGGATTTAAGCGCATCAATGAAAGCCCCACCAAAGCATCTGACATATATTTCAAAGGCTTCGAGTAAGCGACATTCTTTTCGTGATGGGATGTCACCCGTAAGGCTGTTGGTTTCGGCAAGGGCCCGCTTTCTGTGATCACATCAAATCCGAACTGAATATTATGCTTCTTCATAAAAATACCTCACAGCCTAGAGTTTAGACCTTATCTCATCGGGGGATTTTAAAAGTTGTGAGAGTCGGGATTTTATGCGAGATCTTATTATGGACTCTGATCTGGGTTTATGGGTGGATTCCCATTGTCATTTAGCTGATCCCCGCTGGGATCAAAGTCGAGCTGTCATGGTTGCAGAGGCCCGTCGTCAAGGGCTTGGGTTTTTTATGCAAGGGGGAGTTAGTCCCACCGATTGGCGGCGCCAAATAGAACTGAAAAAAGAATTTCCAATCGGAGTGTGCTTTGGTTTTCATCGATATTTTGTCGCGGCCCATTCAGAAGAAGACTGTGAATTGGCGTTGGATGAACTAGCGCCATTACTTCCTCAAGCGATGGCCTTGGGTGAACTTGGTTTGGATTTTAGGCCCCATATCATGAAGGAATCAGCAGATCTGCAAATTCAAATTTTTGAAGATCAGCTGACGCTCGCAGAAGCGGCTGAAAAGCCGATTGTTTTGCATTTGGTGCAATGCCATGACCAGGCCCTGCAGATTTTTAATCTTTGGGGTGTTCCTCCGAAAAAGGGAATGGTGCATTCCTTCAATGGCAGTTGGCAAAAAGCCCAAGATTTTATTAATTTGGGGCTTTGTCTTTCCGTGGGAGGCCCCTTAGTTCGCCCTGAAAATACCAAGCTTAAGCAGGCCGTGCGCGAGATTCCTTTAGAATACCTTTTGATCGAGACCGACAGTCCGGATCAGCCGCCAGAAGCCTTACAGGGGCAGCTGAACCCCTTATCCAGCTTGTTCATGGTGGCCGCTGAAGTGGCCCGCCTGAAGGATAAGACGCCCGTGGAAATTCTTGAAATCACGACGAACAATTTTAAAAGACTGTTTCCAAAGGTCTGAAGCTTTTGATATAAGTGGGCCATGACAGAATTTCCACAGCCCATTGAATCCAATTATGTTCTTCATCGTCGTTTTGATCGGATGGGTCGCCTTGTCGGCGACGGCGCCATGGAAAAGTTATTTCGTAGCCATGTGATGGTGATTGGCCTAGGTGGCGTCGGCTCTTGGGCGGCTGAAGCTTTAGCTCGCAGTGGGGTGGGTCGGATCACGTTGGTCGACTTTGATGAAATTTGCATTACGAATACAAACCGTCAGTTGCATGCCGTCCAAGGAATGGTGGGCAAAAAAAAATCTGAAGCCATGGCCGAGAGATTACGAAAAATCAATCCGCAGGCCCAAGTTGAAGCGGTCCCGATGTTTTACAACGAAAAAAACTCAGAAATAATTTTTTCCAAAGAGCCTGAATTTATTTTGGATGCCATTGATAATTTGACGGCCAAGTGCCACTTGCTGGACCAGTGTTTGAAAAGAAAATTACCTGTGATCACCAGTTCTGGATCTGGGGCGCGGATGGATCCCACCCAAGTTAAGATTGTTGACCTTGCGCAGACCACGGTTGATCCCATGGCCCATCAAGTGCGAAAAATTTTGCGCCAAAAATATCATTTTCCTGAAGAAAAATTTTTTGGTGTGCCTTGTGTTTTTTCTGAAGAAGTTCCCACTGATCCGATGACTTTGCATTACGATAAGGGTGAAGGCTTTAAATGTGTTTGTCCCCAGGGGCAAAATAATTTGCACAGCTGCGAACATCGCAATGTGATCTGGGGCACCGCTAGTTTTGTGACGGGAACCTTTGGACTGGCGATGGCCTCTTGGGTGGTTCGCCAAATGATCGCTGAAAGCCCCCTTGTGAAGGAGAATTAATGTCAGTTGTCTTGTTTTTTGGATTTTCCTTTTTAGTTTTGCTGGCGGGGTTTATGTTGGTGGGGTTTAGCCTTCATCACAACTGGAAGAAATCGAAAGATGCTTCGCGGGAGACCTTGAATGAATCTGCCTCTTTGGAATAAACAGTGGAATAAAAAGCTTCAGCGGCAAATACAAACGCAAGCGACCTATGCTTTTTCTGTTGCTCGGTCGGCTCATTATTTGGCGCAAAATTTAAGTCTGCCTGTCGTTGAAAGACTGGTGGTCGGAACGAAAAGACCTTCTCCTTTGGAGATGCGAAAGCAAATTCAAGAAATCATTCAGCAGGCTCTTCAGCTTTTAAAAAAAGACACTCAAAATATAGCCGATGGATTTTATCCGATCCAAGTTCTACGTCCAGAAAATCCTGGCAAGCACGCGGCCCGGGTTTTTAAAATCTTTTGGGATGGAATTGCTATCTCCAGGCGACGTCGAGATAAAAAAGCGCACGAATTTGGCGCCGAAGAGCAGCAGTACTTAAAAGACGTCCCAGAATATTTTCGCAGAAATTTTCATTTTCAAACGGGAGGTTATTTAACCGAACAATCGGCTGATTTGTACGAGCATCAAGTCCAAATTCTTTTTATGGGTGCCGCCGATGCCATGAGGCGAATGATGATACCCATGATGAAATCAGATGTTTCGGGAGATGGCCAAGGACTGCACTTTTTAGAAATTGGAGCGGGAACGGGGATTTTATCCAAATTTATGAAGATGGCTTATCCAAAAGCTGAAATCACCGTGACGGATTTAAGCGAGCCTTACTTAG
>JAYWEU010000270.1:0-3533 GCA_043779385.1 Pseudobdellovibrionaceae bacterium
TAAAAAGCTTCTTCACAAAAAGGCCTCCACCCACTATAACTTTCAAGGCGCAATATACCTGAAAATGAGGCCGTTTTGTCGGACGTAGAAAACATTACACTTAATTTGAACCCACCTCAAAAGGACGCGGTTTTAACGACTCAGGGCCCCCTTTTAATCTTAGCCGGAGCCGGTTCCGGCAAGACTCGGGTGCTGACCCATCGGATGGCTCATATTATTGGTCAAGGATTTGCGGCCCCTGATGAAATCCTTTGCGTGACCTTCACCAATAAGGCCGCCAAAGAAATGGAGCATCGAATTCATGGTATTTTAACAGAGATGGGTGTGGCTGTACGAACTCAACTTTGGATCAGCACTTTCCATAGTTTTTGCGTGCGCATTTTAAGAAAACATATCGAGATGCTCGACTACAAGAGCTTCTTTTTAATTTACGATAGCGGTGATCAATTATCGCAAATTAAAAAAGTGATGACCATTTTAAACATCAACGAAAAAATGTACCCCGCCAAAGGTTTTCAATCCCGGATCAGCAATGTCAAAATGTTGGGACTTTCTTCAGAGCAAGTTGAGGCCAAGGGTCCTCGTGGTATTATCGATCCAAAGTCTTTAGAGGTTTATAAGGCCTACGAAGCTGAAATGAAAAAAGCGAATGCTTTAGATTTCGACGATCTTCTTTTAAAAACTTACGAACTTTTTCAAATGTATCCAGACTTATTAGCCCAGTACCAAGAAAAATTTAAATATATTATGGTGGACGAGTATCAAGATACGAACCACATTCAATATTTATTGATCTTAGCATTAGCTAAAAAACATCAGCAACTGTGTGTCGTTGGTGATGAAGACCAATCGATCTATAGTTGGCGGGGCGCAGATATTAAAAATATTTTAAGCTTCGAACGCGATTTTCCTGGGGCAAAAATTGTGAAGCTGGAAGAAAACTACAGATCCAGCGGCAATATCGTTCGTGCTGCCACCGAAGTGATTCGTAACAACAGCCAACGCAAAGAAAAAACTCTGTTCACCTCGAATGCAAATGGAGATTTAATTCAAGTCCGCGAAGAAAATAATGAATACGATGAAGCCCGCTTTGTCGCTCAGGGAATCCAAAAAATAATGGCTGAGGGCGCAGGCTCTTATAATGACTTCGCTATTTTTTATCGCACCAATGCCCAATCGCGAGTCCTAGAAGAACAACTTCGGACGTTAGCAATTCCTTACCGTATTGTTGGTGGCATTCGCTTCTATGAACGCATGGAGATCAAAGACGTCTTAGGATATATGCGACTTTCATTGAATGCCGCCGATGATATTTCCGTGAAACGTGTGATCAATGTTCCTACACGTGGCATTGGTAAAACCACTTTAGATCGCCTGGAAGAATTAGCGGCACAAAGAAAAATAACTCTTCTTGCAGCTTGTTTTATGGCTGTCGATGAAAGACTTTTTAATGCTGGTACCACCGGCAAACTTCGCCGCTTTTTAGACTTGATGACAGATCTACAATCCCAAATCCATAACTTTCCATTAAGTGAATTTTATCATATTATTTTGGATCGCACTCAGTATATCCAAGCCTTAAAAGCTGAAGATACGCCAGAAGCCGAAAGCAGAATAGAAAACTTAGAAGAGCTTGATAATGCCATCGAACAGTTCACGAAAGAACGTGGTGACGATGCCACCATCCAATCCTTCTTAGAAGAAATGTCATTAGTTTCTGATATCGATAGTTACGATCAGCAAATCAATAACGTCACAATGATGACTTTGCATATTTCAAAAGGTTTAGAATTCCCTTTTGTTTTTATCGTCGGTCTTGAAGAAAATCTTTTTCCTAGTGGCAGATCCACAGAATCTAATTCTGGCGACGAAGTCGAAGAAGAGCGGCGGCTGGCTTATGTTGGTATGACTCGAGCCCGAGAAAAATTATTTATGACTCATTGCCGGTACCGCCGCGTCTGGGGACAAGAACAGCACAATCTCCCCTCACGATTTTTAGCCGAAATTCCTAAAGACGCGGTCAACTTTACCATCACGGTCGAACGCTCAAGCTTTATTAAAAAATATGCCAGCATGGGCCCCGAGCAATATCAAATTCCAAAACCTGTCTTCGATGTTCAAGAGTTTCCTGATTACGATGATGCACCGACCACTGGATCCCCTAGCTCCTACAGTAAGGGTATGAAAGTTCGCCATCCAACGTTTGGTGCGGGCTCGATTTTTTCGGTTGAGGGCACTGGCATAGAAATGAAAGTCAGTGTGATGTTTGCCGATAACACGGTGAAAAAATTTGTCGTTAAATATGCGCGCTTAGAAAAAATTTAAGCCTTTGCGGATTTCAGCTCAGCCCATTCTTTTAAGTAATCTTCATAATCAAACGGCAAAAGTTTTTTCTCTGGCGATGGGTTAATGTACTCAGCTTCGACACCATCAAAACCTTTATAAGTTCTTTTCGTGATCGTTTTAGAAATTTCAAAATTAGGAACTAGTGTTGTTTTACCACCACCGTTGGGAATATCGACAGATAAAGTCGGCATCGCAAGACCCGATAGATGCCCCCACAGTTCTTTTTGCAGCTCTAAAGAATCCTCAATGGAAGTTCTTAAATGATCTGTTCCCTCAGACGGGTCGCACTGAAACATATAGTAAGGTTTGACTCGTAAAAATAAAAGTCGGCGTGATAAGGCCTGCACTACTGCCGGATGATTATTAATTCCATTCAGTAAAACCATTTGATTCATAACGGGAATACCGTGATCCACAAAAATTTCTAAAGCCTGCGCCGCTTCGGCCGTCAGTTCGCGCGGATGATTAAAATGAGTCATTACAAAAACAGGCTTATATTTTCGCATCATTTTCGCCAGTTTTTCTGTCACACGCATCGGTGCAACCACAGGCATTCGAGTTCCGATACGAATAATTTCTAAATGAGGAATCTGGCGTAGATCTTTTAAAACTTTTTCTAACTGACTATCAGAAACTGTCAGAGGATCACCTCCTGATAAAATCACCTCGCGAATACCTTTATGATTTCGAATATATTCTAGCGCAGCTTTATATTCTTCAGGGGCCGCTAGCGCTTGATCCTGTCCCGTGAAGTGCTTCCGCG
Source organism: Pseudobdellovibrionaceae bacterium (assembly GCA_043779385.1). Classification (GTDB taxonomy): domain Bacteria; phylum Bdellovibrionota; class Bdellovibrionia; order Bdellovibrionales; family Bdellovibrionaceae; genus JAYWDA01. The sequence continues at coordinate 3,110 of JAYWEU010000270.1, forward strand.
TACAATAACGGCAGTACACACTACAGATATCCGTGATCAAAAATAGAACCCGATCTGAATACCGATGGATAATACGGGGTGTAGGACTATTTTTTTTCTCGCCCAAAGGATCTAACATTTGCTGAGAGCCATCAGAAAGTTCAGCGGCTTCAGGCATCAAGATTTTTCTTAAAGGATCGTGGGGTCCCTTCTGCGCTAAAGCTGCATAGTAAGGCGTCGATCTGATATTAAAAACCTTTTCTCCTTGAACGAAGGCCGCCTCTTCGCTGGCAGATAAAGTAAAAGCTTTCTTAAAATCCTGATGATTTTTTAACGAGTTTCTTAGCTGCCAAGTCCAACTCATCCAGTCTTCAGCAAAGACAGAATCGGGTTTAGGTGTGGTTTTGAAGTCAAAAATCGCCATTTTTGGTCTCTTTAAGGGGGT
>JAYWEU010000271.1:0-3486 GCA_043779385.1 Pseudobdellovibrionaceae bacterium
AAGACCTCCCGCTGAGTCCCTTGCGCAACAAGATCATGTGATGGCGGATTCAAAACCCGTGAGCGAACAAAAAAACGAGGTGGTGGTTCAGTCTTCTGATAAAGATTATGTGTCTTTGGTGGTGCGAATTGATAAGGCGGTCAAAGAAACCCAACTTAAAGAACAAAGTGTGATCGAGCTCTGGGAAGGTTTATCGGAACGACAAAGTTTATTAAATGCGACACCTAACATTCGACCGTCTAAAGGTTGGATCACTTCAAGATTTGGTTATCGTCTAAATCCATTCACCAACAAAACCACAATGCATGCTGGCTTGGATTTAGCTGCTGCACCTGGTTCTCCGGTCTATGCGCCGGCCGATGGTGTGGTGATTTTTGCTTCTTATGATGACAGCTATGGAAAATTAGTCAGTATCGATCATGGGTATGGAGTGACGACTCGGTACGGTCACAATTCGCAAATTTATGTTCACGTTGGTCAGCGCGTGACAAAATGGGATGTTGTCGCCGCTGTCGGCAACACAGGACGATCCACCGGTCCGCACCTTCACTACGAGGTGCGGATCAATGGCACTCCAGTGGATCCAGCCAACTTTATTTTAGACGAATAGCTTTCATTTAGTAACCACCAGAAACATCGCAGTTCATTGCTTTGATTTTTGAAGGCAACATCAAAGCCACTTGCTCAAGACTTTTTCCGTGCAGTGTCGTTTGCGGCGTCAAAAGATTTTTTGCAGCCAGACTGACGTAAGATCCCTCAGGTGGCTTGAATGGATCCGGATTTTGTTTCATCTTGATGTCCAAGTTTGAACCACGGCAGAATTTGATAATTCCACGATCTGTCATCACATCAATCAACGGATCGATCATATCACAAAAAACACCAACGGAATCTAGATGATTTGTCGCCTGAATCCAAGTGTCCCAGGTGTTCAGCAACCGACGGCAAACCATTTGTTTTTCTCGGATCGAAGATGGATCGCGCATATTAAAGTTTTTAGCCTCGAGCCCTTCAAAATCAGAAGCTCTGCTCAACGCCGTCATTAATTTTTGATTGATCACGGTGATTGAATCTTTTGAATTCGGATCATACTTAAGCAGTCTCGCGTTCAAACTGTAGAGGTCCTTTTTAATGACTTCAAAGTTCTTTGTCAGTTCTTTCACGCTGGCACTGTGCATATCCAAAGTATAATCCAACCATTTATAAACGGGCGGGCCCTTGGAAGGATCCAAGTTCCACCAATTTGTGGCCCCAAATAAAACCGATCGCAATTCATTTTGTCGACGATTCAAATATGATCGAAGAATTGCCGATGAACCTGAAACGTTTTTCATCACGCTGAAAAGCTGTTGCCCCATCAATTTCTGCGCTTCTACGTTTTGGAAGTCATCTTTCCATCGGCGATAATCAGGATTTTTCAGCAGAATTTTTTCTTGATCTTTGGCGACGGTCGCAGCCATAGAGCGATAAGTTGTGATTGTCCGATTTAAAACCCCGATCAAAGAACCAGTTTTTAACGCACAGTCGTTCACGGCTGTCGGGCTTGTTAATGAATCATTTTTCAGGATTAATAAGCCCTCAACCAAGCGGTCATAAGTGCTCACAAGTCCGGAATAGTTTCGCTCGAGACCTTCCATTGGAAACTCACTCAGAAGATCGATGCTCTTAATAATTTCACCCGGAAAGCCAGTCTTGTTTTTTGCAAGCCGAGCCAGTTCAAGCCCTACGCTGCAAGCAACCTCAGGATTGGCTTTAACATCACCGCCAATTTGGCTCGACATCCGAGAAAGCTCTATACTGCCCATTCGTAAAATCTCAGACATTTCGTCAAAACGAAGCTTGTCTGCTTTAGAAATCTCAATCAAAGGACTGAGTTGCTGATTATTTTTATATCTTAAATCAAACGCTAAAACTTTAGACTGAATATCAGCCGGTAAGTTTGATAAATCTTTTTGCAGAGGCGCCGGAATATTCGGAAGCAAGCCACTTTCGAAACGTTGGATATAATTCATCTTCCGAACGATTCGCGAATAAGAGCATGTATTTTGAACAACGGCTTTCCACTGCTCGTGATCGCTCATATCCACGGTTCGCCCGTAGGTTAATTTCTGATATTCGTTGTACGAGCTGGCTCCAGCAATAATTGCTAAGGACGCAGCTTTCACGGGCAAGGCTAAGCCGGGGACCATCGAAATTCCAAGAAGGGCAAAGGGTCCAAGGCTTGTCACTAAGCTTGATAAGGAACTGGCAAAGCTTGGATTAGCGGCAATATTTTTCCCGCAATCCGTCGATTGAAAGCTCGAACTTGATAAAGATTGAGTGATCCCATCAAGACCGCTAACGGCTCTTGAAATACTGCTGTCGATGGCATCGATATTTTCGTAAGCAGCTTCCGGTTTCTTAAAATAGGGCTCAAGAATCGTGATGGCATCGCGAATTTTTTGGGTGTTATCTACGACATTTCCCATGGTTTGGGAGGGGTTGCATTTAATTGTTGAACGCATTGAGTCCGACAGCTTATCTAAAGAACTCATGACGGATTCGTAAGCCTTACCTTCAAAAAGAGGACAAGCAAACTCTTCTGAAACGTCGGCAATTTGAATGGTGGCGTTATCAAGTCTGAAGCCGCGAATAGAATTATCCGGAGTGACCAGAGGTCTTTTTGGATTGAAAAGATCATAGTCGTTATTATTGTTGTTGTTATTATTGTAGTAATTATTATTACCGTTATTGTTTTTGCGGCCCGAGCGGTTGTTGGTCTGGCCTCTATTATTATAATCGTAGCCCGGAACAATATTATCATCAGGTATAATTCGAGGCATTTCCTGGTTTAAACCGTCACTGGCGGCCTGCCCATATGTAGACATCGCCATATTTTGCAACGTTAGCAAAATAACCAAGACCCCTTTAAGATTAACTCGCCCCACTTCACCCTCCCTATTGTCGAACCCTTAGACGGACCCAGTAATTTTGAAAATCCTCAAACCCACAAACCATCCCCAAATCAATCGTCGGTGGGCTTAAACCTATGTCTCAATCTGACACATTCAATAAGCAAGGTCCGTACCGCTGAACCACGATGGATCGCATGAAAGTTGAACGTATCTAATTTTTTCAAGACGGCTGCCTTTTTTTTGGCCGCATTTAAATGAGATTTTGACCCTAAGTCCAAAATAATGAGGGTGGGGTCAATTTGGCTAGGCACGCCCTTTGAAGGTGATAAAGGTATGAAATTGATTCTTTTTTTAACAGTCCTAAGCACACAAGCCGCCTTCGCAAAGGTGACTGTTCAGAACACATTACCAATTCAAATCCCCCAAGCTCCAAGTAATGCTTGGACAAAAGAAGACGTCAGCAAAGTCATTCCCACAGATATGCATGATTCAGAGGACGCTGCCTTCGTGGCCACTCGAATTGGCGACCGGGCTGTTCAAGCTTGGTTTAACTCACCCACCGGCAAGGGCTCTGCTGTTGGCCGCACGGCAA
>JAYWEU010000272.1:0-9130 GCA_043779385.1 Pseudobdellovibrionaceae bacterium
TTCAATATGAAAATGGCGTGCCAAAAAGAATTGATACAGTGGTGATTTCCACGCAGCATGCCGAGCATGTTCAGCTGAAAGAAATTCAAGAATTTATCCAAGATGAATTGATTAAAAAATGTTTGCCGGCCCAATGGATCGATTCCAAAACAAAGTATCATATCAATCCCACAGGACGTTTCGTGACAGGTGGCCCAATGGGAGATGCTGGATTAACAGGTCGTAAGATTATCGTTGATACTTATGGTGGACACGGAGCTCATGGCGGCGGTGCTTTTTCAGGTAAAGATCCTTCGAAGGTCGACAGATCTGCAGCCTATGCCGCTCGGCACATTGCTAAGAACATTGTTTCTGCAGGACTTGCCGAGCGTTGTTTAGTGCAAGTAGCTTATGCCATTGGTGTCGCTGAGCCTGTCAGCATCACAGTCAACGATTTTGGAACCAGTAAACTAGGTCCTGAAAAATTAGAAAAAGCCATTCGTGAATTGTGGAGTTTAAAGCCCGCCCGAATCACAAAGGATTTTGATTTGTTGCGACCGATTTATTCTCCAACGGCAGCTTATGGACATTTTGGTCGTCAGGAAGAAAGCTTCACATGGGAGCGCCTGAACAAAGTTGACCAACTGAAAGATCTGGCTAAAAAACTTTAATGGATCCTAAGCTGATCAGGAATTTTTCCATCATTGCCCATATTGACCATGGTAAATCCACCTTGGCCGATGCGCTTTTGAACGTCACCGGATCGCTTTCTCACCGCGAACAAAAAGCTCAGTTCTTAGATAATATGGAACTCGAGCGCGAGCGTGGAATCACCATCAAAGCGCAAACTGTCGCGCTGAAATACAAAGCCAAAGACGGGAACGAGTATCTTTTCAATTTGATCGACACCCCAGGGCACGTCGATTTTAGTTACGAAGTGTCCAGGTCTTTGGCCGCTTGTGAAGGCGCTTTGTTGATCGTCGATGCCGCTCAAGGCGTGGAAGCTCAGACTTTAGCTAACGTTTACTTAGCGATTCAGAATAATTTAGAAATCATTCCCGTCTTAAATAAAATCGATCTTCCCTCGGCAGATCCCGAAGGTGTGCGTAAACAGATTGAAGATACGATCGGTTTGGACTGCAGCGGGATCATTCATGCCAGTGCTAAAGAGCTTAAGGGCATCCCGGAAATTCTGGAAGCCATCGTTGAAAAAATTCCGCCTCCGCAAGCGGATAAAAATCTGCCTTTGCGGGGACTTATTTTCGACTCATGGTTTGACTCTTACCAAGGCGTCGTCGTCCTTCTGCGTTTGATGGATGGCCAACTGAAAGTGAAAGATCGAATTAAATTTATGGCTAACGACCGTAATTACGAAGTTCTGCGTGTAGGACGTTTTGCTCCTTTTGCGGTTTACGGAGACGCCCTGGAAGCCGGTGAAGTGGGCTTCATCATCTGTGGAATCAAAGATATCCGTGACGTGCAGGTGGGCGATACCGTGACGTCTTACAAAGGTGGTGCGACCGAAGCGCTTCCGGGTTTTAAAAAAATCAAACCGATGGTTTTTGCCGGGATCTTCCCGATCGATGCGACCGATTACGAAAACTTAAAAGTCGCTTTAGATAAATTAGCTTTGAATGATTCCAGTCTGACATTTGAAATCGAAAAATCCGCGGCCTTAGGTTTTGGCTACCGCTGCGGTTTCTTAGGACTTTTGCATATGGAAATCGTGCAAGAGCGCCTCGAGCGAGAGTTTAATTTGAATCTGATCACGACGGCGCCAACGGTCGTTTACAAAATCTATAAAACTGACGGCACTGAAATGTTTTTGGATAATCCTTCGCAAATGCCGGTGGAAACCGCAATTTCAAAAATGGAAGAGCCTTACGTGAAGGTCACAATCCATACACCAACGGATTATATTGGGGCTATATTAAAGCTCTGCGAAGACAAACGTGGAAACCAAATCAAGATGGATTACGTCACGGAAACCAAAGTCATTATCGAATATAAGCTTCCGATGAATGAAATGGTGATGGATTTTTACGATCGCCTGAAATCCATTTCAAAAGGCTATGCTTCTTTAGAGTATGAATTTATGGCTTTCGAAGAGGCCGACCTTGTGAAAATGGATATTTTAATCAACGGCGAGCCCATTGATGCGCTTTCTTTAATTGTTCATAGATCTAAATCCCAAAATCGGGGGCGGCTGCTGACTGAAAAAATGAAAGAGCTGATTCCGCGCCAGCAATACCAGGTGGCGATTCAAGCCACGATTGGGGCTAAAATTGTGGCCCGTGAAACTTTGGGCGCGCTAAGAAAAGATGTGACCGCCAAGTGTTATGGTGGTGACATCAGTCGTAAACGAAAACTTCTTGAGCGCCAAAAAGAAGGTAAAAAAAGAATGAAACAGATTGGCACGGTCGATGTTCCGCAAGAAGCCTTTTTAGCGATCTTGAAAGTGGAGGAATAAATGGGAAAGTACAGCAACTGGAATTTAAAAAGTCGAGATTTCTGGAAAGAAGGCTGGGGCTCATTATTCCTTGCCGTGTTAGCCGCTTTTACCATCCGCTGGGCTTTGATTGAGGCTTACGTGATCCCTTCTGGAAGTATGCTGCCATCATTGCAAATCCACGATCATATTTTTGTTAATAAGTTGGCCTACGGAATTCGGTTTCCTTTTAGTGAAACTTGGATGGCTCAGTGGGCGCAGCCGCAACGGGGCGACGTGATCGTTTTTAAATTTCCACTGGATATGAGCACAAATTTTGTCAAAAGAACCATCGGACTTCCAGGCGACAAAATTTATTATGAGCGCGGGACTTTGTATATTAACGACAAGCCCATGGAAAAAAAGGCGCCAGTCACAGACATTGATTACAAATGGCTCCGAGACGCCGATTTCAATGGCGAAGGCCGCTATAAAGATGCAAAAGACAATTATGTTCATTTCACAGAACAACTTGAAAACAAAGACCACGATATTTTACTTCGCAAAGGTCAAGGCAACGAAACTTTTGGACCTGTGATTGTACCCGAAGATCAGCTTTTTATGATGGGTGATAATCGCGATAATTCCAGAGACGGGCGAGAGTGGGGTTTCCTTCCTCGCTCCTACATCTTAGGAAAAGCCAGTTTCGTATGGCTGAGCTGCGAAGAGACCCTGCCGATTCTTTCGATGGTGTGCAATCCGTTAACGATCCGCTGGGGTCGTTTTTTTCGCGGAGTGAATTAATTCATGTCGCTGCGGGGCCTGCAAGGAACCTGGAGGCAGGCCCTTGTCAGTTTTTTAGTACCAATTTTTTTAATTCTGAGTGTTCGCTGGGCTTTATTTGAGCCTTTTGTGATTCCGTCGGCCAGCATGGTGCCGAATCTTTTGGTTCACGATCATATCCTTGTTTTGAAATCTTCAATGGGCCTACGTCTGCCGTTCAGTGATCACTGGCTTTTTCACTGGGCTCAGCCAAAGCGGGGCGATGTGATTGTTTTTAAATATCCAGAAAATCCCAATGTTTACTACATCAAAAGGTTAATTGGCCTTCCCGGTGATAAAGTCGAAGTCGAAAAAGGGCGAATTATCGTCAATGGCATACCTTGGGAAAATTCATCAGCCACGCCTCAAAATGACGATGAAGCTGGCTTCAACTACTTCACAGAAAATTCAGGTGGGGAAGCTCATCGAATCAGGTTTTATGAAAACGAAGCGCCTTCGGGCAACAAAACGACCTATGAAGTTCCGTCTGAGCATTTCTTTTTTATGGGAGATAATCGCGATCAATCCAGCGATGGGCGGGTCTGGGGTTTTGTTCCCGAACACTATCTTGTCGGACACGCATGGATGATTTGGCTGAGCTGTGAAAATACTTTGGCGTCAGCGTCCTACATTTGCGATTTTTCAACCTTACGAAAAGATCGAATGTTTCATAAAGTTCATTAAGTTCCTAGCAAGCCTAAGAAGTATTGTTTGACCAGCACGCCTGACCCTATGAAAATTGTTTGATGGCACTTTTTAAAGGTTGGAAAGAACTAGCATTGATTGTCTTATTAGCGGCGGTTTCGGCAACGATCGTTCGGCACTTTTTCTTGACGCCTTTCCGAGTCCCCTCGGGGTCCATGCAGCCAGCGTTAAAGCCAGGTGATTTTATTTTTGTCTCGCAAGTGGCCTATGGAGTGGGCGTTTCTGAGGCTGAAAAATGGGCCGTCCTTCAGCCAGAGCGGGGGGACATTGTGACCTTCTACTATTCAGCCCAAGAAAAAACGGCCTATGTCAAAAGAGTGATCGGGCTTCCAGGCGATCGAATTGAAATGAAAAGTAATCACCTGATAATTAATGGAACACCCCTCAGCTACACGATGTTGAACGATAAAACTGATCTTCCGAACCCTGAGTTTTTTGAACTTTTTGAAGAAAAATTCGGATCCACGTCATGGCGGGTGATTTTAAAAAAACCTGAAAATATAAAAACCAGCAAATCTTTTCAAGCCCTTGTGGTCCCGCCAGGCGAAGTCTTTTTGCTCGGTGACAACCGTGACGTCAGTGATGATTCCCGTGACTGGGGCACTGTTCCAACTCAGCAAATTTTTGGTCGTGTTTCTTTGATTTGGTTATCCTTAGATCGCCAGCAGCTCTGGGCGGGAGACCGTTTTCCCTCGATGCGTTGGGAACGAATTTTAACCCGAGTTCATTGACAGAGATCAAGTTTTTCCGCTAGCCTCAGGGCCAATGTCCCACCTCAAAGGTCTGCTCGATCTTAAAGATTTAAAACAAGAAAAGATCCTTAACCTTTTTCAATTAGCAAAAAGTCTTAAGCAGGAAAAATCAGTGTCCCTGCAGGGTCACGGCTCGGCGATTTTACTCTTTCTTGAACCCAGCACCCGAACGCGCGTCAGTTTTGAAGTCGCTTGTCAGCGTGAGGGCTATCATTCAATCGTCATTCAGGGAAAAGCAGCGACCAGCCTGGAAAAAGAAGAAAGTTTAGAAGATACTTTTTTAAACTTAGGCGCCATGGATCCCGCCGTGCTGATCGTAAGGGCTGGCGACGATTATAATTTAACTGAATTTTCAACTGAGTTCAAAATTCCTGTCATCAATGCCGGTTGGGGAATGCAAGGTCACCCCACGCAAGCTTTATTGGATGCTTTTACCCTGTTTGAAAAATGGGGAACTGTGGCTGGGAAAAAGCTTTTTATGGTCGGAGATATTGGTCACAGTCGGGTGGCACAATCCCACTTCGAGCTTGCGCGTATTTTAGGCTATGAAATTCGAATTTTTGCCCACGAAAGCCTTTTGCCTAAAAATTTAAAGGCCGCATCTTTTAAAAAAGCTGAAGATGGCCTTGAGTGGTGTGATGCCGTTATGGCTCTAAGAACGCAAAAAGAGCGGCACGGTGCTCAGCTCAGCATGGAAGGTTTTAATGCCGACTGGGGCCTTCACTCTAAAAACATCAAAGCCCTTAAAAAAACCGCGTTTATTATGCATCCCGGGCCTGTGAACTGGGGTCTTGAGTTATCGGCAGAAATCAAATCAGATTCACGCTCAATTATCCTTGAACAAGTCGAGTGCGGAGTTTACCTTCGACAGGCTTTATTACGAATGTGTCGGGAAGGAATATGGTGACAACTTTGGTTCAGGGCCATCTTGTTCTAGAAACAGGCGAAGTCTTTTCGGGAAAACTTTCCTCTCCCTTCGAGCGGGCTGGTGAGGTCGTTTTTAATACCTCTCACGCCGGTTACGAAGAAATCGCCACGGATGCCTCTTATTTTAGTCAGATTGTCGTCATGACCGCACCGATGATGGGAAATTACGGCATCGACGATAAAGTTTGGGAATCGGATCGCCTTTGGATCGAGGGATTTGTTTGTGTTCAAATCCAAAATTCAATCCGTGATATTTCTTGGCAAAATCGTCTGAAAGAGCAAAAGATTCCGCTGTTAAGCGAGATCGACACTCGCAAACTAGCATTAAGATTGCGTCAGGGAACACCTTGGGGCGCCATCGTCGTGGCCCCATCTGTCGAAGAAGCAAAAAGCCGCTCCCAAGGATTGATCGCTGAAAAAAAGAAAATCGATAAAGACTGGGTTTACATGGTTTCCCGGAAAGTGGCCGAAGTTCGAAAGGGCGAAAATCTGCGCGGCCCGAAAATGGCAGTCATCGATTTTGGCAGTAAAGAAAATATTTTGCGCGAATTATCCTATTTTTGTTCTGAAATAAAAATTTTTAATTCCAGGGCTTCGGCCGAAGATATAATGGCTTACAAAGCTCAAGGTGTGATGCTAACCAATGGCCCCGGTGATCCGGGCGATGTTCAAGTGGCTGTCGAAACTGTTCAAAAGCTCCTTGGAAAAACGCCGATCTTCGGCATCTGTATGGGCCATCAAATTTTAGGCCTTGCGCTCGGAGGAAAGACTTACAAGTTAAAGTTTGGGCATCGCGGCTCGAACCACCCCATCAAAGACAGCCTTCTTAACCGAATCTACATGAGCAGCCAAAATCATGGCTATGCTGTCGACGAAAAAACTTTACCCTCAGATGTTAAGGTCACCCAGATCAATCTGAACGATCAGACGGTGGCAGGTCTCTTCAGCGAAAAAAGAAAATGTTTAGGAATCCAATATCACCCTGAAAGTTGTCCCGGTCCCCATGAGGGCCGAGATCTTTTTAAGTTTTTCCTTGAGAGGGTTCTATTGTGAATGAATTTGAAAAACTGATGGGCAAAATTCTTCAGTGTTTTGCTGGCGAAAATATGAAGGAAGAGCTCGCACAGGCGAAAAAAGAATTTTTTGGAAATGTTGCTTTGTCTGAAGACAGCTCAGGGCAGTTTGAAATGCGCATGGCGCAGTTCTACGATTGGTACTTTTTCACTCGCCCCTTAAGTGGTTATGGTCAAACGCCTTTGAATTCCTGCTTTATGGCGCGTGAGCTGCGTTTTTCAGAGCAAGAAAAACATCTTCTAGAATCCCTCAAACAAAATATTCATTCCCTTTTTCAATTTGTAAAAATTAAAGACGAAGATGTTCATATTAAAGATTTATTAAAGGGGCAAAAGCTGGTCGTTAAAAAATCGCCTTGGATTTACGGTTTTGAAGTGAACGAATTTTTTGAGGCTCGTCTGATTCCGTTGGGTGAAACCTACATGTTCGCTCGCGGTATGTGTTTTCATCCGCAAAGTGCTTCTTCATATATTCTTTCAGAGATCAAGGCACACGCCAAAGATCCTGATAAAAACCCGGATCATTTGATGCTGAAGCTGATAAAAATGCGTTATAAATTTGAGCAGTATAAACACCTTCAGCCCGATATGATTTACTCAAACGACAGTAAAGTTTTATCGCGTTGATAGGAATTACAGGGGGACTATGCCTCGCCGTCAGGACGTCAAAAAGGTTTTAATTATTGGCAGCGGACCCATTGTTATCGGTCAAGCTTGTGAATTTGATTACTCTGGCACTCAGGCCTGTAAAGCCTTGATGAAGGAAGGGCTTGAAGTCATTTTAGTGAATTCAAATCCCGCCACGATTATGACTGATCCTGATATTGCGACTCGGGTTTATGTTGAACCCCTTAAGGTGGAATTCTTAGAAAAAATCATTGAACAAGAGCGTCCAGACTCTGTCATTCCAACCTTAGGTGGGCAAACGGCGTTGAACCTCGCTTTGCAGTTGCACGGCGAAGGAATCTTAGAAAAGTACAATGTCCGACTTCTGGGGGCAACGCCTGAAGTGATTCGCGCTGCCGAAGACCGGGAAACTTTTCGTGGAATTTTGGATAAAGTCGGCGCGAAATATCCCGCCAGTTTTTTAATTAGAAATTTTGAAGATGGGCTTAAAGCAGGTGATGACCTGGGTTATCCATTGATCCTTCGCCCTAATTACACTCTCGGTGGCGGTGGGGGCGGCATCGCTTACACTCCGGATGATTATAAAAGTATGCTTGTTCAGGCGTTGCACGAAAGTCCAACGTCGGAAGTTTTAGTGGAAGCCAGCATTTTGGGATGGAAAGAATTCGAACTTGAAGTCATGCGTGATAAAGCCGGCACATTTGTTGTCGTCTGTTCTATCGAAAACTTTGATCCTTGCGGCGTGCACACGGGTGACAGTATCACGGTCGCTCCTCATCTGACTTTACCGGACTGTGAATATCAAGCGATGCGGGATGAAGCTTGTAAAATATTAAATGAAGTGGGTGTTGAAACTGGCGGTGCCAATATTCAGTTTGCCACTCATCCGATCACCAATGAACGTGTCGTGATTGAAATGAATCCCAGGGTCAGTCGGTCTTCGGCCTTGGCCAGCAAGGCCACGGGTTTTCCTATCGCTAAAATCGCGGCCTTGTTAGCAGTTGGTTATACGCTCGATGAAATTCAAAATGACATCACTAAAACGACGCCGTCGTGCTATGAACCGGCCTTAGATTACGTTGTGACTAAAATTCCTCGATTTGCGTTTGAAAAATTTCCGGGAGCTAAAGACTTACTGACCACTCAAATGAAAAGTGTGGGCGAAGTCATGGGGATTGGCCGAACTTTTCAGGAATCCCTCATGAAAGCCTTGGCGTCTTTGGAAATGCACCCCGAAGCCATTCCTGAAGTTAATTACGCTGTCGATCGGATCTCTTATCCCAACAGTCAAAGGATCTGGCATATTTTTCAAGCTTTTAGAATCGGCAAAACGGTGGCTGAAATCAATGAGCTAACGGGCATTACACCATGGTTTTTAGAGCAAATCGAAGGTCTGATTCAGTTTGAAAAACAATTTATTGATCTTTACCAACAAGATCCCATCGATGCCTTAATTCAAGGAAAGCGAAAAGGCTTTTCGGATGCACGGCTTGCAAGGCTTCTTAGTTCCTCTGCCACAATGAATGAAGAAAGTATTCGACTGCAGAGGGAGCGAGCTAAAATTTTCCCTGGCTACGCCCAGGTCGATACCTGTGCTGGCGAATTTGCTTCGGCAACGCCATATTTTTATTCTTCGTATTGGTTGGAATCCACACCAATTCCCAATTTTAAAAACAGTGTTGCGATTATTGGCAGCGGGCCCAATCGGATTGGGCAAGGGATCGAATTTGATTACAGCTGCGTCCGGGGCGTAAAGGCCTTTCAAAAATCCGGTAAAAAAGTTGCGATGATCAATTCAAATCCTGAAACGGTTTCAA
>JAYWEU010000273.1:0-3441 GCA_043779385.1 Pseudobdellovibrionaceae bacterium
TAGCGAACTGACTTTGCTTTCAACAAGTTGAAACTGTTTATTCAGCTGCGCATTTTCGGCTCGCAATTTTTTATTTTCCATGGCCTGCATCATAAGACCAAAGTAATCCACAGAGCCCGCGACAAAAGCCAATAGTAAAATGGCCGAAATAAAAATAGATGCCTTTAACCAGCTGGCTGGAATCACCCACTTTGTGGTTTTTCCGGTGGAATTGCTGACCATAAAAAGTGTGATGTTTTTGCGATTCAAGCTGGGTCCTTTTTATTTCCGAAAGTGAATGATCAAAACAGTCACATTATCGTCTCCGCCATTGGCCAGGGCTTGCTCAACGCAGGCCTTCGCCATTTTCTCGGGGGGATTATTGCACAAGATTTGACTGATTTTTTCATCGGTCACTAATCCCGACAGTCCGTCTGAACAAATTAAATAAATTTCTCCAGGTTCGATTTGACGCTCTAAAATATCGGGCCGAACTTCGCGCTCGTAACCAACGCTTCGAGTGATGACATTACGTCCAACAAAACTTTTACTTTGCTCTTCCGTCAGAAGGCCCGCACGAAGTTGTTCGTTAACCAGTGAATGATCCTCTGTGATTTGCCACAAATACGGCTTGTTAAACAAGTAGCATCGCGAGTCTCCAACATTTCCGATGTACATTGTCTTTTCATCGGCGCAGGCCACGACCATGGTCGTGCCCATTCCGGCCAGTTCAGGACTTTCGTTGGCCGCTTTGTCATAAATTTTTTGGCTGGCGGTCTGGTAGGCTTTTGATAAAGTTTCGCGCGGATCGTTTTTTTGTCCTTCGACACCTTTAAAAATATTTTGCACGGTCTCAACGGCGATGGAAGATGCGACTTCTCCGCCAGAATGACCACCCATTCCGTCAGCGACAATAAATAACCCAAGGTCTTTATTCATCAAACATGAATCTTGATTGCTATCTCGGCGAAGTCCTTTATCGCTCAGATACCAGGCATCGAATTTCATCATTTCTCATAATGACTCGCCCTCTGATTTGAGTCAAACTAGACTCTCGTCGAATTCCTCTAATTCCAGTTCTTATTCTTCTTCTTGCGCTTAAATTCATTCGTCAAAACGCCGATACATTTCTTGAGGGTTTCATGCGATTTTTGAATTTTACTGAGGGACTGATCCTTTCTATTTGCCTCCATCTGGCATTTGTTGGGTTTATCTTGATCTACAATATGAAATTTCCAAATCCCCAAAATCAAAATACGGTGGCCGTTGAATATATTGAGGCCCCTCCTTCGCCGGCCGACCTTGCACGAAAAATGAAACCTCGACCTCGGGCCGAGTCGATTAAAAATCAAATTGTGGCTCAGGATGAAAAATCAAAGAACCAAGAAAAGCCAGACGACACCAGATTCTTAAGCGCCCAAAATCAAAAAGTTGAAAAACAGACGGTCGCTAAAGACAAAGGCGAATTTAAAAATGCTGCGAAACCAGCCAACAAAAAAGCTATGAAAATGGCTCAGCTAAATCCACAAAAAAATCAGACTTCAGAAAAAATAAAACCAAACACAATTAATTTAAATCCGACCTTTGATCCTTTGGCGATCAAAGTGCGACAGCAGAAATCTGAATCCAAGGCTACGGAAGGGTATGATTACGAATCTGTTGAAGGCGGTGATGTCAGCCAAACAGAGGATTATATCAAAGACGTTGACCAAGGTTCTCAAACACTGCTGAACGCCCGTGAGTTTAAATACTATACGTATTATTCGCGCATTCGACGCCAGCTCAGTCAACATTGGGAGCCAAAAGTTCGCGAAAAGTTAGTGCGCTTGTTCCGCCAAGGTCGAACGATTGCGTCGGATCGTGATCATACGACAAAGCTTTTAATTATTTTAAGCGAGAACGGTCGCCTGATGAATGTGCAAATTTTAGGCGAATCAGGAGTCCATGACTTGGATGATGCTGCGATGGAAGCTTTTCGCTCGGCCGCCCCTTTTCCAAATCCGCCCAAAGGCATCATTGAAGCCGATAAAACTGTTAAAATACGTTGGGATTTTGTCCTCGAGTCTTAGAGACAGAAAGTCCTTAATATTGCATAGCGTCAATGGTTTGCCCTCTGCACTTGAAAGGGTAAGCATACAGTCCTTAATCATCTCTGGAGATATCGGTGGAAAAATCCTTGAAAAATTTGAACCGTGACTTGCTTGAAAGTATTGCTGCCCGAGCTTTGTATTTATCCACGCAAATGATTCATATCGCGAATCATCGCAGCGATAAAGAAAAGGGCGACCCAAAAATTGGCGGCCATCCAGCGGCTTGTGCAAGCTCACTGCATGTCTTAGGAGCTTTGCACTTAGTGACTAAAACCGGTTTTGATTTTATTGCCAATAAACCTCATGCCTCTCCGATGGATCATGCATACAATTATTTGTTAGACTTATTTCTAAAAAGTGATCTTTCAAAAATGTCGCAAGAAGATTGTGATATTGCGATGACGGGACTTCGTAAATATTCTAAAAATGGTGAGCCTGTTTTTCAGTCTTATCATTCGGCTTATGATTGCGATCACCATAACTTTTTTCCTTCTGGGACCGTTGGAATTCCGCCCGTTCAAGCGGGCTATATGGCTCTGGCTTACAGATATGCTCGCGAACATGGATACGAAGTTCCTGACGCTCACTTTTGGGCCTTAGTGGGAGATTCTGAGTTTCGCGAAGGATCCATGTATGAGGCCATGCCTGATTTTGCTGAACGCGAACTAAATAATGTCACTTGGATCATTGATTATAATCGCCAGTCCCTGGATGGCCATCGCATCACAAATAAAAAAATTATGAATGGCACGGATGCAGACCGCATTCAGCGCACGCAAGAGGCCAACGGCTGGAAGGTCATTCAACTTCGCCATGGCGCTAAACGAAAAGCCTTATTTCAAAAACCGAATGGCACACTTTTTCAAAATTTCTTAGAAAAAGAACTGGAAGACTATGAATTGCAGGCTTTGCTGCTTGTTGCTGATGTCAAAGCCTTAAAAAAAGGTGTTCTGAAAGATCATCCCCCCTTGAAAAAATTCTTAGACGGCATCACTGATCAAGAATTATTCGAAGCTCTGCGGGATTTTGGCGGTCACGATATCTTGGGCATCATTGAAGCTATGATGGAATGTCGGAACAGCAAAAATCAACCGACTTTGATTGTCGCGCATACGTTAAAAGGTTGGGGTCTTAAGTCTGCCGCACAATCGGGAAATCATTCTTCCCTTCCCGCTGATGAGGAAGTTGAAGGCCTTCGTCAAAAACAAAATATTAAAGGTGATAAATTATTTGAACGCTTCTCACCCACATCGGCCGAGGGAAAATTCCTGAAAGAACGGGGCGAAAGTCTGTTGAAAGAAATTAAAGCGCAGCATTCGTTAAAGGATAAAAATCATAAAATATTTTTAGATAAATTTAACCAGTGGGCCAT
>JAYWEU010000274.1:0-3428 GCA_043779385.1 Pseudobdellovibrionaceae bacterium
TTTGTCCAAAAAGTTGGGTTTTTTGAAAAGATGAACCTGACGAAACTTAGTTTTTATAATTTTCTTGATAATACAAAACCTGCAAGCGAGCTGTTTCAGATCCTCAATCGAGGTCTGCTGATCTGTGAGCGTCCCAAAAACATGAAGCCCCTGCATAAGGTAGAAAATTTTTATGTGATCCAGCAGGATCCCACGGCTGGTGAAATTCAAGACAGTGGAAATCCAAAAAACCGATTTTTATTCCTTTCCCTTCGTGGTCTGGAGCAGTTCAACCATTTTGAAATGATGACAAAAAATCAAATCCAACTTCCTAGCGGAGCGAAGTTAGCCGACTTGACAGCCGAAGAGGCCAATCGACGTTTGCTGAATTCATTTCAATTTAAACCTTGGTCCCCCAGGATTTATACTGAGCCTGCATTAAAAAATTAAGGCTTCGGATTCCAAACCAGCTGTAAGATTCGCCATCGACAAGGCTGCCATGAAATCCACTGGCAGCTAAATCATCCTTTATTTTCTCAAACGGAAATGGTTCTGAGGAAAATAATAAATAGTACTTTTTTAAATCTTCTTCAGAAATTTCAGGATATTTCAGATCGGCTCCTAGATCAGCGATTGGAGCCCCAAGAAATTGCAGCACTGAACCAATGTAAGTGTTTGGACTGACGACCATCCAAGGTTTTTTCCAGATCACGTAAAGAATTTGCTTTGAAAAATCGATATCGCGCCCAGGAAGGGGTTGAATTTCTCCGGGAATTTTTGCCATTGACCAAGGCCCGCAAGGGTTCCCTAGCAGCTGATCCCATTTTTTAGACCATTCAAATATTTTTTGGTTTTTTAGCGTTTCACTAATTCTTTGCATTTCATCCCGTGCCCTGGTCAAGCCTGTGACGTGCGTTGCAAGCCACGGATAGGGACATTCATCGGCCATGCTTTTGGGATTTTCTTCTTGGTCAAAAATAATTAGATCGGGCCTCAGGCTTTCGATTTTTTTCCAGTTGATATCTTTAGTCCCCCCAACAATAGGAATATGGGCTATTTTGTCTTTTGGATAAATGCAAAATCGCGTGCGCCCACAGACGTCGACGCCGGCTTCGATTAAAGTTTCTGTCCAAGAAGGAACCATCGAGATCACACGCATTCCTCCATTGTAAAATCCTTACCTAGCGAGTCAATGCTCACTTGGTCTTGACCCCTTACCCCGTGAGCGTGTTTTATAAAGTGATCGGAGGAGTTCATGGCCATTGCCCCCTTGGTTCCACTCAAACAAAAGCCCGCCCTTAGCGGCTATCAACCGGGGGATTACCTCGTTCTTTTTGGTGAACTTTTTCAACGGGGCTATGCCAATGGGTTGGTGGAGGAAGCTGAAAAACTAGGCTTAAAAATTATTCGGAGCACTGTTGGGCGCCGTGAAAAAGACGGAACCTTAAGAGCCCTTAATCAAGAAGAACTCAGTTTGCAACCCACTCCTCTGATTAATGTTCCCCTCGAGGCTGGCTTCGATCTGCAACCTGATTCGCACGGGGCGACTCCCGTTGAAGCGTTGAAAGATGTCAAACTTTCTGAATGGAAAAATTTAAAGCTTAACTTTGAGCGCATGAATGAATCTAGAAAAAAGGGTGGTGAAGATTTTAGGTCGCGGGTTCACCAGCACATGACTGAGCTTGCAAAGCTGATTGAACCTGGTCGCAATGTTATTTTCGCCCATTTGATGGCCGGCGGAGTCCCTCGCGCAAAAATCGTCATGCCCTTGATGAATCGTGCCTTCAAAGGCCGAGGCGAACGTCATTTAAGTTCCAAAGAGTTTTGGGAATCTGATATTGGTCGCCTTTGTTCGATGAACTTTGATGAAGTCACGGCAGAAACGTTCAAAGACCTTGTCGAACGATCGAGCGACCTTCGAAATAAAATCGAAAAATCCGGGGGACGAGTTTCCTATGTGGCTTACGGTTATCATGGCACTGAAGTTTTGGTGAAAGACCATTACCAGTGGACGACTTACAGTCCTTACTTGCAGGGCTGGGCTAAGAAAAAACTTGAAGATTATTCTCGGCAATTTCATCAACAAGGTCTTCACACTTGTGTTTATAACTGCCCTGAGATTTTGACCAACTCCAGCTCGATTTTTCAAGGTGTCGAAGTTTTTTTGTATAATTTAATCGCCGCCTTAAAAAAAGAAGCCCCCCAAAGCCCCCGGACAAAACAAGTGATCGATCACTGCCAAGGCTTGCTGAAAGACGAAGTTAAATTGTCGGACCTGACCGATGATCTTTTAAAATATTTTGCGGTGCCCTCAACCAAAGAACATACTATTTTTGAAAAATGGCCGCAGTACAGCAGCGCTGAACAAATGGAACTTATGCTTGGGCAGTCAGAAAAAATGGCTTCATGGCATAAGGATGAAAAAAATCTCATGACCACTGAACTCAGTGAAGTGGTCTTTGAAGGCTGTGGATATGCGATGTTTCATGATTCTTGGGTCACGGCAGAACCTGTTCGATGGCTAGGTCATGACTTGGTCGCCCGTTGCTTGCCCGCAAATCCAAAACGATGAACATCGGAAGCTCCTGGAAATACGATCACCTGCAGTTTCATGGAATGTCGCTCTCGGGAATTCGCACCAGCCTTTGCATGCCTGAACTGCATTTAGCTTTTGATACCGCCCAAGGCTTTCCTTTTTTAATTCCAATGAAGAAATTTTTTATCAGTCATGGTCATTTAGATCACGCGGCAGGAATTCCTTATATAATTTCCCAGAAAAATTTATTCCGAATGCCTGTGGCCGAATACTATATGCCGCCGTCTTTGGTGGACCCGCTGACCCAAATTATGAAACTCTGGGAAAAAATTGAAGATCATCAGTATCATTTCAAATTTATTGGTGTGGGACTTGATGAAATTCCAATCAATCAAAACCATTTCATGCGCGCTTTTCCCACTTATCACCGGGTTGAATCTTTTGGTTACACCCTGTTTCAGCGAACCCATAAGCTATCAAGCCGTTTTAAGGGAGCTTCGCGAGAAGAAATCATTCAAGCTCGAACCAATGGTGAAATGATTGATCAAGCTCACGACCAACCCTTGGTCTCTTTTACCGGTGATACAAAAATTGAATTCTTAAAGGGGCCCGATTGGATTCGGAAATCAAAAGTCTTGATTCTGGAAAGTACTTATTTGGATGATAAAAAAACAGTTCAGCAGGCTCGGGATTGGGGTCACACGCATCTGGATGAAATCATTCCGCATCTGGACGACATTGAAGCTGAAAAAATTGTATTAATTCATCTTTCATCTAGGTATACGCTCGCTGAGGCAGCTCGCATTATCGAACTAAAAATTCCAAAGAAACACCTGGATCGAATCGTTATTTTCCCAGGCAGATAAAATTCTTATGAACGCGGGAAAAACTCTTCCACTTCAGGCCAGATACG
>JAYWEU010000275.1:0-9013 GCA_043779385.1 Pseudobdellovibrionaceae bacterium
CCTTTTAATGATCGACACCAGAGGGGATTTAAAAGAAAAATTTTCTCACCTTCAAAACATGGCTTTTTCCCATTTGAATTTAGGTCCTACCATCGCTGATCTGGCCGGCCTTGACGTCAGAACTGATTTCATTGCGCCCTCGATTTTTGATGATCACTCGGGTCAAAGCCATATTCCTTTCGTTCAACCTTATTCAGGAGGATTCCAAGGCGTTCTTCGTTGGCCCTTCCATTATATTTTTGAAGAGCATAAGGAAAAAGAATATTTATTTAATTTGGAAATAGACCCTGAGGAAAACAATCCCTTGAACATAGCTGACTATCACAAACAAATCAGACAGCTCCGAAATGAAGCAGGTCAAATTTATGTTCAGCAAAAAATATTTCAGTGCCAATGACTTATTACCAAAGCTTCGATTCAACAGAGAAATAAATAAAGACGCCCCGCTCATGGTCGACGGCCGAGGGTCCAAATCCAAGGATCGCAGCAAGGCCTGGGACAATCTCAGTGTCATTCCTCGCTTTAAAAGCAGATCTTATGCCTGGCACGATCAAATAACTGGAGACACTGCTCTTTTGATTTGTTGTGACCACTGTTTCGTTATTATTAAATGCAAATTCACACAGGAAATTAGTTTTTTGAGTCAAGTTGTAAATTCCACTCATGCCAAAGTTAAATCCCACCAAAGACGCTTTTTCTCCCGCTGAATTTTGGGCATTGGGCGTGTAAGTCCAGCCTGCGTTCCAATGATGACTAAACTGGGGGCTGACAATCACTGATAAAGTTTGATTCACTTGAATTCCCGTGGCGCCGTTGCCCAGCCCTTTTTTATAATCACCCGTCGGTAAAATTAAAGAAATTCTGGGAGCCATCGCAATTTTTTCTGTATTCACGGCTTGATATCGATAATTTAAAACAACGTCACCAAGTCCCTTTTCATCTGGATTCCCATTGATCCCCGTTTTTTTGACCATTGGCAAAACATACGAAAACTGATCGGTTTCATCCGGCACAGGGAATTCATTGGTGAAAGTATAAACCCACTCTTTTGTTAAATCTGAATACTGGTAACCTTGAATAAATTGAATAACGCCAGCTTCTTGGTTGTATGCCTCTTCGATCAGGAAGGAATTATCTTTGATATTTGGATCTTCTGCCGACCAACCCAAAGAAGTGTAAAATAGGACAATCATTAAAATGCTAGGTCCCATAAAATTTCTCATTTATTTTCTCCTGATGACATCCACAGGATCCTAGCCCAAAGGTCGTGCTGGCTCAAGTCCGAACAGATGGAAAAATCGCCCCTCTTCCGGATCAATGGCTAGGCCCTCCTGAGGTCATTTTCGGATCAAAGGATTTTGACTTAATTTTCTCCAAATGGCCGCCGATATATTTTTGTGAGGTGATCTATGGGCGCTCCTAAAATACAGCCGGCGATGCAAGAAAATGTTCTACCAAAGGATTCAAATTTCAATTTTATTGATACAAAATTGGACAACGTTTTACAAAAAATCGTCGAAGAAGCCAAAGAGATTTCGGGCTTTCCGATCGCGCTGGTGTCGCTAGTGATGGACCAAATTCAGTTTTTTAAAGCGCAAGTAGGACTGCCTCCTGATTTAGCGATCTCTCGAGCCACCGATCGCTGCAGTTCTTTATGTCAATTCGTTGTTGAAACTAAAAAACCTTTTTTTGTCGAAGATACGAAGGCCAGGCCCGATCTGCCCCAAGAATTGGTGAAGCTTTACAATATCTCTGCTTACTATGGATTCCCGGTTTCAGTGAACGGCGAAGTGGTGGGAAGCCTTTGTTTAATTGATGTGAAGAAAAATACAGTTCCAGAAGAAACCTGTCAGCGCATGCTTATGCTAGCACAGCAAGCAGGGCAACATCTGCAGCATTTAAAAAAGGGCCACACCAGCGAAATGCTTTTGTTAGAAAAAGCTTCAGCGCCTGCGATGAGCGAGATTCGAAATATTTTAGCCGTCCTGAAGCTAACGTCAGAGCAAGCGGCTTATATTTCACATCAAATCAATCCAGTTTTTTTCCTTTTAGAACAGCGTGGTCAGAAAAAGTTAACCGCGGAAGAGTTTGATCGCTCTTTGGAAGCCCTTCAAGAGACCATCAAAGTTTATAAGCGAATCCCCAATCTTCTGCAAACGGTCCAAAAATCGATCACTCGTTTAACCAGTGCTGTCTTCGGTCTTGAAGGTGCTTTAAGTTTAAAAACCGGATCTGCGCAGTGCAAAGTCTCTGAGATTTTGGTCCCCAGCGAAAGTCTTTCCCATCATTTAACAAAATTGATGGGTGGTGTTTCATGGGCTCCGACGAAAGATCGATTTATTTTAAATGTTCCTCAAAATTTTGCTATCACGTTGCTTGGATCAGTTCTGACTTCTGTAGCTGAGTGCGCCCTGAGGGCGAATTTAACATCCGCAGGAATAAAAGGTAAATTTGAAAAACATCCAAACCACGTTCGAATTCATTTAACCGTACAGGGCATGCCCGCCCACGAGTGGACAACATTAAGATCAGTTCTGTCGATTTTAGCCTGCGGATCAGAAGCCGTCAGCTTAAAGTCAGATTCAGAAAGCCTGATGATAGATCTGCAAAGTTCAGCGTCGTAAATTAATACAACGTCGACTTTTCAGAGTTTGCCACGATCACGCCATTCAGTTCAGACACCATGCTAAACTTTGCCGTGATTGGCGAAGGCACTCGGATCAAGGCCGCCGCACTTGACATCATCGAGGCATAATCCCGACTGCCGTCTCCACGGCCGATGGATCCTGAACTAGAATAACCATCTTTAGAACGTGTGGGATTTGAGTTGGCTTGCATTCTTCCTAAAATCATAGGCCCCTGGATCGCACCCGAATAAAAAACTCCACTGGCCGCTGTACTTCCATGATCAGAGCCAAAGCCATCGTTACGAGGCGTTCGATTAAAATCGCTCAGCATTGCAATCACGGTATCTTGGAAAACATTGGCAGCTTTTAATTGCGTGATCAGCTCAAGCAAACAAGCCGCATAGGCTCGCCAATTATAAGTGTTTGTAATGAGGCTGACCATTTTTCCAGTCCCGTGTTCATCTGGAGTTGCCATCATCCCAGGCCCAATCGATAATGAATGGGTCAGCTTATTGACAAATAAATATTCCGCTAAAGCCATATGCCTTGCTAAATTCCCAAACTTGCCCGTGGCAGGAATAAGGTCCCGTAAGTCCGCGGCTGTGGCCATGGCTCCATCTAAATTATAACGGTAAAAGTTATTTCTAGTTCCTTCGGTACCCACCGGTAAATCTGTCAAGCCCGGCAGAGGATTTGAACGATCCAAAGCGCGCATGATCAAGCTTTCATACTTTGCCACAGCATTTGTCCAATAGGTGTTCATATCGCCTAAAGCTTTTCCCAAAAGTTCGGTGGCCGACTTTTGATCAGCCGCTAAGATCGAAGCCCCAGGATGTTCGCGTTGCGCATAAGCCGTTAAGGTAGCCGTTGAAGCGTCCAAGTAAGATTTTAACTGTGCTTTTTTATCATTAAAGGCAGCGCCTGTTTTGCTGGTGAAAGGATCCATTAATGTTTGTAAAAGATTAAATGAGTTACTGACTGAATTAAAATTTGAAATTGGGACATTTGAAAAACCCTTACTAGATCTGAAGACCAGATCTTGAACTTCAGCCGAAGCCGCTTTGATGGGAGCATTTGAAGCATCGGCTGGCATGGCCGTTAAACTTTGCAAAGCGCCCAAGGGTGTTAAAATATTCATTCTAGAAATATCATGGGAATCACTGCCAGAGTTTAATCCTTGTAAGGCTAAAAGGTTGTTCAAAAGATCAGACATAGGACGCGACCCACCGTCCGCCGTCGGTACATTAAATTGCCATTGCCAGGGCGCCTGAATGCCATTCACAGAGACTGTTTTGTATTCAGCATCAACATACCGTCCAGCCACTTCCGTGTACTTCATCACCGTGTGAGTGTTTGGCGTAAACCCGGCCGAGCCGTAAGGATTTAAAAAAAAGTCAAAGGTCCATCGCGCAGGCCCGCCCGGCAAAGAAATATAAAGCAATCTTCGAGGATTTAAATTCACTTCGCCGGCATAAGCTTTTGTCACCGCTCCGCTAATGATACTTTGGGTCAGCAAATTAAGAGGACTCAACATGGCATTAGCGCCCGTCAATCCCAGGAATTGCAAAAGTTCTCGACGGTTGATATCTTTTAATTTGCTCACGATGATCCCCTTCAAAATTTTATTTAAAGCGCACTGTCCGATCGGTGATACTGCGGCGAATTTAAAATATCTGAGATTAATTTTCGCAAACTATTATGTTGCCGTAAAGATTTCCCAAGATTGATCACTTCGTTTCTATGAGCCATAGCATCTGCCGACAGTTCAAGGTGTTTGGGATCGTAAATATCACTTGTATCCACCGAAATTCCGGTGAAGTGCGAGTAATATCTTTTTGCGGCACAAATATAAAAATCATCTTGATTGGTAATTTGGGCGGCCAAATCGCTGGGCCCACTCACACCAATATCGACCAAGTTTCCCATATAATTTCTAAAAAAAAGCGTTCCTGTTGGCGGGCGCTTGGCATAGTCAGGATCAGCTGCCGATGGCCAAGCTGTTTCAGCCGGCATTGTGGCGGCTGGAAAATTAACGAAGAAAGCGCCGCGCTGGCCGACATTCATCGAATTGTTTCCAAAAGCTGTGTATTTGACGTTACGAACAACCGAAGCCATTCGATCCATCGAGGCATGGCAAGACGTACAATTGCTTGTGTTTCTAAATGGAACCGAACTGCCCATCACAACAAAAGCATCCGCATCAGAATTCCGAACAACGGGAAGGTCGCGACACAAAAGATCGTGATAAACCGCACGACCCCACCGCCTCGGCATTTGGGTTCCGCCATCGGCAGCAAACTTTTCAGCTTGAATCACATTCATCAGGGCATAAGTATAATTGCCCAAAAGCCCTCCACCCAAAGAGCCCGCCAATGTGACTGTGCCTGAAGAGCTGACATTGTTCTGTGTGATGGAATAATTAGCTGTCGCCGGTGCTGTTGCCGTCACACCGTAAAGAGCTCCGCGCGGCGCAAACTGAAGAGGACTCAGTGCAAATAAATCAGCCGTTGAATTGGATTTTGCACCCGTCGTTGGATTCATTCTGGCTCGCACGGGGATATAAATGGCATTGCCCGATAAGCTTCCTTTGTAAGAAGGACTGACATCAAATAAAGCTTTCGTGATGTAAAGCGCCGGTGTTGATGCATCCCAAAAATCCATGACTCCATCAGTCCACGAAAAGTTCTGTTGATCTAAAGGCGTAAAATCTTTCATTGAAAACCAAGACGCATGCAAGCGGTGCATATTTCTTAAAACCGCCAGCGCTTCTGGATCTGAAATATCGCTGATCGTTGTATTTCCATTTCCATTCAAGACACCCTTACTAAGAACTTGCAGACAAGCCACAACAGGATCGGTCTGACGAGCAAACACTTGCTTTGTTAAAGGATCTGAAACTGAAGGCCTTAAACCTGTGATTTGCGAATAACACCGATTGTAAAGAGCCACAGGCGATAAATAAGTTCCAGAATAGCCGTTGAAAGGAATTAACAAACCGGCTGCGACAATTAATAATTTTAAGCGCACATTGATTCCTTTCATAACATTTCCATCATGGGTGAAGTGCAAAGGCTAAGGAAAACAAATCTCCAAGCGTCTAGAGGCGTTTGGCCAAAATTAAGAGCTGCTTGATGCTGGGACCTCAGAGCTGACAGAACATCGTCTGAAACAGCGCGGCCTGGAAAAAATAAATTCAGCGTGTTTGAAAGATTCAAATCCGATGCGGCTGAATTCGGCGGCAAAGATATTTGACTCAGGGCTGTTATCACCGCCTCATCGATACTTAGTATTTCTTCGCAAGATCGAATCAAGTAACCTTTTCGAATCGCATTTGACAAAGGCACTTCCGGAGCACTGGATCGATCTCCGCCCGGACAGTTGTCTTCGTAACGACTGCAGGGACCACCCATTGATGCAATCTGCTGAGTCACAAGGCTATTGATTTTACTTTTGATCGAAGTGTTGGCGCTTGTCGCACTCGCTGGATTAACAAATAACATTGTCAATGTGGACGTCATATAACTAGCATGTCCGATATTAATTTTGTCCTCATATCCAAGGGATCTTGAAATCGTCCCCAAAGATCCAAATTCCAACGATTCGAATTGATCTTCAGCCTTCACTGCAAAACCCGTGCGTCCGCAGTTTTGAAAGGAAAGGCACATGACAAGGACCGCTAGCCCCGTCAAATATTGCACCTTTAGCATTTTCAGCTTTCCCGACTTTTTGTTTTTCATAATTCCCCTGAACTGACTTCATTCTATCGTAACTTGATAGACCTAAGTTAAGTTCTTATTTTGGCAGAAGAATTTGCTGTTGAAGTTATTTTCTATTTTAAAAAGATCGACGCCTCATTTTGAGAATTCGCTTCTCAAAGAAATTAAATGCAGTTTCAACCGATCCTCGGTGCACTGATCATCAATTTTTAATTTAACAGATTCTTATTTTGAGATCAACGTCCTGAGCGATTAGTACAGTGTGCGCCAAGCATAAGCATCGGCCGCATCTTTAGCGCAAACTTCAACATTATCTTTAACTCCGGTGCCACCTTGCGTGACCCAGAAGGTTCCGCGCGTCGTTGAACTGCAAGCCGGTTTCGCCGTCGCTGTATTTAAGGTGACACCGCCATTCACTTCAAGTTTTTGCCCGGGATTTGTTGTGCCGATCCCGACGTTTCCCTGCACTAAAAGGCCATTTGCAGGGGCTGTATTAACGGCAGCATAAGAGGACCCAATTGCCATAGATCCATTCAAGTCCAACAAATTAACAGCGGCTAAACTTCCGCCAATGAAAACGCGTCCACCAGACTCGATTCTCATACGGTCCGTATTATTAGTACCAAAATAAAGTTCGTTGCTCGGATTTCTAATGTAATCACTACTTGAAGAGATATAGAGACTGTTGCGAACCATGACATCTGTACTTACATCGAGAGCGTAAGCTGGAGCGGTCGTTCCAATTCCAACGTTGCCGTTAGCAAGCCAAGTCATCGAAGTCATATCCGTTGAATACCCAGTTCCAAGATTATTCAAATTTAAATCTAAGCGAGTGTTGGAGTTGACTCCGGTCGAGTAACTTCCGATCGCCCAATCTGCCGTATTTTGATATTTTACAGATGCTAAATTAGGACGAGAGATTCGCGAAGCCGCAACCGTGTTGATGGCGCCGACAGTGCCCGTGTTACTAATGATATCAAACTGCTGTTTCGCCACACCGCTACCAATCGCTACATAACCATCATTACCAATGGTCATCGCCTTATTATTAATTCCAGCAGCCCAGTTATTAGTAGTTCCGAATGTCAGAAACCCTCCACCCGATGTCGTATAGGCCGCTATTCTAGCGATCGGATTCGCCGTTTCACCTGCAACATTAGATTTAAAGTCGATTCCAGTATAATTTCCATCAACATTAATTCCGTCTGTTGTGATACCTAATGGCGTTGTGCCCGTAAATGACGATACACCAGACGGTCCCGCAACATGGAACTTGCTAATGGGAGCCGTTGTGCCGATACCGACGTTGCCGCCGGCATTGATACGCACTCTCTCAGCGCCCGCCGTTGAAAAACCTAAGATATCGGTGCCGCCGCTAAATAAGCCTAAGGTCGCTCCACCAACTGCCATTGCCGGAGCCGCGGCTGTCCCCGCTGATGAAACCAAAGCGCCCGTCATTGTTCCACCAGCCAGCGGCAAATAATTTCCTAATGTTGTTGTCGTCGCAATGGTCCTACGATTGGCGCCTGAATCTGTAAAAAACATATTTGTTCCGTCATACTCAACAGCACCAGCTTCAGGAGTTGATAGACTCACACCCGTTTGAAATTTAAGTGGAGCTGTATTCAATGTCGCTGTTCCCGCTTTTAAATTAAGAACTGCGGTGGGTGTCGTTAAGCCGATACCAACGTTACCACCGTTGATAATCGCCCCATATCCTGTTCCAGAATTTGAAACAAAAAGGGCGGTTCCAGTGGCGCTTGGGTTACTAATTGAAAAATAGGCCGCCCTACCCGAACCAGTTCCTGAGTAGGCTCCATAAAACAAATTTCCCGTAAAAGAATTCGAGTTTGAAGTTCCTGAATACGAACCTCCACTGGAGAAAAAAGAACCCGTTGAATTATAATGATAAGAGGTTGTTGCTCCCGAACCTGCGTTAAAGCTATTTCCCCCCATCGACATCGAACCACTGTTCATGGTGATATAAGTCGCATTGCCTGGCCAAGTGATCGTTCCGGCTGGCAGAATATTGCCCGTATTCGAGACGCTAAACTTACTAGTTCCGCCCACTTGCGCATCAATCAAATATTGCGTGCCAGAGCCGACCGACGTTTGTGTTCGATTAATTAATAAATCTGTGTTTGAAGATGTCGAAGCCGCTTGATTATAGGTCGGCGCTATCTTCAGAGCATAATTAGTTCCAGAAGTTGTTACGTCTGTTTTTTGAATATCCAGCACGGCTCCTGGCCCTGCTGTGCCGATCCCGACGTTGCCGGAAGCATCAATTCGCATCCGTTCAGTGCCAGCGGTCGATAATCCCAAAATATTTGTTCCGCCATTAAATAAACCTATAGTATCAGCCCCAACCCCGAAGGACGGAGAAGCGGCACTGCCAGCAGATGAAATCAGAGCGCCCGTCATTGTATCACCAGCGCGATTTACCGGCGTGTAGGCCAGCGGCGTTGCCGCTGTGAAATACTCCCACGAAGTATTACCATTATTCCATCTTAAAGTTTGTCCATCTTGACCAACTAATGGAGCCGTTCCGGCCTTCCCTAAAATTTTCGAATCCGCATAATTTTTAGTTGCAGCATCTTGGGCCAAAGTTGGATCCGCTAAAGTAGTTAATTTATTAGAGCCCATGGATTGCGGACCTGTAAAGGCCACTGT
>JAYWEU010000276.1:0-3408 GCA_043779385.1 Pseudobdellovibrionaceae bacterium
AAATCAAACCAGAAGCTCAGCCGGTTGTCCGGGGCTTTTTTGTTAAAGGTCTAGGTACCTTGTCCACATTTTTCCCACTGTTTTTAGAAAGATCCCAGCATCTCTTATTTTGAGACCCTATAAAAGTGTCCATAAAATCCCAAATGCCCACCCACGTCGCATTGTCTAGCTTCTAGCCATTCAATTCATGCCAGATCCAATAGAACCCAAGATTCGTCGGCACTATTTTCGTAGCGTGGAGAATCGCAGCACGTTTAAAAGGAGTTCAACTTAAACTGCTTAAATATTTTCATGAATAGGTGGGATTTCTTTGAAATTAGGTCGGCTTTGGTATCAGCATCAGCAATTCGACACCCAAGGTTTAAAAGAAAACTTTGGTGATGGCTATTTGATAGCTCACAATAAAATATACCGAAACATTCGAACGTCGACGCTGGCACAGAAATTTACTTTTAGCTTAGGGCCATACCCCCTTTATCAGGCCCTGCCGTTAAGTCAATTAGAGTGGATTTTGTCAGAAAAAATAATTCCCTATTTCGACAACGTCAGCGTTCTTCAGCAAATTCACCAGAAGCTTCCGCAAAACATATTCTGGGATGATATTTCTGATAACTTAAAAGGCAATCATGTTTTCCACGAATCTTGCCATGCTGTCGCCCGGGGCAAGGCCCAAGAAATTCTAAAATCGCCCGATTTAACAAATAAGTCTGATTTACAATTACTGATCCTATGTCGGTTGATTGATGAGTCTTTTGCAAATACCTGCGAACTTCTGGCGGTCACTGATGCGACCGATCCGGTTCACCAAATATTCTTTGAATTGAATTCCTATGTCGTGATGTTTGAAGACAGAAGCAATCTTAAAAAAGCCATGCAAGAAATCGGCGAAGAAATATTTATGCACTTTATGATTTTATGCTACCTTCATGCTAATTTCTTAACACCCACTTTGACGGATCAGAAATTTGAAAAAATTCTTTCCCTCATCGCAAAAAACGGCGTTGGTTTTTCGGGCCCACAAAAGAAATCCATGCGGGCCTTATCAAAAATTGCCTTCGAATTAAATTTACGCTTCAGAATGGTCACGACAAGTTTTTATTTTAGACTGAATGGTATCTTTTTACCCAAGGACCAATTAAGGGATTTTGATTTTATTCAAACTATGATAGACCGACCCGAGTTAATGGAATTTTTAGATGCTCTCATTAAAAAAGCACTGCGCTAAATTTAATTATTTAGACATCGCTTGGGCGTGAAATTGAATATGGGATTCCACAAACGTCGAAATAAAATAATAGCTGTGATCATAGCCCTCACGAAAACGAATCTCGACAGGCTGGCCCATTTTTACACAAGCTTTTGAAAAATGATCAGTTAAAAGCTGTTTTTCTAAAAATTCATCACTTGATCCCTGATCAATTAAAATTTCACGCGAATGCTTTGAGCCTTTTTTAATTAATTCTGTCGCATCATAATGGGCCCACAGGGTTTGATCGTTTCCAAGGTACCCTTGAAACGCCTTTGTGCCCCAAGCACATTCAGTCGGATGCACGATGGGTGAAAAGGCTGAGATCGAGCAAAATTTTTCAGGATGTTTTAATCCTAAGGTCAGCGCCCCATGTCCACCCATTGAATGGCCAGAAATCCCTATTGAATTTGAAGACACGCCAAATTGTGTCAGGATCAATTCACGGAGTTCTTTGGCCACATAAGTTTCCATCAAGTAATGATCTTTGTAACCCGCCGTTTTCGCATCCAAATAAAAACTAGCGCCTGAGCCAAAATCCCAGGACTCATTTTCCGCGGGTAAATTTAATCCCCGTGGAGAGGTGTCCGGACAAATCACCATTAATTTTTCTTGTCCTAAATATTTTTGAGCGCCAGCTTTTGTGATAAAATTTTCATCGGTGCAGGTCAGACCCGAAAGCCAAATCAAACAACCATTAACAGGGCCCTTTGGAATAAAAGTTGAAAACTTCATCTTTGTTTTAGTAGATATTGATTCATGCTCCCAAAATTGAGTCAGTCCATCGAAGCATTTTGATGTTTTCAGAGGAAGCATTTGCGACACAGATAAACTCCTTAAAAAATAATCACAGTCCGGATACTTTTACCTTCATGCATATAATCAAATGCTTTATTAATGTCTTTTAATGGCAGCGTAAAGGTCACCATATCATCTAAGTTAATATCTCCAGACATATATTGGTCGACATAGCCGGGAAGTTCGGTTCGACCCTTGACTCCACCAAAGGCAGAGCCTTTCCAAACTCGACCCGTCACTAATTGGAAAGGCCTTGTGGAAATTTCTTGGCCTGCGGCAGCGACCCCGATGATAATTGATTGTCCCCAGCCGCGATGAGCGCATTCTAAAGCTGATCTCATGAGGCCCACATTCCCAACACATTCGAAAGAATAATCAACGCCCCAACCGGTTTTTTCAACAATGACCTGCTGAATGGGTTGATCAAATTTTTTCGGATTTAAAAACTCAGTGGCACCAAATTTCTTGGCAATCTCCCATTTTGAATCATTAATATCGACCGCAATAATTCTTGAAGCTCCGACTTTTTTTGCCGCTTGAATCACAGCTAAACCAATTCCACCAAGGCCAAAAACAGCGACCGTCGCCCCTTTTTCGACTTTGGCCGTGTTTAAAACCGCACCAATCCCAGTCGTCACCCCACAGCCCAGAAGACAAACTTTATCTAAGGGCGCTTTGGGATCAATTTTGGCTAAAGCAATTTCAGGAACAACGGTGTATTCAGCAAAAGTTGAACATCCCATATAATGATGGATCATCTTTCCATCCTTAGAAAACCGAGACGTCCCATCGGGCATAAGCCCTTTGCCTTGAGTGGCCCTAATTTTTACGCATAAGTTTGTTTTTCCAGAGAGGCAAAATTCACATTCGCGACACTCGGGTGTGTAAAGAGGAATCACATGATCGCCTTTTTTTAAACTGGTCACGCCTTCGCCAATCTCCTCGACAATACCACCGCCTTCATGGCCCAAAATAACAGGAAACAAACCTTCTGGATCCGTGCCCGACAGAGTGTAAGCATCCGTATGACAAACGCCAGAGGCGATCACTTTGATCAGGACCTCACCTTTTCTAGGTCCCTCGAGGTCAACTTCCTCAACAGACAGGGGTGTGTTTGGTTTCCAGGCAATGGCCGCTTTGACTTTCATCGAATTCTCCTTTTATCGGGGACAAAATAGAACTTTCAACTTTCTGAGAAGATCCGTCAAGAGTAGAAATTTGAGGCCTTAACCTGCTTTCAATAAGGCTTTCGAAAAGTGATTCGTTCAAAAAGTGGGATCTTTCTAAAAACAGTGGGAAAAATGTGGACAAGGTACCTAGACCTTTAACAAAAAAGCCCCGGACAACCGGCTGAGCTTCTGGTT
>JAYWEU010000277.1:0-3403 GCA_043779385.1 Pseudobdellovibrionaceae bacterium
CCTGATTGAATCGTTACATGGCAATTGATCCCGCCAAATCCCATGGCCGAAATTCCTGCTTTCATTATTTTTTGATCAGACTTTATTTCCCCACGAATCGCAGGATATAAATTTTTCGCGACTGAATTAAAGATAGGATTTGGCTCAATACATCCCGCGGTCGGCGGAACAATTCGCCGATTGACAGCCATCACCGCTTTGATAAAAGCGCCAATGCCGGCAGCGGCTTTCATATGACCCATGATTGACTTTAATGATGTCATCGAGACAGTTCTTTCAGTAGATTCGACTCCGAAGGCTTGCATTGTTAACGCGATACCCTCAATTTCGGTGCGATCGCCGACCACAGTTCCTGTTCCATGTCCTTCAATAAAACTTAGTTCTGCAGGACTATAGCCTGCCATTCGATAAGCCCGTTGAAGGGCATTACTTTGACCTTGCTTGTCGGGCGCAGTAATTCCACCTTTTCCGTCTGAAGAAATACCCCAGCCATTTACAACGGCATAAATTTTGTCTTTATCTCTCATTGCATCGTCTAATCTTTTCAAAAGGACAAATCCAGCGCCCTCTCCGGGGATAAAGCCCTGGGCTTTTTTGTCATAGACATGCATTGTATTTGTCGACAGGGCTCCGGTTTTAGCAAAGCCAATTAATTCGAAGGTATCTAAGCTGACATCAACGCCACCGGCGATCGCAAGGTCAATTTTCCCGGACTGAAGGGCGTCGGCAGCAGTCGCTACTGCAATTAAAGACGATGAGCATGCGCCGTCGACCGTATAACCGCCGCCCTTAAGGTTAAGGTAATTGCAAATTCGTCCTGCAATAGTATTTGAAAGAGCACCGGCTAAAGTATCTTCATTTGTTGCCGGAAAAACTGATTTATAAACCTTTTGCATAACTTCAGATAATTTTTGAATCTGTTCGTCGCTGATGCCTGCCAGTTCGCCTGATTTCTTTAATGAGCGTAGAACGTAAGGCCATCTTAGGCGCATCGACGAGGCCCGCGTTTGTTCGCCTGTTAAACTGTTTCCAACGATAACACCAGTGTTTGAATTTGAAAGAATTTTTGGATCATACCCAGCGTCTTCCAAGGTACGAATGGCTGTGTCCAATGATAACCAATGAACTATATCATTTGATTCATAAGTAATTTTCGGGATCAGGCGCTTGGCCCATTCAAATTCAAAACCTTCAACGTAGGATGCGTATTTCCCGTAGCACATATCTTCGACTTTTTTATCAGGATCAAAGTAATCCTTCATCGGAAGGCGTGCATCTAGATGTTTTCGAAATTGCTGCCTTCGAGACAAAATAACTTCCCAAAACTCTTCTTTTGTTTTGGCCCCCGGGAATGTACAACCTATACCGATGACAGCAATTTTGTTTTTGTTCTCAGATGACATAGCAATCCTTTAATTAAGTACCTTGAAATGTATCGGTTTTTTAAAATCCTAATTAAAGGTCGATCAGGGTATATTTGCTTTTTGCCATAAAACAGGACCTCTGGGGTCTTGAACATTCTTTTTCTCATAATGAGAACGGTCTTCAAATCCAATAAATTACTTATCAATAAATGGGTTTTTATTTTGTCTCAAATTTGGACAGTTTTAGTTTTAGTAACTAAGCTTATTTTCTTTCGACGTCCATAGTTTGAAGGTCGCAAGCGCTTGCTTTCGTAGCATTTGTTTGATGGGAACTAGTCGTTTTAAGTGTGGCTTACAAATTTCTTGATACAAAAACTCATCATCAAATTGAATTTTTGCAGCATCTTTACGGGTATTCCCATAATAAATTTTACCTATCCGAGCCCAGTAAATAGCCGCTAAACACATTGGGCAAGGTTCGCAGGAGGTATAAATCACGGCACCAATTAAATCGTAAGACTTTAGTTTTTTACAGGCATCGCGAATAGCCATCACTTCAGCGTGGGCTGTAGGGTCATTTGTCGATGTGACTTGATTCCATCCTCGCCCTACAATTCGGCCATTTTTTACGACGACAGCGCCAAAAGGCCCGCCATCGCCCTTGATCATATGGACCCGAGACAAACGAATAGCTTCAAGCATGAATTGACTGTGTCTCATCTTTCTTTGACCTCAAGATCTTCTATCAGTAAGATTTAGCAGAATATGAATTGGAAATCATTGCTTCTTTTCTTGTGTCCACTAATGGCCTTTGCGGTGCCCAAGAAAGACCTTCGTTTTAGTTATGTGGTCTCGACCAACGACGTGGCTTTTTATCTCAACCAACCTGTTTTTTTAAAAGTGTCGATTTGTGAAAAGAAAGAGCAGCTTTGTACTGAAGTTGAAAAGTCCGAGCCCTTCACACTGACAAAGCCTGACCGCGGCCTTCATTTGATTTTAACGACCACATTGAAAGCAAAAACCTTCAAAGCTCTGATCGCGAAACGAAAGATTTTTTGGGAAGACGCCAAAATAAAGTTCGAAGTGATCTATGGTCGCTCAGATATTTTCAATAAATTTATTCAAGGAATTTACTCTTACAAAGATTTAGCTTTTCCTTTGCCCGGAGACATGATTCTTAAGGATTCGGTCAATACGGATACAGGGATCGTTGAAGTCAGTCATCTTCTGATGAACTAAAAAATAGAAAAGTAGGTTTAGGATGCGGATTTTGTACATTCCTTTTTGTCTTGTTATCAGCACATTTGCTTTTGCAGGTCCCTTAAAAAAGCCATTGCAAAAACCTAAATTGGTTGTGGTTTTAGTGATCGATCAAATGCGAGCGGACTATTTAACGCGTTTTGAAAAAAGATTTCAAAAATCATCTGCAAAAAGTCCTGGGGGCTTTAAATATTTAATGTCGGAGGGGGCTTATTTCCCGATCGCTGAATATGATGTCCTTCAGAATATCACTTGCCCCGGTCACGCCATGATTTTAACAGGGGCTCATCCTACGATGAATGGCATTATATTGAATGATTGGTACGACAAAGTCGCCAGGAAAACTGTTTATTGTGCTGCCGATGAAAAAGATAAAATTTCACCCAGAAACTTAAAGACCTCTACGGTCGGTGACGAGCTAAAAAATGCAGGTTATAAATCCAAAGTGATCGGGATCGCATTGAAGGACCGTGCCGCCGTGATGCTTGGCGGACATCGTGCTGATCATGCACTTTGGTTTGATGATAAAAGCCACCAATGGGTGACCAGCACATATTATAGCGCCGACAAATCTGTTCCTCTTTGGGTCAGCCAAGAAAATGAGCTCTTATCAAAACAAGTCGGAAATGAATATATTTGGCAATCCAACGACAAGGCGACGGGCCTTACTGAAAATAGCGAAAATTCTTTCGTAAAAAAAGCTAAGATCGGGGATCCAAAAACTTTAGCGCTACCCTATGGCGTTGAACTAACGATGAATATGGCCACCGAAGCTATCA
>JAYWEU010000278.1:0-8973 GCA_043779385.1 Pseudobdellovibrionaceae bacterium
TCGGCAATTGCCGACACGCCCCTATCAAAGGCTGTTACTGAATACCTGTCAGCAGTTACATCACAGAAATCAACAAGGACCGCAGAGGTCGACAATATCGCCCTAGATGAACTTGTAGCCGCGTTTCCAAAATCAACTGTCCAGGAGATTTCATCTCGCGAAATGGAGCTTTATCAGTCTGATCTTCTTAAAAGATTTCAGGCTTCTACAGTGAATCGCCGCTTTAACGTTTTAAGGCACTTTTTTGGTAAGTGCGTCGATTGGAAATATTCACACTTAAGTCCTGCTAAAGGATTGAAGCGTATTCCAGAGCCGCCCGTCGAAAAAGATATTTTATCTGCTAGGGAAATCAGCCTGATACTAAATGCGATTCCTGAATGGGCGATGGGACCTTTTTTACTGGTTTCATTAACTGGGCTTAGAAGAACTGAGGCCATCAGTCTGGATTGGAAAAGCGTCGACTTAGATAGAAAGGTGATCTCAGTATTTTCAAAGAAAGGTGGAGTACAAAGAAAACGGGAGATTCCAATGAGTAATACGGTTTTTGATTTATTTCTGGAGGCTAAAAACAAACGTCATAAATCTGTCCTAAACTCCTCCCTAGTTTTTTTAAGTCCAACTAACCTACCTATAAACCCTAGAACTTTTTCCAGCGCTATTTCAAAGAGCGGAAAAAAGTCTGGAGTTCAAAATGCAGGCCTTCAGATTTTACGTAGAACTTTGCTGACCGATTTATCTATGTTTAATCAAAGCGGTTCGATCATGCAAAAAATAGCAGGCCATAGCTCGCTGCTGACCACCCAGCGATACGTTCAGCATGACAATGAATCTGTTAGGACATCTCTTGAGGATTTAGAAACTAGAAGGCGTGTGAGGCTGGCTGAAGGAAATTAAAGAAGCAATGGTAGCTAGTGGTGGCAATTTTAAACAGAGATCCACCTTTTGCTACCAGCTGATTTTTTAAGTGATCGAATTTATTGGGGAAATTTGGTAGGGAGTACAGGAGTCGAACCTGCGACGTCCACCTTGTAAGGGTGGCGCTCTACCAACTGAGCTAACTCCCTATTGGTAAAATTAAGTTAAAACTAGGTAACAAAGAAGGTGGGCTTTGTCGAGGGCTTATTTTCGACTTTGCCCGTTCACTTACTTTTTACCCTTACAAAATGCGGCCGTCGAATCATTAGATATTTTGGAAATACCTAAGTGAACGTACTCATCACGGCCTTGCGGCTGAATAGAAAGCAGTACCACCTGTCCATCAATAGGACTGATGCTGATGTCCTTCATGGGCCCACCGTAATCAAATGAGCGCACAAAAATTCCGTAGGACTGCCGCACATTCAGGTAAAACATATCGGTCACAATATTGTTCTGAGTCCTTGGGGCTGAGCCTTGGCCAAAGGCCACTTCTTGGCAGGTCACGGCATCCAGTTGTCGCACTTCAAAACGACGTGTTTGAGCGTCCCTAGTGATTTTAAAAGTATAGTAGGATTGGAAGCTGCCATTTTGTGCCAGCCAAGTTCCTTCCATCATCGCCCATGGGAAGGTTTTGCGTACACTCCATGGCCAGGGGACAAAACGGTCATCTTGAATTAATAAGTTCGTGTCGACCCGAGCCGGTGGCGGCACAGAGGGGCGAAGACTGGCGTAGGCTTGAAAACCCATCCCAATCAACATCGCAACCATCAAAAGTTTTCTCATAGAGTCCCCCATTAATGCTCTATATGAATCTTTGCGGATTTATTCATATAATAACCGTTTTTTGCTCTAAAAATATATTTTGGCTTATCGAAGTCGGGCTCAATCAGTTTGCGCAGTCGTTTGATCGTCACATAAACTTTGTTGTCATGGACGCCAGGATCGTAGGGCTGTTTCCAAACATTTTCGACCAAATATTCTTTCGAGCAAATACTGCCCTGGTTCTGAACAAAAATTCGTAACAGATCTAACAAGATAAACTGATTCTTGAAATCAATCCGACCCAATTTTCTTTCAACAACGGCATGATTTTCTTCTTCAAAAATTAAATCAAAGCCACGGTCAACAAAGCCGCCCAGTTTTTCAATGTAGTTTTTAATCATTTTTGAAAGTCGAATTTGATTTTTATGGTCCACGGTTTTTTGCGCTAGTTTCAGGTACATTTGAGCCATATCTTTATCGCCGGCATCAGAGTAGATCGACCCCAAAAGGGCTAACAAATAGGTTCCCGTCACCATGTTTTTAGTTTCGCGCAAATCATCATAAGTTTTCCAGACAACATCGATGGCTTCATCGAACTTGCGTAGTTTTCTTAAAATATCAGCGTTCAACATGGACGTTGAAATCTTTAGCTCTGGCAAATTATAAACTTGAAAGAACACCTGCAGATTATAAATTTCTTTCAAAGCTTCAGGCAGGCGATTGATAGGATGGCTTGAGTAGACAAAAGCCAAACCAAAAATAGCGTGACAGATATCTTCTTTCACATCGGCGGCTAATGCGATCGCTAAAGCTTTTTGCAAATAATCCAAAGCGGTTTCTTGCTGATTTTTGTAGGACGCACACAATGCCAAAGTATAATAGGTTTTTGAATTCAGCTCAAAACCCTCTTTTAAAACTAAATCTTGAAGGCGCTCTTTCGTGCTGTTGATCAGATCGTATTCTTCACGCTCAGCATAGATTCGCAAAAGTAAATTGTAGCACTTTAGAAAACCAGAAACATTTTTCTTGGTAAAAAAAGTTTCAGAAGCTTTCATAAGATGATGAGTCGCTAATTGAAAGTCGCCACGGTCGCAATAAAGACGACCTAATTCGAAATTTTGATCAAGAATGGGATCAGATGTTGAATTAACAGACGCCGCCAAATTAGCCCCTAAAATCTTTGTAAGACCGTGGGACGGTTCTGTCAGAATCTGTTTTAAACGTCAATGGGTGAATCAAAAAAAAGCCCCTGTCGATTTAAACTGACAGGGGCCTAATAAATTGTTGCTTGAATTTTAATCAGCTTTAATGCGCGTGCTGGGATTGCCCCGTGTACTGCGCCTTAATGCCAATATCCGCCGCCTTCATATTTTTGAAAAGCTCCTTAGGATTTTTAATGTCCAGAGCGTTAATCAGAACCTGATCGACATGATCCACCAGGATGACTTTCAGCTCACGAAGGACCTCTTTTGGGATGTCCTTTAAATCCTTTTCGTTCTCTTTCGGGCAGATGATCATTTTAATTCCGCCGCGATGAGCCGCTAAGATCTTTTCTTTCAGTCCGCCAATCGGCATGACCTTTCCGCGTAAAGAAATCTCGCCTGTCATCGCCACAGTCCGTCGGACCGGGATCTTTGTGATCGCCGAAACAATCGATGTGGTCAGCGCGATTCCTGCAGAGGGTCCGTCTTTGGGGACAGCGCCTTCTGGCAAATGGATATGCACGTCGACATTCGAAAAGTACTCTTTATCAAAACCGAAAAGTGGTCCCCGAGACCGAACATAGCTCATGGCTGCCGAGCAAGATTCCTTCATGACATCACCCAATTGGCCGGTGACGGTGAATTTACCTTTACCAGGAACAACGTTGGCTTCAACTTGCAACAAGTCGCCGCCCACTTCAGTCCATGCCATTCCATTCGTAAGACCGATTTCATTTTCGTCTTCGATCTTTCCAAATTTATATTTATGAGCGCCCAGCAGCTCAATTAATTTCTTCGGAGTCACGACATAAGACTTACGGTTTCCCGAGACTTTGACTTTTTTCGTGCTCTTCGGATCTTTTTTGGCTTCTTCCATGACAAGTTCTTTGGCGACCTTACGACAAACGTTGGCGATCTGTCTTTCAAGGTTACGAACACCCGCTTCCCGCGTGTAATAGCGAATCAAGTTTCGAATCGTCGAATCTTGGAAGGTCACTTTAAATTGCACCAAGCCATGCGCTTCAACTTGTTTCGTCACTAGATAATTGCGGGCGATATGAAATTTTTCCTGCTCGATGTAGCCTTCTAAAGAAATAATTTCCATACGATCTAACAGCGGACGTGGCACCGTGTGCAGAGAGTTCGCCGTGGCGATGAAAAGAACTTTAGATAAGTCATACTCAACTTCCAAATAATGATCTTGGAACGTTGAATTCTGTTCAGGATCTAAAACTTCAAGCATTGCCGAGGCTGGATCGCCGCGGAAATCTGAAGCCATTTTATCGATTTCATCTAACAGCAAAATTGCATTGCCTTTGTCGACTTTTCTTAAGGCTTGCAGAATTTTTCCTGGCATCGCACCGACATAGGTTTTCCTGTGACCGCGAATTTCAGCTTCATCCCGCACGCCGCCCAATGAAATTCGGGCGAAAGGTCGATTCATGGCTGTTGCAATGGATCTTGCCAAAGATGTTTTACCAACTCCTGGAGGACCCACTAAACATAAAATCGGACCTTTTAAGTTTTTAGAGATCGAAAGAACGGCTAAGTATTCAAGGATTCGTTCTTTGACTTTCTCTAGGCCCCAATGGTCGTCGTCCAAGATTTTTTCTGCAAATTTAATATTGTGGTTCTCTTCAGTGAAGTCATACCAAGGAAGTGACAACATCCAATCGATGTAATTTCTGACAACCGTTGCTTCGGCTGACATCGGTGACATCATTTTCAGCTTCTTGATTTCTTTCATCAGCTTGTCTTTGGCTTCTTGGCTCATTTTCTTGGCTTTAGTTTTGATTTCTAGGTCTTGAAGTTCGGCCTGGTAATCGTCTTTTTCGCCAAGTTCTTTTTGGATCGCCTGCATTTGCTCATTCAGGTAGTACTCTTTCTGAGAGCGCTCCATCTGTTTTTTCACGCGCGTACGGATTTTCTTTTCGACTTCAAGAATTTCTATTTCGCCCGTCATTAAATTCAGCAAATGTTCCAAACGCTTTGTTGAATCAAAAATTTCTAGGACATTTTGTTTGTCTTCTAGTTTTAAATTCAACTGAGCAACGATAATATCAGAAAGTTCAGCGGCGTTTTCAATGGTTGATACGCGCATCAAAATTTCTGGTGGAATTCGTTTGTTCAATTTTACATAAGTTTCAAACGTTGATTTGACCGACCGGACAAGGGCTTGGGATTCAACGGGGTTTTCAACATCCTCTTCCACATCTTCGCAAGCCACGACAAAGAAATTATCATTGGGAACAAAACCTTTGATGCGAACCCGTCTTTTTCCTTCAACCAGTACTTTGACAGTGCCGTCAGGAAGTCTGAGTAACTGAATGATCGTTCCAATCGTGCCGACGCTGTAAATATCTTTGGCTTCCGGATTGTTCGTTTTGGCATCGCGCTGGGCTGCTAAAACGATGTCGGTCTGTTTGCTCATCGCTTCTTCAAGCGCATTGATACTTTTTTCACGACCAACAAAAAGGGGCATCATCATGTGAGGAAAAATTATTAGGTCCCGCAGCGGCAATAAGGGGAGTTGCTGGGTCTTCGATTCGCTCATTTAGGCCCTCCAATGGTCTAGGTGATTCAAACACGTTAAGTACGCTACTCTTCAGAAACCAATCCTTAGATCTCTGGTTAAACTTATCTTTTATTATACTAATTTAGTTAATCCGATGAAAAGAATTATTATTGGGACTGTCGCACAAAGACGCATCGTTTTAGGTCTGATCACCTTAAAAAAAGACAAAATTGTCTGTAATTTTGCTTTTTAACGATTCAGGCATAGGCCCATCAAAATTAGCGCCGAAAATAAATATTTTTATTACAGGTATTGTATTTTGTCGCAGGTCCAAAAATGGTAGGGCCCACCGAAGTGAGCCCCATAAATTGATTGACGGTGATGGCTTTTTTGCAAAAAACCTTAGGCGCTTTCTGCAGGGTCGCCCGTTCCCTCTTTGACTGCGGCCGAGGCAGCTTGGGCTTTAATTTCATCGTCTGACTTAAAGGTGATCTTCGGAGGTTGATTTTCGTTGATTACTTTCTCATCGATCAGAACCTCTTTGACGTTCGGCTTTGATGGAATATCAAACATAATATCAAGCATGGCGGTCTCTAAAACACCGCGCAAACCCCGAGCTCCTGTTTTTCGCTTTAATGCCATTTGTGCAATGGCACGCAGAGCTTTTTCAGTGAACTTCAGTTCAACACCTTCGTAGCTGAAAAGTTTTTGATATTGCTTTGTCACCGCATTTTTAGGGCGGACCAAGATATCAATCAGCGCTTCCTCGTCTAAAGGATCAAGAACCGCTAAAACTGGTAATCGACCAATAAACTCAGGAATCAAACCAAAGCGAACCAAATCATCCGGTTCAACTTTTCGAAGCATGTTTTCGCTTTTCTCTTTTTCGGCCTCAGTTTTAATATCCGCAGCAAATCCCAAAGCCCGATTCGAAGTGCGATTTTCGATGACTTTATCCAAGCCCACGAAAGCACCACCGACGATAAACAGGATGTTGCTGGTATCTACTTGAATAAATTCTTGCTGAGGATGTTTTCTGCCACCCTTGGGAGGAAGATTAGCCACAGTTCCTTCTAAAATCTTTAGAAGCGCCTGCTGCACGCCCTCACCGCTGACGTCGCGAGTGATCGAAGGGTTTTCTGATTTACGAGAGATTTTATCGATCTCATCGATGTAGATCACACCTTTTTGAGCTTTTTCAATATCGTAATCGGCCGCCTGCAAAAGATTTAATACGACGTTTTCGACATCCTCACCAACATAACCGGCTTCCGTTAAGGTCGTCGCATCAGCCATTGCAAAAGGCACATTTAATATTTTTGCAATCGTCTGAGCCAATAAAGTTTTTCCTGATCCCGTGGGACCAATCAAAAGAATATTTGATTTTTGAAGATCGACATCACTGGCCTTGCGACCTGGAGTCAATGCATTGATCCGTTTGTAGTGATTATGGACCGCGACAGCGAGGGATTTTTTAGCGCCCGTTTGCCCGATGACGTAATCGTCAAGATAGCCCTTGATATCGATCGGCTTTGGAACTTTAAAAGTTCCTTTGACGGACACTTCGCGTTCTTTTTCCTCGACGATAATGTCGTTACAAAGATCAATACATTCATCACAAATGTAGACACCTGGGCCGGCGATTAATTTTTTAACTTCTTTTTGACCCTTGCCGCAAAAACTACATCTTAAAGATCCGCTAGTTAAGGTACTCATTATTTATCCTTTTTCAAAATTTTGCGCGATTCAATCACCGTATCGATCAAGCCAAATTCTTTTGCATCCGGAGGCGCAAAAAAGTTGTCTCGCTCCATCGCGTCCCTGAGGGTTTTATAATCTTTTCCACAATGAACTTCATAGATTTTAGTTAATTTTTCCTTTGTTTTTACAAGCTCACGGGCATGGATTTCGATGTCGGTCACTTGTCCACCAATTCCCCCACCACCCATGTGAGGTTGATGAATCATGATGCGAGCGTTCGGAAGGCTGTAACGCTTTCCTGCGGCTCCCGCGCATAAGAGTAAAGAACCCATGCTTGCAGCCATTCCCATACAATAGGTGGCTACATCACATTTCACAAATTGCATCATGTCGTAAATCGCAAGGCCGGCAGACACACTGCCTCCAGGAGAATTGATGTACAACTGAATATCTTTATCTGGGTTGTCGGCTTCTAAAAACAACAACTGAGCAATGATACTGTTGGCGACATCATCGGTGACGGCACTTCCCATCATGATGATGCGATCTTTTAACAATCTAGAATAGATGTCGTAAGATCTTTCTCCCCGAGATGTTTGCTCAATGACGTACGGTACAAGATTCACGATGGAACTCCCTCTGTTGCTGTTGGCTTTCTTTTATCGGCGTTTGGGTCCTAACCTTTATTAAAAACCCCTTGCCTAGGCACCCGACTATGGTACTGATTTTAAGATCACACCATTCAGACTAGCCGTTGGAGACAATATGGTTATCAATTTGATTCAGAAAAGCCTTAAAAATTTAACAGGTCCCGCTTTAGTGACATTTTCTCGCTCGACGAAAGGCGCGGGAAAAGAAAAGAACGTGAAAATCGCTCATCTCGAGCTGAGCCAGCGCCTTCAAGAAGCTGTTA
Organism: Pseudobdellovibrionaceae bacterium; assembly: GCA_043779385.1. Taxonomy (GTDB): domain Bacteria; phylum Bdellovibrionota; class Bdellovibrionia; order Bdellovibrionales; family Bdellovibrionaceae; genus JAYWDA01. Next base: position 8,012 of record JAYWEU010000278.1, read on the forward strand.
AATCACAGTTCATCACCGGCAAATTAGGCGAAACCCAAGTTTACAAAGAAATCGAGTTCTCAGGATTTCGACATGTTGTTTTGGTGGGCTTAGGATCTGAAACTGAAATGACCCATGAATCCCTTCGCGTTGTTGCTGCTTCCGCTTGTGAGGCCGTCAAAGGCTTACATGTTGAAGAAGCTTTCGTTGATTTTGATTCTGTTTTAGCTAAAAAAAATGCACCCGCCTTTATGAAGGCTTTTGTCGAAGGCCTGATGCTGACCAGTTATGATTTCAGCGAATTGAAAGCAAAAAAGAAAGAACCTAAAAAAGAAGTGACCTTTCAAATTGCAGCCACTGACGCTAAAAATGTGGCGGTTAAAAAAGCTTTTCAAGAGGCTTTGATTCTTTCTGAATGTGTGAACTTTTCTCGTCGCCTGGGTGATATGCCAGGAAACTTAATGACTCCAGAAATTTTAGCCAATGAAGCTCTTGAAGCAGCAAAAGGCACTGCTGTAAAAGTCACTGTTTGGGATTTAGCGCGAATTAAAAAAGAAAAAATGGGCGGTTTAGTAGGTGTTTCTTTAGGTTCTGATAAAGAACCTCGATTTATTATTATGGAATACAAAGGCGCTGCTAAATCAGAAAAACCATTGGTGTATGTTGGAAAAGGTCTGACCTTTGATTGCGGCGGTATCAGCATTAAGCCTTCCGGTGGCATGGAAGAAATGAAATACGATATGTGCGGCGGCGCCAATGTCATTGGTGCCATTTTAGCGATCGCAAAATTAAAACTTAAAGTGAATGCCATTGCACTTATTGCCTCTACTGAAAACATGCCAGGCCCTGGGGCTACAAAACCAGGTGACGTCTTATTTGCGCGCAACGGAAAATCATTCGAAGTGAATAACACGGACGCCGAAGGTCGAATCATTCTTGCCGATGCTTTAAGTTATGCTTCTGAATTAAATCCGAAATGGATC
>JAYWEU010000279.1:0-23236 GCA_043779385.1 Pseudobdellovibrionaceae bacterium
TAAGATTTGCCAGAACCTGAGGAAGATAGCCCTCAACATTCCTTTTCTCACTTTTTATTAAATCAACCAGGGTGGGAGTTTGAGAAAGTTCCAGCCCGACTAGAAAATTTCCAACTTCGCTCTCTAGCCGTTCCGCAAAGTTGCACCAGTGAGAAGCATCCTCGGCTGGCCAAAAAGAGTCCGCTTGGGAAAATGAAAAAGGATGACTTGGATTTCGATGATTTGCAGCCTCGTTCCAAAGGCCGAAAAATACCCCGAGAAAGTCCTGTGCCAGTTTTTTATCGCCAAAGCCAGGCTGCACAATTTCACCAAATTCGATATAATCAAGAACGACTGTTGGCTGGATGAATTTAAATCCTAAAAGGGTTCCGGCCATCAAGGCTTTCAAGTCGCCAAGGCCGAATTGACAATCTGCACGTTGAAGGATCTCTGAAGCTTGCTTGTCGCCGGGATAGTTTGGAGTTTGCATAGAACTAAAATCTCAGAACTTGGAAGGAGCCGTCAAACTCTGAATAGCGTGTCGATCTGAAGGATTTGGCAAGCGGTAGGACTGGTTCTGTCTATAGTACACTAAAGCACCCTAAATCAATAAAGCGACCGTTCTGGGGCAAACCCCGGCCTCGGTAGCAGGGCCGTCAAGAAGTCTGTAAGGCGGCTTCATGGACCTTACATGGCCCTGGCCAATTCGATCTTATTGAGATTTGATTTTGGCCTAAGGTCTAAGATTTTTATTAAAAAAATGCCGATAAGAAACCTGAGGTAAATATGAAATACTATTTTTTGTTATTTATTTTAATTAGCTTTGATTTTGCTCACGCGACAACTACGGATTCTCAGAAATATATAGATTGTATGAACTTGCTTCCTCCTGGAGTTACTGATGCACACCCAGCTGCTACAGTGGGCCGATGGCAAATATTTTATGACTCCACAAGAAGAAACAATGGAGAAGAAACAATTTATATCTACGATATCATTAATAACACTGGCTCTGTAAAAGAAATTACAGAAGATGGAACGTGCTATAGTAAAAAAGATTCCTCTGAAGTCGCAAAAGGAAAAAAGACAGCTATAGGGACGAGAGCAGATTTAATTCAAAGAAACTTTGATAAATATTTTGAAGATAAGTTTCTAATTAAAGATCCAAAATATTTTTACACTAAAACTATTTCCACGTGTCCCTCTGATATTACAACTCAAGAATTTAAGAATAATTTAAGACAGAAACTTGGATTGCCGCGAGAAAGTAAGCCTGACCCACGATCTAGTGGTGGGTCAGGTGCTCGTTAACACTTCTTAACAAGAAGAGACCTGATTCGAAACGCTCATTCAACTGAGCGTTTTCATTTTTAGGATTCGGCACAAGGTTTGACCCTATTTTTTAATATGCGCCAAGAACCTCGCAGCATCGACAATTTTAACATGCTTATACATTTTGAGTGGCAAGAGATGCTCTTTATCACCAGTTACCAAGAATTTAGCCCGCCCCAAGACGGCAGTTTCTAGAATCAAATTATCTGGGTGATTGTCGGCGACCAGTCTGACTGTGCCACGAGGCTCATAGAGATCTGCAACCTGAAGAACTCTGTTAATAAGTTTATGCGTATTTTTCCTGCTAAACTTAAATTTTCCAATCAAGTTTTTTTCGATCTCATCAATAATGATGGTCGAAAGCACGACTTCGAATTTTCGGTTCAAAGCGGCCGTGACGACTTCTGCGGGCTTTCCAGAAAACATGATCCCGCTGATCCAAATATTGGTATCGATACAAACTTTTAACATGGAGTGAGCTATTTCCGTCCAGCTCGAACTGTCTTGGCAATATCATCAGGAGTCAGCTTCATTTTTTTAGCGACTTTACGTCCTTCTTTCCTGATTGTTCCGAGATCTCTGTTGGTAAGATACTGTCGGAATGCCTCTCGCAAGAGTTCAGAAATCGTCCGGTGCTCTTCTTTGGCGATTTTTTGAACCTCTTCTTCCATTTCCGGCGGCAGGGATAAACTAATCACTTTTGCTGTTCGCATTTTACAATCTCCGTTATTAACAATTCATAACAGAGATTTATCGTAAAATCAAGAAAATGCTCATTTATCTTTGAATACAGAGGGCTTTATGTTGAGCCCAGCTCGTTTTGGATTGCTTTTAATAGCTCGCAGCCGTTCTTCTATCGCCGTCTGGCTGATCTCAAAATAATCAGCCAGACGCGACACTTTCCATCCCTCAACCCAACGCAATCTTGCCAGCTCCGTTAAATCGAGGTATCCCCGTTCCCAAGTGAGCTTGTAAGCCTGTGAAACCATTGGCCCGCTTAGTTCTTGTAACTTAGTGTAGCCTCCACCAAAAGTGATAAAGAAAAGCCCCACTTTTACGGTCAAGCTTCCAAGAATAATTTTGCCGAGTATTTAACTAATATGATGGCGAATTTCCACAACGCACATTTTTTTAGACAGCGTCTCAATCTTTTGGCAGATTAATTTTCGATTAGAAATGTCTAAATTTGCGTCCCATTCATCAAGAAGTAGCACGGATATATTTTGCTCAGCAATAAATTCAAAGTGTTTAAGAATTCTTTCGCCTGTCGACTCTGAACCTGCCCCGATCCCGATTTCTAAGTTAGGAGCCGTTGGAAGATAGAATGAATTTTTTAGATGGGAATTCAAATGCAGAAGCAGTGTGGATTTTCCCGCACCGTTTTTCCCGGTGACTAGAATTCGACCTTGGGAGGTTTTTTCGACTTTGTTAACAATTTCTGACAACGAATTTAAATGGCTGGCACCCAGTCGGACCTCGCCGACGTTAATTCTGGATTCGCTTGAGGTCAAAAGCGAATTGGTCCACGAGTTTTCGAATCGTGCGACGAAGGACGACATATTTGTTACTTGCTGAAAAACACACCTAAAATTTCCAAGAATCGATAGCTGCGCCGGCAATACGACCAATAATCCCGCAAGGTAAGTTGTATTTTGCAAATGAGTCATCATCAAATAAACACTTAAACCCAAGACCGGCAAGGCCGAGAGTATGTTGAGCAGAAAAACGACTCCTTCAGAGGTCGTCGCAGCCCGTGTGGTCGCAGACAGAACGTCATGGTGTTTAGCCGTTAATTGATTGACATAGATTGAATTAATAATCTGATTTTTCAGCAGAATATTGTCCCAAGCTTTAAGAAGATAGCTAAAAAGTTCCGTTTTTGCGCTTTGTTCAGATTGAACGCTGTGAAGAATATTTTTATGAAAATAGCGAAATGAAACTCCACTTAATAAGCCGGCGAACACGTAGGCGATAACGAACGATCGGTCCAGGACGACCGAAAAACAAAGAATGTTCAAAATGATTGCGATCACAAACATGTAAATATCAAAGATTGAAAATGCGACAGCCGCGAAATAATTTTCCGCTTCAGGTCCGATCGCTGTTAAAAAGATTTCTTTTTTTTGTTGGTTTTGCCATGCCCCGGTTTGCCCTTGCCGACTAAGAAGCCTGGATCTTAAAAAATTAAAATATCCTTCCCAGTATCCTTTGACCTCCGTTTTTCTAATCAGTAAGGACAGCCCATGAGGCAAAACGCTTAAAGCGCAATAGCTGGCAAGCAAACTTAAAAAAATCGGGCCTTTTGAAATGGATTGACCTGCTAAACTTAAAGCGCCGACGCCAGCGGCAAAAAGAATTTGCTGAAGCGATATTAAAGCGAGCATTTTAAAAATGAATTTTCGATTGAGAAGTTTTAAAATGTACAATTTCATAGGACTCTCCATTCAGCAAAAACAACATACCTAGTCCAATCAATCACCTTTTGAACGCTATGCCAGTTTTCGGTATTGTTAAAAAAAATGACCATTCTATTTTCTTGAGGTTCAATGCCTTTCGTTTTGGGATCGTTAAGGGTTGAATCTTTATTTTCAAATAAGATTAATTCCCCGCCCTTTTCCTTGGTCCAAGCAGGCGAGACATAATACAGCATCACCAGGCAGGGACCATCGACGTAATCAACGTGCGGCAAAAATTCAGGCGATTCAGGAGTCATTCGGCGCCACTGGATGGCTCCGGGCTGATAGAATTCTAATTGGCTGCTCGTTATATTTTCTAAGTAAGATTTAAATTCAGGACTGAGGAGGCGCTTTGCAAGGTCCAGGTGAGGCAGTACGCTAAATTGAATTTCATCCGGGTCATCATGAAGTTTTTTAAAGACTACCGTTGAATTGATAAGCTCTTCTTGAATGAGTTTAAAGTCTGAAGTTTCGATGAGGTTATCTATCATCCAGTGTTTCCAGGGAGTTTCGAACTGAGATATTTTTAACATGGGGGCCTCACAAAAAGCGGGGGAGAGTTCTCTCCCCTTGTTTGATCTAATTTTGGATCAACGCTAAAATGTCCTGCGGGACTTCTTCTGCAGAAATATTTCGTCGCCCGTTGGCCATAGATCCTTGGCGCTCTTGAATTGGTAAAAACATATTGTCTCCTTTTTAATGGGTTGTTGGTTGCCTTGAATTAAAGCAAGGCTTCAGCCATCGAAAAAACTGATGAAAACTGATGAACAGCCGTTTATTTTGAATTGGGCTTTGCTAAATCGGATCTTGTCCGACAATGCGGATAAATTTCTGGATTCAGGAAGAATTTTTGCAATGAGCAACCCGCAGGACAGGTGGCTGTCCATAACACACGTCGAAAGTGGATGGGCCCATAGACACCGATCGGAGGCGACAAAACGGCTGCCGGATCCTTTAAGATAAATCCCGGATCTAAAAGAAAAGCATTTTGATTATGGATTGCCACTCCGGGTCCCTCGCGGTAATTTTTTGGGATGAGGAGATTTGCGCTTGAGCTCTAAAAAAATTGGCTTTTGGTCACAGGTGGGAATTACTTTTTTTATAGTCTCTGGTGGACCCTACGGAGTTGAAAGCGCTGTTGGCGCGATCGGTCCCGGCTGGACGGTGGCGCTTTTGATCCTCCTTCCTTTACTTTGGGCTTTGCCAATCACTCTGATGGTGTCGGAACTTTCTGCCATGATGCCTGCCAGAGGCGGTTACTATGCTTGGGTTCGAAGGGCCTTAGGACCTTTCTGGAGTTTTCAAGAAGGATGGTGGACGCTTTGTTATTCAGCTGTTGATCTTGCGATTTATCCTGTTTTATTTGTGACTTATCTTAGTTATTTTTGGCCCGGCCTGCAAACCTCTGTGTGGCGATGGCCGGTAGCTTCGACATTTGCCATCTGTGGATTTTTCGCAAATCTTCGCGGCAGTCAGCGGGTTGGTAAAGAAAAAATTACTGAAATCGCTTTGGTCTTACTGCCCTTTTTACTTTTGATCGGGCTGGGTCTTTTTTATGGCGATTGGGCTTTGCCAAAACAAGCCATGACGGATTTGATTCAGCCAAAATCCATCGCGCCCTTCGGAGCCAGCCTTGCGGGAGGTCTTGCGATCTTAATTTGGAATTTTTCTGGCTGGGACAACGCTTGCACTTATGCGGATGAAATTGAAGACGCTTCATCAAGTCTGCCAAAATCTCAGTTTTTAACTTTGGGTTTAGTTGTGCTTTCCTATTTATTGCCGCTTTTGATTGGACTTAAAGCGACCATCACTCCGGCCGATTGGGGTCAAGACTCGGGATGGCCCGATATCGCAGCTAAGCTTGTGGGTCCGTGGTTGGGCTTTGTCATTGGTGGCGCTGCCCTTATTTCAGCTTGGGCCTTATACAACAGTCAACTCTTGTACATTGCAAGATTACCGGCCGCTATGGCTGACGACGGCTGGCTTCCGCAAATTTTTAGCAAACAATCTAAAAAAACAAAAGTCCCCTGGGTGTCGTTGGGCTCGGCCGCTTTAGCCGCTGCCATCTTCTGTGGATTTTCTTTAGGTAAGTTAATGATTCTAGATATTTTATTTTATAGCCTAGGTTTGAGCTTAGAATTTATATCGCTGTTGGCTTTAAGAATTAAAGAGCCCCAAGCCCTTCGGCCTTTCCGCATTCCATTGCCGACATTTTGGCTTTTTGTCCTAGCTTCCATGCCGCTAAGTCTTTCTTTGATCATCGCCGTGTCTTCTTTCATAGGAGAGGACGGCAGTGGCTTGCAATTAGCAATGGCTGGAGCCGGCATCGCTGTAGGGCTTGCTGTGTATAAGATTCGCAGCCAGAATTTAATAAAATTGACCTAACATCAAAAAAAGCCCGTTCAATTTTAATTCTCAGCAAGAAAACCGGTCCATTTGATGTTCAATATGGCGACTAAAAGTTTGACAGGAATTTTTTACTGTCAGTTTTTATTTTTCAAATGTGTTGCCACCTTCTGTGATAACTTAGGGATTAACTTTATTCTCTTAATTAAAAGGAGCCGCTCTTATGAAAAAGACAATACTAATGATGGTCACAAGCCTTGTAACAATCTTATCAAGCGGTGCTCACGCGGCTTCGCCCACCTACACATGCACAGGTCAAGCAGAGTATAATAAGATTATTATTCAGCAGCTGACGATCTCTCATAAAAACGTCATTCTTCGATATTCTGTGAATGGTGGTGAATCGATCACGGCCAATTACATCACCACTGAATTTATGCAAAGAAATGGAACAACTGATATTTCTAAACCCGCTTACATGATTGGCGCTACAAAATCAGGAAGTGCCAAGGACTACGAAGACATTGCCATGCCTCATTTTGGGGTCTATGAATCTGGATTGGGAAGCGAAATTGCATTTAACTATAATTCCAATCGTGTTTTTGGAACCATTTCTTGCGTGCAAAAATAATTGGTCTAGCACTTAAAAACTTCTTTCTCTGGACGAAAAGATTCCACTCGCTTAGAATTTGCTATGCTCCAACGCTTCAGCTTAGGATTTCATCGCGCCTTGAACTCACGTGCGGCGCCCTATTTTATTATTGGCTTACTTCTGATCCTTCGAAATTACAAAATATTTGATCAACCAGGATTTTTTGAAGAAGAGGCCGAAGATTTTTTTATCGGCGCTTTGAATCTTGGCTGGAAAAGTCTATTTGAACCCATGTGTGGCTATTATTTTTTTCTAGAACGAGCCATCGCCTGGGTCGTCAGTTGGTTTCCAATTCCGCTGACTTCACTGCTTTATATTTTATCGGCGCTAAGCCTTAACACGCTGGTTGCTGGATATTTTTCCCGCGATGGATTTAGCTGGCTCATCCCGTCTCGGTGGCAGCGAATTCTTGTTTGTCTTTTACTGGCTATTGCTCCTGGAACATCAGAAGTTTTCATGAATATTGTTAACCTTAGTACCGCCTTTTGTTTATTTGCTTTTCTACTTTTAATTGAAAAACCTTTTAAATTAGGATGGTTTAAATTCTTAGTCCTCGGAACACTGCTTTTTTCGTCGGGTCAGCTTTTTCTTTTGGCGCCCCTTGTTTTTTACTTATGGCGCCAATCAAAACAAAGATGTTATCTGTCTTTGCTTCTCTTTTTTATTATAGCAGCAACGCTTAATTTTTTGGCCACTCAAGAATATGCGGGACAAACAGGTCTTTTAAATTATCTTTATCTTTTCAAGGTCCCACAAATTTTCTTTGAAAATGCCGTCACCCGTTTTTTTGTCGCTCCCCTTTTTGGCTCAGCTTTGACAGGTCTATTTATGCAGTCATCGGCCTGGCTCTATTGGCCCCTCAGTATTTTTATTTTCTTTGTTGCCCTTTATAGCTATTTCAAACCAAAAGCCTACGCGCTTGCCAAATTTAATATTCTTATCTTGGGCTACCTTTGCATTTCCATGACATTTGGAGTGGCCGCCGTGGCCAGAAGTTACTCTCATGAACAGCTGTTAAGGCAGTACGGCGATATGGTTTGGACGGGACGTTATTCCTTTTTGCCCGGCTCCATCGCTTTAATTCTTTGGTTGTCCATTTTATTTGAAATCTTAAAAAAGAATGATGGATTCAAACGATTGATCGCCCTCTTTCTGATATCACTTCTAACAATTCATGAACTTTTCCATTGGCCCACAATCGCCTTTAGAAAAGATCCCGGCTGGGCCACTCAAGCCTCCCAACTACAAGGGCTTTTAAATTTTCAAAAGTTGGGGCAACTTCAAAAACCTGTCGCCATAAAAGGTCCCTTGGTTCATCCCGATTCACCTCATTATCATCAAGTCACACTTTGGATCACACCCGACGGGGAAGTGACTTCTGCAGAAATCGCAAACAACCTAGGACTTCGGCAAGCTCAGCAAGGGCATCTTGACGAAGCGATCGCGCAATACTCGAAAGCCCTACAAATAAAACCAAACCACGCCGAAGCTCACAATAATATAGGAGTGGCCTTTGCAGAACAAGGTCAAATTTCTAAAGCGATCGGTCATGAAATTTTGGCTCTTGAAATTAATCCAAACTATGCCGAAGCCCATCTTAATTTAGGGAACGCCCAATTAAGACAGAACGCGATGCCTGAGGCCGAGTTCCATTACCGTGAGGCCTTACGAATCAATCCAAATCTTTCTGAAGGTCACAACAATTTAGGAGTTATTTTATCTCAAGGTGGAAAAACCAAAGAGGCGATTTTGGAATTTAAAAAAGCCCTAGCTCTGGACCCTGATCAAACAAATGCGCGCAAAAATTTGCAGAGCCTGTCCTCTGAATAAAGCAATTTCCCAGACTTAAGTCTAAGTCCTTGTTTTAATATGATACAGAAAAAATTGAACATCAAAAAATCTGAATTTCAGTTAAGGCCGTTTACAGGGCCAGCCGATAAGCAAGCATGATTGCCTTGTGGTGTATTGCTGGTCTTATTATTGCGACGTTTGCAGTTTCGACTTTAGGAGCTGCTTTTTCAGTCTTAGGCTTGAGTGCGCTTTTTTCAGGCGCGGCGATGGCCGTCTGTGCGATGGCGACCGCTTTAGAATTCGCAAAGTTTGTCTTGTCCGCTTATCTTCATCAAAGATGGGCGCGGCTGAATCTTCTTTTTAAATCTTATTTGCTATTCGCGATTGTTACATTAAGCCTTATCACAAGCATGGGAATTTTTGGCTTTTTGTCGAACGCCTATCAATCAGCCACAAGAACACTGGATTCAGAAAATGTGAAACTTGAAGCCTTAAAAACACAGCAAAGTCGTCATGCCGCAGAATTTAACCGAATCAATAAAGGGATCGATGAGATTCCGGCGAACCAAACGACCAAACGCTTTAAAGCACGAGCCCTTGCCGAACCCTTGATTGCGGTGATCAATAAAGAATCTCTCGAGGTGGATGAAGCTATCACAGCCTCAAACCTCCTGATCTTAGAGGTGAAACAAAAAGTAGGTCCTCTGATTTATATTGCTCGCACTTTTAATATGGATATCGATGCTGTTGTTAAATATTTAACTTTTATTCTTGTGATGGTTTTTGATCCCTTAGCCATTTGCCTTGTCATTGCAACAAGCGATGCCTTGGCCTCGCGCAAGGAAGATAAAATTGTTCCATCGTCAAATAAAGGCACCACCAGCAGTCCGCCGCCAGACCCTATTTCTAGCGATGTGATCCAAATGAGTTTTGTTGATCACAAAGATAAAAATGTCGTGTAGCGATGATTGTTATTAAGTTTCTTGAACGCAAAGATGTGATTCGGTGGTTCGGGATAGCCCTTATTTTGGCTCCTTTTTTTAATAAAGTCATCTCGGTCTCTATGCTCACCAATGTCACAAACCCCTTCAATTTCAACCTCATCGCTGCCGCTTTCGCCAGTGAATCTCTCTTCGATCACACTCTTTCCTTTGCAAGCTTGATCATTGGGCTTCTTATGCTGCAGGGATCATCTAAAGCCTGGAGATATGTTTTAATTTTATTGGGTGGCTATTTAGCTCAACAAACAATGCATCTTGGCCACGACATCAAAGGACATTGGTTTGTCGGTGCTATCTATCTTTTGAATCTTGCGGTCTTTATTTTTATCGCCGATCAATTGGTCTGGAAAATAAATTTGCCGACCCGCGCAGCCTCTTCGAAAAACTCTAGTAGCAATAAAAAGATTTTTATCCATTTTGATGGAATTGGTCCTTGGGCGCAGCTCGTTGCAATTTCCAGTGAGGGCCTACAAGTCCGAAGTTTACGGGCTCCTCCTCCCGGAATCGAATCTAAAGAAATAGAAATTTATCTGAGCAACGGACTAAAATTGCAAATTCGACTCCTCCGCCAATCTGAAGACAACTTTTTTTTCAGCTACATCAATATAGCTTCTGCAGAAATTCAATTGCTTAACCAATGGCTGCAGAAACAAGCTGCCTAAACTAAATTTTGTGAAATAATCCATATGAATTATTTGAGCCGAATTAAACTGATAGACCCAAAGATGGATGACAAAATCATCTTGATGCAGGAACTGCGTCAAGCGAAGGTCCGTTGTATTTTTACCGCCGGAGTTTTTTTTCTGTTCGTTGCCCTTACCTTCATGGTGTCTAAATACCAAGACAACTTCATTACCGGCGAGGTTTATAAAGTATTTGCAGCATTTTTTGGACTTACCTGGGGCGCCATTCAACTTCTTCTTTTTAAATTTTATAAAAATATTCGCCCATCAGTAGCTCGAATTCTTGTCGGACAGTTCGTTGATGCTGCTGCTACTTCTCTTTGCCTAAGTGCTGGCAACGTTGGAACCTTGTTTTTTGTGACCTATCTTTGGATTATTTTGGGAAATGGCATGAGATTTGGCCCTGCTCTTTTAATAACCTGCCAAATTTTATCGTTAATAACTTTTGGAATCAATCTTGTGTTCACTCCTTACTGGCATGAACATATTGAACTCGCCTTTTCATATATTTTTATTCTTATCCTAATTCCTCTTTACTTTGGAACGCTAGTTCGAAGGTTAAGTCAAATTCGTGATGAACTGGTCAGTAAGGAAAAATTTCAAGTCGATCTTTTAAAACAAATGGACAATTTAAAAACAACTTTTTTTGCTAATATTTCCCATGAATTCAGAACTCCCATTGCTTTAACCCTTGGCTCATTGGATATGTTAGAAAGAAATCCACAAGATGCCCCTCGCCAGATTCCCATCGTAAGACGGAATCAAAATCGTCTTTTGCAACTGATCAATCAGATTCTGGACTTAGAAAAAATGGAACATGGGGGCCTTGAATTAAAATTTTCACCTCTCCTTAATTTAGACCAATTTTTAAAAAAAAGGGCTGAACAATTTCAAGCCATGGCTGTAAAAAAATCCTTAACTCTGACAGTGGAAATTTCCACCCAATTGAAGGCTGGCGATATCTATGTTGATCCCGATAATCTAGATAAAGTAATTTTTAACTTATTATCAAATGCTTTTAAATTTACAAAGCAAGGTGGAATTATCTTTGCGGCACAAGTTAAAGATAATAAAGTTGCCATCTCGGTTCGTGATTCTGGAATGGGAATTCGAGAGGATCAACTACCATTTATCTTTGATCGCTTTCGACAGGCCACAGGCAGTGAATCAAAAGATTATGCTGGTACGGGGATTGGTTTGTCATTAGTTCAAGAGATCATCAAACTTCATGGCGGCGAAATTCAAGTTCAAAGTCAATACGGCGAAGGCACAACATTTACTATTATTTTTCCATTGGGGAAAGCCCATCTGAATGAAAACCAAATAAGTCCAAATATTTATGACGAAGATCAAGCGCTGGAACCACAATTGGATCTGGCTAAAGAAGGCGTTTCCGACACCGCCGGAATCGACGAACATAAGTTGTGGAACGAGACCTCTTTAAACCAAACTGATCGGCAAAAAAAGACCATCTTGTATGTGGACGACAATTACGACCTTCGCAATTATATGATCGACCTTGTCAGCGCTTCCTACAATTTAATTTTAGCCTGGGACGGAATCGCTGCCTTAGAAATTCTAGAAAAAAATATTCCAGATTTGATCCTCTCTGATCTTATGATGCCGAAACTGGATGGCGCAGGACTGCTTCGCACCCTCCGAAAAAATACTGATCTGAATGACATTCCCTTTGTGATTCTGACGGCAAAGGCAACCCAGGATGCAAAATTCGATCTTCTTGAGGCTGGGGCCGATGATTTTTTATTTAAACCTTTTTCAAGGGAAGAGCTTTTAGTCCGCATCCGAAATCTATTAATTTTGCGTGAAAAAACACTACAGAACCGACGAGAACTTTTAGAAGCTAAGAAAATTCAAAGATCTTTACTTCCTCCAGACGCAATGGAGTTTGACCATGCCTCCGTCAGTGTCGTTTACAAACCTTGCGAAACTTTATCTGGTGATTTTTATGATGTCCTTACAAACAAACAAATGATGCTCAGTTATGTAGCTGATGTAACAAGTCATGGAACGTCTGCGGCGCAAATTACTTATCTTATTAAAAGCACCATCAAAGCGATTTTTGAGCAAAACCCTAAGGCTTCGGTCAGTGAAACTTTAAAAGAATTCGCAAAACGATATGTGGATTTCAATCTTGATTATGGTGTGGCCATACAAATCTTTAAATTTGATTTTAATCAACGAGTCTTAAGTTTTTCAAATTCGAATTCCCCGACTGCCTTTCTTAAAAATTCAACAGGATTTAACCCCCTGGTGATGGGTCCAAGTCCCTTGATCGATGCCAAATTTTTTAACCAACAAAAATGTAATTTTGAAGAAAAAAGCTTTCCTTTTAATTCTGGCGACGCCGTCTTCTTTTTTACAGATGGTTGCTTCGAGCTGCGGGAAAATAACGGTCGGGGTTACGATGATCGGCAGTTTTCAAGGGATCTTCAAAAAGTAGCCAGCGATGACAACTGGAGAGACTTAATCCTTCAAAAAATGAAAGATCACCAGGGAGAGGATCATTTCTCTGATGATATCACCATCTTGCGATTAACCGCAAAATAGCCAGTGTGGCTAGCCAGCGAGAATGGGCCTCTGTCAAACTCTTAGACAGGTATAAGTTACTCCTTTGCAATTCGTTGGTTTTGGAGACTATTGGATGTGGTCTCGAACCTGCATTTATACTCGCTGATGGGCTCATTACGTCTTTTTAATTATTTGGTTTTATTAATCGCGATAGAGGCACCGAGCTCGGCCTTTGCGCAGCAGGCTCCAACTTGGGCTGCCACCAGCCGTCTCAGCGTCGATCAAGGATTTCAAAAATATTCTAAAGCCCAATCACTGAACCTTTTTAGTGGTTCTTTTGAAATCCCTTCGGGGTTAGCAAACACCCACTCCTTAGAACTTGACCTTCTTCATTCTTATGTTTGGGACGAATTCGAGGATCAACATCCAAATCAAATTCTAGCTTTAGATTTTTCATATGGCTTTTCTCATAAACTGAGCTCTCGCGATGAGTCCATTTTCACTTCCCTTGATTTAGGAGCCCCCATTTCAGATAAAGATCGCATTTCTGGTTTTCAAGGAAGTGTTGAAGCCGGATTAGGTTACAAGAACAGAATAGGCATTCAATCTTATGGAGTTTCGACTTATGCCACTGCCTATAGCTTTGCACTTGATACGGCGAACACCGCGGGCACTGTTTATAATAAAAAAGCGACCCTTTTGTTGCGTGGAATTTATGGACTACACTTCAGCAAACGTTTTTCTTGGGGGAGTCGAGCGGACCTCGATCAGTATGTTAATGTCATCGGCACTCAACACCAAGAATATTATTTCTCTACGGGTCCCTCTTATGCTTGGACCAAAACTTTAAGCACTTATGCAAAAGTTATAACAACAGACGCCATTGAAACCTATAAAACGCCCCTGGACGAGCAAATCACCTCGGCCAGAGTCGGATTAGAATGGAGCATTTAGATGAAACTATTCTCGGCCTTCCTTATCTTATTTTTGATGACAGCTTGCACCCCCAAAAGCAGAGACGAAAAATTTGGCCAAGGGCAAGGGGAAGATCTTCTGAATGTCAGTGCTTTTGCTGATCGCAAAGCAGAACTCACAACCAGCGATATTAAGAACGAATTATCCTCTGATAACTACACCAAGGAAACTCGGGTTTTTTCAGCCAATGGCGAAAAACTTAATTCTTATTCGCCTGTCAATTATACCAGTACATCGGCTGAGCTTAAAGGTGATTTGATTCTACGAATTAAGCCCAACGCAAAATTTGATTTAATTTATAAGTTAGATGAAAAATTCTTAAAAATTTATTTAATCGCAAGTCCACAGGATATTGATCGCACGATGGTGACTTATGGCGAACCGACGGACACCGATAAAATTATGGTCCCACTGATGGGTTATCCCGTAAAAGGTTTCTTTCGTGTTGAGACAGTAAAAAATGACAACGATGAACCGACAAAAAGAAAAGGCGAAATTGCCGTCAACAGCCTTTCTCAAGCCAGCTATTTCCGCCTCGACTGGAATGGTTTTGAAGTTTATCAAGCCTTGTTAAAAACTGATGTATTTCCTTCTAAATACTTTCGCGGTGAGTGGTTCCTGAGCGAAACGGTCGTCGCGGCGCCTGAAGAAAATTCGAGTGACTTGGGCTTTAAGACTGAGCATAATTCGGGTTTTATAGGCACAAGCGTTGTGAAGTTTTCTATCAATCCAACATCATTAAAAGTTTTAAATTTAAATATAGATGACCGTCTAAAAAATACTTTAGATCACGAAGACACAAATCTAACGACGCTTGTGACCATCCCAGCAAAAACCGTGGCTTTTCGATCGAATATTGTTGGCGCGAAGACAGGCTTAAAAGAGGAAGCCCGTGAAGATATTAACTGGAATCAAAGGCAGTGGATCACTTTAGATTTAAACTCTGTGATTTCAGAAAGTTTTTCTGGCGCAGATAAGCTCGCTGGAAATTCCAACCAAGTGGTTGGCGTTGAGGTCAATGACAACTATTTTTCGTTCACAATTCATGAAGCAAGCTCGAATAAGCGCATTAAATTTGCATTTTTAAGATTAAAGGATTCAGCCTATCAAGCAAAACGCGTTTTCCCAACCGATATGAAAAAATTTGGTTTTTTTGTAACCAGCAAAAATGTTTTTATTGATTATAAAATTCGACGCGAAGACGACCTTTATAAGAATACTTTTATTAATCGGTTTAATCCCGTACCTGAGGCTGGACAACAACAGCGCGTGATTAAATTCTACCTGACTAAAAGCAGTCCCAGTTGGACTTATAGCATTGCCAAAACAGCTTGTGATGAATGGGATAAAGCATTTAAAACCGCAGGGACCCAAGTTTCAGTTCAACTGGCTGATAACTCTGAACGGGTTGATCTTGGAGATATTCGCTACAACCAAATTAATATGGTCGAGTCCTTGGCTGGCGGAGGACTGTTAGGATACGGCCCGTCATTGGCGAATTCTCGGACAGGCGAAATTATTTCTGCCACCGCTAATATTCATGTCACACCCATCCGCGGATCTTTAATTGAAGAAATAAAAAACTATATGCGATCTAAGAATGGTGAATTGTCTGGTGGATATATTCCGGGCCTTGGACTTTTATCGCAAACGATCGCCAATTCGTCTGATCCAACAGCCGGTGATGAGAGCTTGCTGCGATGGGACGTCACTAGCTTGGACAAAACACGTTTTCTGAATCCTAAAAATCAAAAAATAACTTCCCAAATTTTTATGAAGAAAGCCAGCAGAGCGATGGCCATCAATGATTTTTCGGTGACTGGTAAAAATGTCAGTTCAGACATTGAAAAATTATGTCCAGAAGTCACGGCTTACTTAAAAACATTGGGACCTTCTACTTCCATCGATTCTAATAAGGAATTAACTGTTCTTGAATCTTGTTCTCGCACCCTTTCGACGGAAAAAATTATCAGTACTCTTATCCACGAGATGGGGCACAACTTTGGGTTGATGCATAATTTTGCGGGCTCTGTGGACAAAGCCAATTTCTATAAGCCGGCCAAAGGTGAAATTGAAATGAATACTTCGTCAATTATGGAATACACTGACTTTGATCAGGATCGATTAAATAAACCAGGATTGTATGACATTGCCGCGATCAGATTTGGTTACGCTAATGCCATCGAACTGAAGGGCGGAAAAATCGTTGCTCTCAATAATCCGCAAGCGTCTATCGATACCAATGTTGGTTTACAAAATATCAAAGAATTCAAATATTGCGATGATATAGATGCTGAAGTCTCCATCAATCCCCTCTGCCGTCGCTTTGATGTGGGAACAACACCCCTTGAAGTTGTGAATCATTTTATTGCTGAATACAATACGTCGGTGGCCCTGAATAATTATCGGTTTGATAAAATTAAAGCGCCGTCCGCCGCACGACTGGCCGCATGGAGAGCCAACAATATTTTCATCCCGATGCGTTCCATCTATGATCAGTGGAGGCTTTCTTTGGCCCGGTTCATGGGTCAAGATCGCAAGTACTTACAAAAATTAACGATCCAAGAATATAATCAGAAATTAAAAGAGATGTCTGTCAGTCCCCAGTTTAAAGAGGACTATGCGGCCTACAAACCAGCCGCCGACGTTATTTATGCCTTCTTTAAGCAATTAGCCTTTTTGCCGGATCGCTTTTGCATTGTGACCAAAAAGTCCGACAACAAAGATATCCTTGATTTGGTTAATTTCCCACAGCTTCGCGAGAATATTTATTTTAAAAATAAAATCTCTGCATCAACTTGTACGGATCAAATTGTGGTCGATCAATTAAAGCTAGAAAATAAAACAGCTCAAGGTGAAGTCGGACATTTTTTAAATGATGTTCGCTTTGATCTTTCGCCCCAGAATATGATTAAAGTGACTGGCTACGATCAAGTTTTAGAAAATATTGATATTGTGGGAATGAAAATGGATCGCCTCTACGCGATGCTGAGCATGGCTTCACGAGCCAATGATTCTTATTACTTAAATTCAATTGAATTTTTCCCCAACTTAATGGACGAGCCCACTTTTAGAAATGATTTACTAAAAACAGTGGTTCAACGAGCCCTTTATGGGATTTCACAGAATCAGGTGCCTAGCTTAGGATCCATTGCTAAAGGAACTTCGATTTCGATTCCCCCATTTTTTCCGAAGTTTAATACTGAGGCCGAGTTGATAGGTCAGCTCTATAGCCTTTATATGGCGGGTCTAGGCGTCCCAGGCGACACCTCTGAAACGATGGAGCGAAGATTACCCATAGAAGGGTCTGTCTTCCCTGCTCAGCTCTTAAAAGATGCCAGTCAATCTGTGAAATTAGAAGGTGGACTTGCCTTCACTCCCGCTGATTCAACGGCTGTTATTAGCCAACAGTTTGTTAAAACAGTTCAAGGTCTTTTAGTGATGAAAGACAGCCAGGAAATTACTGACCTTGAGGCCAAGAAAATAATTGAAAGAGTGATGCCAGCGGCACCTTCTAAGTCTAAAGCTGCTATCAACTTAGCGAATCTTGTGCCCTTTTATGGCGAAGCTCAGGCAATTATTCAAGATCCATCTATTTCCAAATCTCAGAAAATTTGGTTTCAGATAATTTTTAGAAATGATCTGGAAAACATCACGGCAGCTATTCAAAAAATTCAGGAGTCATTCCAAGATCAAAAGCCAACCCAACAAATGCTTTTAGATGAAGCCGCAAAACTTGATATGATTGCTTTCTATAAAGAGAATTCGAACACGACGTATTCTTTATATCGCGAGAACATAGAGCCGCAGTTGACAGCGGGACGAAAAGCCTTCAATTCGTCGGTGCAAGAATACAAAGAGAACGCAACGGAATATGAGGGTCAGCTGAAAATGCTTCATAATATTATGTCGCAGTACAAATAAAGCTCTAGACTTATGTCGCAGAGCTGTCCTAATTAATACAAGAACGTCACTCTCAAACGAAAGGTTTGGGAGTAAAATGATCCTACAAACAATCTCCAAGGAGGATCAGATGATCGAAGTCCTGTTTAGAAATATGGATTCCTCAGAATCCCTACGCGCCTACCTGAAATACGAATTAAGGGATGTTATTTTTAAACACCCTCGTCCCGCTTTGTTGCGAACACGGGCGACAATTTCAATGCATAAAACGCCTTTCCAATTTGGTGAAAATCATTTTACCGTAAAAATTGTCGCAGGACAGAACATGGTTCATCCCTTGGTTGTCGAGAAAAGTGCCGTGACTTTGACAGAGGCCGTCCGCGAAGCTTTGGACACCTTCTCTTTGATCGTCGAGAAAGAAAATCACCGGCATTTACGGCATGATCGCCACGAAGAGCGGGTCTTTGATCAGAGAATTCGCGAAGCTTAACTTTTAATAAAAGGCTTAAAGATGATTGTCTTTAAGCCTTTTTTCTAAAGCCTTAAAAAAGACATTTTCTTTCGATAGTTTTTTTTCAAGCCAGAACTTTGATTCCTTGGGCTTGAATTTTTTGCCATGATTCCAAACGTCTTCAAAAAGAACCGATGTCGCACCGATCGCAAGCGATGGAAAACTAGAGTCCTCAATTTCCCCAAAACCAACAATAAGTCCTGACAACCAAAGCTCTTTCATCACCCGGTTATACATCGCTTCAAAACTTTTTCCCTTAAGTTCTGCAACCTCTTTAATTTGCCGAGTCGACAGCGGCGAATCCATCTCTAGGGCCTCGATGATTTCTTGAGCTTCTCGGGAGGCTAAATGGGCTCTTTTTTCAAAAGATTTCTGAACTGACAAAAGGTGTTCAAACGCTTCCAATGAAAAAAAGGTTGCTCGTCCTAAATACCATTTCGAGTAAACGACGTCCCGACTGCGCGAAAGCTGCTCGCGAAGATGCCACAGCTGCGCCACTCGCGAATCACTGTCTTCATTCCACTCCCATTTCATCTCGGAACGTGGATACAAAGTGCTCCACAATGACAGGGGTTCTTTCTTATTCTTGATGGGAAAAGTCAGCAAGACGCCATGCTGATGAATGGCTTCGACAGCTTTTTTTAAAAGGGCCTGGCTCATAAGCCCACCTCTTTTATATTTTGCAATTTTGATTTATCTAAAAATGCAACTTTAAATTCGGACTCTTTCAATTGCTTCCGAACTTCGCAATAATTAGGCTCGTAGATTTCAACAAATTTCCAAAAACGCGACGAATGATCTAAGTGTTTTAAATGAGCAAGTTCATGAATAACCACGTAATCAATGATTGCAGGATCAAACACAATCAATTTCCAATTCAGTCGTACATGACCTGAACGATGGCAACTGCCCCAAAGATTTTTAGCTTCCCCAAAACTGAGCTCAGAGGGCAAGCACTGCATTCTTTGTGAAAGGGCTGAGACCCTTTGCTGAAGGTAACTGATGGCTATTTTTTTATAAAGGTCTCTTAAAGTTTGTCGGAAAAGTTTTTCATCGAAGGGCTTTATTGGGACTGAAAAAATAATCTGTTCGCCTTGAACCCAGCTCCGTAATTTTCGATCTGGACTTTGAATAAATTTAAGTCGCCGATCTTTTCCTAAGACCGGAAAGCATTCACCCTCTTGAATTTTCCTTTCGGGATAGGTTTCTTTTTGAGCATGGAATTTATTTAAATTTTTTTCAATCCAATCTCTTTTTTGGAGAATAAATTCTGTGATTTGCAGCTCTGATGTTTTTAAATTAGAGCGCACCTCAATCGGTCGCAAGGGGTGCAAAATAATAGAAAGCCGACGACGACCTTTTCGCCGTTTGACTAATATGGGACCTAATTCGGTATTGATTGTTTCCACTTCCACAGACTTTTAATCTACTGGACCCTTGAATTGGGATCAACCTTTGATCCTGATTCAAATTCAAAAATTAAAAGCCCTGACTCATTTTATCAAAGGGATGGACCGCCAGCTGCAAGGCCTCGTCAACATGATAGGGCTTTACCGCGACACTTTGATCAAGATCGGCTAAAGTTATTGCCACTTTGTAGGCGGCTTTAAATCGCCTCCGAGACGAAAATTCTTTGGGCCACAGATTCTGACGAAGGAATGAATCAAAGCGGTCGCTTTGTAGCAAAGAGGGGCCCTTTTCAAAACGCCACTGTCTACAGGCTTGAACCCTTTCTAAAATGGCGTGACCTTGAACTCCTTGATCGGAAGCTTTTTTTGACGGATGAAAAGAATTTGATTTCTTGGTAAAAAATAAGATATCAAATCGATCTAAAAATGGCCCTGAAAGCTTTTGTTGATAAGACATGCACTTAAGACGGGCAAATCGGCACGCCAAGTCCGAACCGGGAATCCACTGCCCGCAGGGGCATAAATTGGTCGTCGCTAAAAGTTGAAATTTGGACGCAAAAGTTTCACTTTTAAAGCCGCGCACAACGCGCACAAGGCCCTCTTCCAAAGGCTCCCGCAAGGCCTCCTGACAAGCCGAAGAAAATTCCAACAGCTCATCCATGACAAGCAGGCCGCCATCAGCTTGAGTGATTTCACCGGCCTTCGGTGGAACTCCGCCGCCGACCAGCGAAAGGGCCGAAATACTGTGGTGAGGGATCCTTAATGGTGACCAATTTATTTTTCGCCGGCACAAATCTTCTTTAGAAGGATCTTCTAAAAAACTAACCACAGCTTTAGCCAAAGTGCTTTTCCCTGAACCCGATGGCCCCGCAAGCAAGGCATGGTGCTTGCCAAGAGCTAAAATTTGCAACAGCCGAGCTTGCTCTTCCGGAAAAATCAAATCCAAAGCTTCCGTCGGCCGCACCGGTTGAAACGAATCCAAATCTGCTGGCATCTGCAAGGGTTGATTTAAATTTTTTAAACACTCGATCCGCAGGCGCTGAAAGCCCATTAATCCAAGGCCTGTACCGGTTAAGACTGTGCTGTCGGCATCGCCTTCAAACTCTCGCAGGTCCTCGGGCTGAAAAACTTCGCCATTTAAGCCAAGCTCGCCGTAAACATAAAAATAATTTTGCGCTAAAGGCTTTGGCAACTGGCCGGTTTCCCAAAGTAAAGCCGCCGCGACGGCTAATTCCACTCCCCGCGAACTTTTCTTAATATGCTGAGGTCTGATGTTCACTAAGATTTGTTTTGTTTTTGGAAATTCGAAGCCTTGTTGCCGGATCGCACTTTTAATTCGGTGAATGCTTTCGCGAATCACTTGGTCTGGCAATCCCAAAAAATGAATTTGTGGCAGTCCAGGAATTAAAATAAGCTCCACTTCAACAGGAATTAATTTTGAACCCTCGCGGGCCAGTGACATTACTTTCATGTCAAAAGTTTTTGCAAATAACAAACTCAGGTGCCGATGGGATTGCGACCCAAGCCACTTCGCCGTCTTAACGAAGCGCGGACATTACTCTTTTAAGTCTTCAAGATGAGATAAGGGATGATGCTCTTCGACCGCGGTGGTCAAAGTAGAAGTGGTCACATTGGTATAAATCTGAGTTGTTTGAATACTGGCATGACCCAACAAGATTTGAATCGAACGCAAATCAGCGCCGCCTTCTAAAAGAGCAGTGGCACAACCGTGACGAAAGCGATGGGGATTGACAGGTTCTGTGAAGCCCGCCCGCGCCGACCAGGCCGCTAACCAACGCCAAACGTCGACCCGTGATGGACGATGTCCTCGGTCATTGATCAGAATTGAATCACTATTTTCTTTCATTAAAATCGGACGACTGACGCGTAAGTACTCTTCTAAAGTTAAAGCCAAAGTCTCAGTTAAAGGAACCAGACGTTCTTTTTGCCCTTTACCTAAAATTTTAACCCAGCGCTCGGTCGGGCTGTAATCACGCAAGTCCAATTGAATCAGCTCGGTCACTCGGCAGCCCAGGCCATACAAAAATAGCAGGGTCAGCTGATTACGAGCTGTGCGATGGGGATCTGAAACCATACAGGCTTCAAAAAGTTGATCAAATTCAGCCACTGATAAGGGTTTTGGAAGTCCGACTTTAACTTTCGGCGGACGCAGATCACGAAGCTCGGGAGATTTAAGACCCCGGCCTTCACAAAATCGAAAGTATGTTCTTAAGCTTGAGATCACTCGGGCCTGCGACCTAGTGGATAGGTCATGGTCTTTCATATAGTCGTAAAAGCCAGCCACAGAATTATTTGCATTTTTATAATCGCGCCAGAGTTCTAAATCACGTCGGTAAGCCATGACCGTATTTTGCGATCGACCGCGGACATTTTGAAGATCATCGAAAAACTCTATCCATAGAGGCAGTTCCATACCAAGAATTAGAGCAAAAAGAACAACAGCCCGCAAGGGGCTGTGAGTTGAACTTTATTTCAGGGACAGGATTTATTGAGCCAGTTGAAATCCAGGGTCGTTACAGTTGACCATTTGAGCTGGATTATACTTACTAGGGCCGGCAAGAACGACCAGCAACGCGCCAAAACCAGTAGGTCTTCCACCAACATAGGCAGCCACCACCGCACCTTGTTGCAAAGACATCACAAATCGGCTGCTTCCGTTCGTCATTTCAAATTGCGGAATCACAAAACTGCCACCGGCGTAACTTCCCATATTTGAAGTCGGCGTTAAATTGTAAGTGCCAGCTGGCAAAACACACTGACCTGTAGGAATCGTCGCACCGACGTTAATGGCCGCTTGCCTTAAATAGGTTTGATTCCCTAATCGCGTGCCGTTCAAAACGGTTCCATAAGTTTTCGAAGGATCCGTTTGCAGAGAGTTAAGATAAGTGATCTCCGTTGAATCCCCTAAAAGTTCAATGCTCATCGCCATGGGAAAGCTGGGAGATCCGTAACCAGATCCTAGAAATAACTGACCTTGGCCACCCCATCCAGCGCAGGTGCTGCAAGCCCCAACGCCGATCGGTAGAGCTCCGCCACTGCCTCTGCGGGAGTCCTCGTCTTTATTTCCACAGGCGATCAGGGAAGTTCCGACGATCGCAAGTGTTATCAATTTTAAATAAGTCGTCAATTTTTTCATAACTCCTCCTTCATTCCTATTGGAAAGCCTGTGACGCCACCACACCGCTAAATGTTCCTAGCATGCGGTAACCATCCGAAGGCTCTAGTTGGCTTTTTGTAATCACTGTTGTTGATTTGCAATCGTAAGGTCCATCATAAATAAACCAGCAATTTCTAACGGTCGACTGCGGTGCAAAAGAATAGGCGAAGTTTTTAAACCATAGGCTTCCAGAAATTTTACCCATGCCTTGCGCGTCACCTAGGTTGATGGCGCTATCGATGATCAAAACAACTGCGCCGTAAGAGTCTTGAAACTGACCTTGAAACACCGTGCGACCCCCCATCCGAAACCAATAATTGTACTGAGCTTTATATTTTCCAACATCCAGATTCTGACCTAGGCTGGGGTAACTTTCATTTCGACCTTCAGGCGCTGTAAAAATTCCGGTGTGAGTCGTTCCATTATCTTCATAGGACAATCTAATTTCACCGGCATAGTGATTCTCGCCGGCGTTCTTCATGGCCATACTG
>JAYWEU010000280.1:0-8944 GCA_043779385.1 Pseudobdellovibrionaceae bacterium
TCTTTTTCCAAGGTCTCAAAAAAAGGTTTTAATTGAACCAGTGTTTGAAAGTCCATCAGGCGATCAACTTCGATTTGATCGGCATTAATGACCACAAAAGTTGGAATGCCTAAAATATTATATTTTTCTGAAAGCGGGAAGTTTTCAAATTGGTCGATGTCAATTTTAAGTTTGATAAAATTCTTGGTGATTTTTTTAAACTCTGAAGTCTTAAAAATTTCCTTTTCATAACGGACGCAACCGGGGCACCAGCGGGCGGCAAAATCAATCAGAACTAATTGATGTTTCTTTTTCGCAGCTAACAAAGCTTTCTTCAGATCATCTTCAATAAAACCATTTGAATCCATGGTTCCCATTTTTTTAGCAGGATTCAAAATAGATAATTTTGAGCTTTGGCCTTTCACATTGATATGATGAGTTTCACAAAAAGTGATCGCGTCATCACACACATAAAGCGTCGCCTGTGCATTGTCATACTTTTTAGGAAGTTGATACTGGACATGACGAGCTTTGAAATCTGAAGCTGTGATTTCATGTCCATCAATATTTAAATTATTTGGTGCTTTGTCATTAAAATGAAAGCCTTCCTTAAGGTCCGCAGAAAATAATTGAGGGCTTGTCGATGTCGTCAGAGCAGGTTGGCTTTTTAGTTGAGCCGACGTCTGTGAAAAAGACGGGTTGGCCGCGAATAAAGTCAGAATTAAAAGAAAGTTTCGTGTCATGGGAAAGTCATGACACGAAAATAAGAAAACGACTAGAATTTACTTCCAGATGCCGCGCAGAGGTGCGGCGGTCGCGTCTTTTCGGCCCATATTGCCAAGGCTGAAAATATCTTCAACCATCTTCACAAGATCATAATGGGAAAGGGAGTCATCCATCGAACTTCCCGATTTAATCATAGATCCATAAAGGGCTGTATAAACATGGTTATCAAAATAGCTTTCGCTTTCATCAAAAGTTAAAACAAAAAGCGTCTTATTTATAAAATCGGGATTTTGGAGCTGGCTTTGAAATGTTGTTGTCAGCCAGCGGTCTGCAAAGTCTGAACTGGTGTCATGGCCGTCGTTATCTAAATTAGGCACATACATGGCGTAGTTAGGTAGGGCCTTGTTTTTAATATCCTCTGCCAGGCGACTGGCGTTGACGATATGGGAATTACAGCGGGCCAGGTTGTTTTGGATATTTTTAAAACTTAAAAACGGGACGTGCTTGCGAACATATTTTCCCGACCTGGCGCCTAAAAAGCAATTTTCGGGATAGTCTTCAGCATACACTTTCCAAGTTAAGCCTTTGGCTTCCAAAAGATCACCAAGGTGATTGATGTCGTAATCAATATTTCGATCATGCATCAAACCAAAGCTATCCCCGGCTGCCATCGCAATATAATTTCCTTGTGACGGATGAATCACGCCATTCATGTTTGTCAGTAAAGCCCCTTGCCTAGAAAGTTCGCCCATAAAGGGTTGCGCCAAGGCATTTTGATAATCTGTATTTTCCATCACCACAATAAAAACATGATCGATGGGGGTGGTTTGAGCCCATGCTGATAAGGAAAGCAGAGTTGTAAAAATAAGAGTCATGGTTTTCATTAGGCCTTTCGACTTATATTTAAAATTTTAGGGACAGTGATAATCATGTAATCACCCTCTCGCTGACGAGTCATACCCTCGGTGGCGACAGGTTTTTCAAACGGGAAATCTTCGCGGAACGATTGATAGGTGGCGGTGGCCACTTTTTTATCGTCTGTTTCAAATTGGTCTTTAAAGGCGCGTTTGCCTTCGACGGTCGCTCGGTCTTTTTGGATGGTGACTTTAACGGCGTCTTTTTCATGAGGCGGGACGTAAGCTCTGATGACATAAGAATGTTCATTTTCTTGAATTTGGCTGCCACGGTCTTGAACTTTATAAAAAGGATCTTTGTCTTTACCCGCGTACTTTGTGGCTTCCGTCAGAAATTCTTTTTTTTGTTCATTCAGCTCTTTAACATAGTTATTAGATTGGATGGCTAATGTCGTGCGGTTAGCCTCATCGTTGGTGGTGTATTTGGATTTGAAATGTTGACCCTGGCTTTTCAGTTGGTCGTCGTAAGCATTTTTATTGTTTTCTAATTTAGCATTGAAATCGTCTTGCAGCCTTGTTTCTTTCGACATCCACTGATCTTGTTGGCGCTGGAATTGCTTTTCATAATCCTTATCCAATCGCACTTTGCGATTTTCTTGGGATTTAGTTTCTTCAAAAATGGCTTGCTGACCCTTGCTTTGAAGCTGGCTGACATCTTTTTGATTATTCTCGCGGACAAGTTCTTTTTTTGAAGCCCCTGTCGCAAGCTCACTTTTAATGGCCTCATCGCTTTGCTGATTGATTTCGGCAATTCGATTTTTTGTAGATGTTTGTAGATTTTCAATTTGTTTATTGTAGCGCTCCTGAGCCAGTCGAATTTCGGTGTTGGAACGGTTTCGAACTTCTTCGACCTTTTTTCCACTGAAAGCTTCGGTCTCATTCACTTTCTTTTGAGTGTCGGCGCGAACTCTTTCAATGATCCCTTGGCGACTTTCTTTGACTTGATCGATTTTATTTTTATAGCTGTCTTCGACTTCGCCGTTTTCTTTAGAGATTTTTTCTTGTAGCTTTTGGCGGTTTTCTTGAGCGTGCTCAAGCTCTGCATTTTGAGCTTTTTTAATATGATTTACAGAGGCCTGGCCCTGTTCAAGAGTGGACTCCTTTTTGCCAACAAAGTCCTGTTTGATTTGTTGGATTTCGCCATCTTGCTCTGTGACTAATTTTTTACGCTTCCGTGCATGTTCTGCTTGAAGCTCAGTCAGTTCTTCTTGCTGTTGTTTTCGTTGCACTAACGCGACATCGGGCACGGTCTGGCCTCCACCAAGTCAGGTTAGCATATTTTATATTTTGACTCGTGCGGCTCAGCGCGCGGGCTGTGAAATCTGGTCCTGTGGCAGACCTATTTCAGGACTTTCGGCGGGGGCTCGCGGTGATTTGCAAAAAGATTGGAAGCCATCGGTGCGACCGTAACATCTCCAGGTGTCGATATAAGAAATTTTCTCATTGGGGTAAACAGGATAAAATTTTCGATATTGTTCGGGGTCTAGATTGCTTTCCAGTAAACGATATACTTCGGGCTGACCTGGGCTGACAGCAGGCTGGCTGAACTTCAAAAGAAAAACCCGGTATTCGGCCCTGGCGATGGAAGCCTGAAAGCAAGTCAGCAAAATAAAACTTATCTGCGAAAGTTTCAAAGACAAAATCCCCTGACAGTCTTATCGGTTTTTTAGGCTGAAGCTTAAGGTCATTTAGGGTGTTGTGAAGGTCAGGGGATCACTGATCGCTTTTCCTAAAGTGTCTGAGATACTGACAGCCTTCAGGGTGTAAGTTGTTTGGGTGGCAAGGCCTGAAACCCGCACCTGATGCTGCGTTCGTAAAATATTATCTGACACTGTTAATGTCGAGACTCCCGTACTGAGGTTTGTGATCATCACCTGATCGGTGGCAGGAATATCTGTGACCCAGGAGACAAAAACATCTGTGACCAGAGCTTCGCCCAGAGCGAACTGACTGATCACTGGGTTCACGCCATTCGTGCAAGGATTGTAATTGGCTGTTTGATTCAGATCTGAGCCCACGACCCAAAAATTATTGGGTGCAAGAACTTTCCATCCTCGAGCGATCAGTCCATTAAAAGGGGCCAAAGGAACCGAGTTATTGTTGGGATCAAAGAAATAAGTATTTCCTGATTTTCCGCATTCGCTATCGCGGCCTGCTGTGCTGCCGGCGGGAACAGGTCTCCATATCAGGACGTTTGAAATATGGTAGCGGGGTCCTTGATAGTAAGTCAGATCGACTTCTAATCTTGTCCTTCTTGTCATGTTAACGATGTTGGAAGCGCAGCCCATACGCGTTGGGTGATCGCCATCGTTATTGATATGCACGGACCAAGTTTCATCGGGATTTTTAATTTTCATGACGGAGCCGTCGTCTGAAAGAAGAGCGAACTCGTAATCCCCTTCAGAATCATTTTCTGCCAAGCGAATCGCTGTGCTCATCTTTAATCCAAAGTATTCAATCAAAGTTTGTCCCGTATCATCTTTAAGCACATCACTTGTTTGGCTTGAAAATCCCGCGTTAAACATTCGGGTGGGAACATTAATTTGTGAAAGAAAAATATCTTTGCCAGACGCTTGAGTTAAATCGACATACTGTTGCGCCGTGTAGTACCTTGGCATGCCTGTGGTTCTATAAAAAAGTTTGCTTCGCACTCCATTGAGGGGTTTTGCAACTGTGGTAGGTGTGCCGCCGAAAGGTTCACAGACTAATTTATTTAAAGGAAATGCATTCACATCAAAAGCAGTGAACATCACTCCGGGACCCAAGTTTTCAGCAACAACAGCCTTTTGATCTTCTAGCAAACAGCCACTCATTAACAAAGTACAACCGGCGATTAAAAGCTTCCCTGTTTTCATCTTAAGCCTCCAGTGACGTGAACCTTTTTAGGATACTGGAGTTTTTTGATTAAAATGATTAAATAGCTGAAATCATTCTATAATAAGGCGCTAAAAGTTCGACAATAAAAGTCAATTTGTCAAAATAAGATCAAATGTTCAAAATTTTGTCGAAGTGTTAAGCAGTTGATGGCCGCTCTTAATGTGGAAATTCGTGGGTGGCACGAACAGTGTTTTCAACAATATGAAAGTAAGCTCGCACCAGCATTTGAAAAGCCTCTTGATCTAAGCTCTTCAAGTAATCAATTTTTTCAATGTAGGTATTTTTAGCAATTAAGGCTGTCATGACGTCTTGCACGCACTTCATTTTATTGAAGTCGTAGAAATCCTTGTCGTCTTTCACTTCCTTCAAAGCTTTCGCAATCGAGTGATTTTCAAACAGGATATGCACGCCCATGGCGGAAAAGGACAAAAGGGCTTCCATGCTTTCTAGGCTTTTTTCTTCAACCACTGCCAAAACTCGCCTCCTTGCGTGTCCCTTCCTTCATGCTGAAGACATTTCGCGACTATATCAAGCGGAAGCTCAAGTTATTGACTTGATTTGTCATTGGGAGTTAGCGAATATTGTTTAATGGCTAAAGCGAAGGCGCGAACAAAAAAGAAAAAACTCAGCGAACGAAACGAAGAACTGATCGTCATTGATGAAAAGGCGGGATTGATTTTTCAAACTACGGCTGAGCTGTACAAGTACTTTGAGAGCGCCATCGAAGTTTTAGAAAATGAGTACGAATCCCTGCGGAACGTCAGCGATTTTTCAGAACAAGAACAAAGTGAATTTGAAGATCGTCTCGAGGACGTTCTGGATCAACCTGATGAGGTTTGGTGTGACAGCGCCGCCGTGAAGGACCTTTTGATTCATCACTTTGTAAAGACGTTTGAAGATCAAAAAGAAACCTTTCATTATGTCGCTTCAGCTTATGTATCGACGGATGATGACACACCGACTTTTGTCTTGCAGCATTTTGCCTCGAAGGATCATGAGCTTTTTAAAAATTTCCAAAGGGGAGAATTGATTTACGATCATGATTTTGCCGACGCCCAGCCTGGAGCCATCGATGGCGATGCGCTTTCAGAAGGCGACCCCTTAGCCCTGGGGCTTTATTTGGCAATGATCAAGGTTCGGTCTGAAAAAGATATAGAGCCTGACAAATTTCAGGACTTTTCAGCCCTGCGAGAGGAAACCATTGAAGCCGCCGACGAGATTTGGCGTAAGAACGATCTGGATGGCAACGTGCTGGTTTCCTTTATTAAGGAATACCCTGAGCATGAGGAGATGAAGGACCTAGCCTATGTTGCCGTCACCCAAGAGGATCCAGAATCTAACGTTCATTCACTTTTATTTTCATTTCCAACCACCGATAAGACATTATTAGATCGTTATCGTCAGGGCGAAAATTTGCAGGCCGATGAAATCGTCCAGGAATCTTCGCACTAACAAAACTGATCATGGAGTGATTATGTCCCTAGGTGCGAGGCTTTCATCGGCCGTGCCTCTTATTTTTTTTAGCCTGATTTTAACTTCCTGCGGAGTTTTTCTCGGGCCCGGAAATGAAAATAATTTGGCCACTGAGTCGCAAGCCTCCTGCGGTTTTTTACAAAATTCTTATGGCCAAAGGGTGTCTTGGAAGCAAATATCGCCTGTCCTTTTTTATTTTGATTCAAAATTTAGTGACGACGATGAGAAATCTTTTATTCTTGCCGCCCAAACCTGGGAAAAAGTCGTTGGGCGTCCCTTAGTGATTTTTCAAAGAATGAAAGACGGAGAGTTTTGGCCACCAGGGATTGACGGTCGAAATACAATCTACTTTTTAACGGATTGGCCTGGCACTCTTGCTAATCAACAAGCTGTGACAAGTCTTTACTGGCGAAAAAATACTATTGTTGAATCTGATATCAAAGTAAATGAAACCTATTTTAGTTATTTTTTTAAAGAACCAGATAGCAGTCGGCTCCATTTTGAAAGTTTAATGATTCATGAATTAGGTCACGCTTTGGGATTGATTCATAGCCAGGATGCGCCGACAGTGATGTGGCCCTATTTACCGCTGGGGATCGTGCGGGATCAGTTGTCTTTGAAAGACCAGGGGAATGTTAAATGCGAATATTAAAAAAAAGATCCCCATTAAAAAATCCTTTGATTCTGTTTTTAGCGACGTTTGTTGCAACAGTGGGAATTTACTGCTTACTAGCACCTAATGACTTATCAAATCGAAAGCCTGCGCAATTTAATAAGGTCTCTTCAAGTTTAGAAAATATGAAAGAGTTTAAACGAAAAGTCATTAGCACCCTTAAACTTGAAAAGTTATCGGGCGGCGAGGCGCAAATTACAATGACTTTGCCGGCAGAGGTTTGCCAGCAGTATCAACGTTTTGATTTGAATCTAGAGGCTGAGGGGATTGCTCTGAATGGTGAACCCGTGCAAATCATTAAATCAAAAAGTTGCACGGATCTAGACACTGAAACTTTAGAAATGAGTTGGCAGGTCAGTTTAAAAGATCAACCAGCGCTGGTCGATGTGATGGTAGAAACTTGGAACATTAAGGCCCTGTCTTTTATTCCACAAGCGAGCCAAAAGCCTTTGCGCATCACAGGTTATGAATTTATTTATGTTCTTGGCGCGCCTGCAAGCGTTCAGTTGAGGCCGTAATTTAAAGATGTCTTATATTTGATTAAGAGGATTGCAAAACTCATTGGCTTTAGCCGTGAAAATTGAATCCGTCCAAGTCGAGTAGTTTGCTGATAAAAACGGATGCATATTTGAAAGAATTTTTGGATGCGACGTCGAATAGGTTCTAGGATCAGCGTCAAAAATGGGCATCAAGGCATCGATTCGATTTTCAGCAACACCAGTGCTTGATTTATGGTAACCGACAGTCAGAGCATCGTACATTCCTGAAGGATCATTAATATAAACTAAGATTCGTACTTTTTGGAAAAATGCGGAAGGTGTCGTTGCACCAAGGCTTGTCGCTAAGCTTGCAACAGTATTCCAACTTAAAGTTGTTATACTTGCTGTCAATTCCTGTCCAGTTTGAATACTGACGATTTTAAAACTTAAAGGTTGATTAAAAGTTGTCGCAACACCGCTTGCGTCTGCAGACCACTTGAAGAGTGAAAAGTAATGGGTGTTATCAGAAAAGGCCGCCGGAACATTCGTCAGTTTAACATGAAGATAATTAAGATCGACCCCGCCCGTATTATTTAGATAAGCGCCGACGTTTGCAACCATGGAGTGGGCTGCATCTGTTGCTTGATTGCAATAAGCCAAAGGTTTTGCAGATGCAATAAGGGCTCGGCTGGACTCATCAGTTGAGCCTGGGATCGACTTAGCAGCGCCACAGCTCAGCAGAAAGCCCGCTGACAAAACAAGAGGGAAAAGGCCTGTGATGACTTTGTAGACTTGTTGTGATGGTTTCATATAAATCCCCCGTTGGCATGATTAAGATACTTTAGGTAAGTGCAAGACAGGGTCCATGTCTCAGACTGAAATGGTCTAAAAATTTGAAGTAAATCAGAAGGTTATCTTTTCAAAATTTCTCTGAATGAGGCAATCCTATATTAAGACGTCAAAGACCTTTGCAGCTTACAAAATTTGCTGGTCACCCCGAGGGTGTAACTACCCAGCGACTTTGATCAAGTGATCAGCAGCTCATGCAGGCGTTGGATTGTTTCGGGACCGTGGGCTTCTTTGACGAGAAAGCAAATATTGTGTTTGCTAGCGCCTAGGCAAATCATTCGGACGTTGATTTCTGGAATCGCTGAAAAGATTTGGTGAGCAAGGCCTGGCGTATGGTTGATATTATTTCCGATCAAAGAAATTAAAGATAAATTTTCTTCGATTTGGACTTCAGCAAATTTGGAAAGCTCGTGAATCAAGTTTTTATCGAGCAAAGCGGAGTTGTCCAAGGTCACAGAGACGCTGATTTCACTGGTCGTGATCGCATCAATTGAAATTTTATGGTCGTTGAAAACTTTAAAAATTTGAAATAAAAAACCATGGGCATGCAGCATTTCTGGTGTTGTCAAAGTCACCAGCACTTGGCTTTTTCTTAAGGCCAAGGCGCGGATCAGCGGATAATCTTCGACTTCGCGTCGAACCCAAGTTCCGGTTTGAGCTGGATCAAAGCTTGAACCTACAAAAACTGGGATATTTTTTCTCATGGCAGGTGCAAGAGTTGCTGGATGCAAGACTTTGGCTCCAAACGTTGCAAGCTCCGAGGCTTCTTTGAATGAGATTTCTTTTAATGTCTTCGCTTTTGAATAAAGCCGCGGATCCGTACTGGCGATGCCCGGAACATCCGTCCAAATTTCTAAAATATCTGCTTGAATCGCTTCTGCAAAAAGGGCGGCTGAATAATCACTGCCCCCGCGACCTAAAGTTGTTGTGCTACCATCTACGGTGCTGCCGATAAAACCTTGTGTGACATAAAA
>JAYWEU010000281.1:0-23117 GCA_043779385.1 Pseudobdellovibrionaceae bacterium
GCCAGAAATATCAAAAAACCCATCAGAGTGCCGAGTGTAACCCGTGATTTGGGTCGAGGGTCCCTGTAAGGCATGCACCAGGTAGCTGGAAACCGGTGAAAAAGAAAGGTTGATAATCTGATCGTAATTCTGATCTTTCAGTTTCAAGATGGTCTGACTGATTTGATCCAGAGAACTCTTTAAATCCGGAGCCTCTTGAATCAGCGGCTTAATGATCTGTTCAGTGGGCAAAAAAATGCAATTGGAAATAGATTCCAAACCTTCGACAGCCCCTGCAAATTTGGGACGGACCATAAGGTCAATTTGAGCTGCAGGATGAGCCCGGCGCAGCGCCCTTAGAGCGGGCCACGACTGAAAAATATCCCCTAATCTAGCAAGCTGGAGAACTAGAATTTTCATTTGGTAGTTGTTCCTTTACGAGTTCGATCAGAACTTTTAATTTCTCACTGTCTTGATCATAGATCTTAGTCTTCATATGATCCTGATAGGCAGTTTCAAGTTTCAGCAAGGCCGCTTTCAGATATTTTTCCAGATCTTGACTCATACAATCCCCTTTTAGTTGGCGTCATTAGTTCATCCCGATAAAAAATAGCGCCTTTAAGAATTTCTAGGCGATCCTGAAAGGCAGACAAAAAATGCAAAGGTGTTGAAAACGACAACTTTGCTAAATCAGTAAACATCCAAATCCATTCTTGATTCCCTTGTGTCGACGCCAAAGCTCCCATTTTACGACGCGCCTCTTGGACATCAAAAAGGGACAAGTGGTCCGATCCTAATTTATGAACTAGATTTTCAAATTCGCTTTGTAAAACATAAAGTTTTTCTTTCAAGTCATATTGCCACTCTGCAAGGGTCGCCCGTGGAATCCCGAAATCTAACTTGGATAAAGTCTGCGGCTCAAATTCAGGATCAAATATTTTTTTCCATACAATTTTATTTAAAATTCTTTGATCTTTTGCAGGGCCCTTTGAAACCAATTCATAACCGGAAGAAGCTATTTTCGATTTAAAAAGCTGCACAGTCTCTGAAACTGAAGAAAGAATCTCGGCTTCAGGGCTTTGTTGTATCAAATGACGTATCAAAGTTGTCACAGTCTTCGGTTGGATCGGTTCACCGCAAAGATGCGAGATTTGACCGCAAGGCTTCGAATGAACACAAGGCCAGCAAGCCACTTTTGAGGTCAGAATATAATGATCACTGGCAAAGGGGCCCGTTTTCCAAGGGTCTGAAGATCCCAAGGCCAATTCAATGATTTGAGCCGACTTTTGGGCGGCAAGATGCATTGTCACTGTGTCCCCGGTGATTAATAAATCGGAAGGCCCCATTTCCATTTCTATTTTTTCTAAGTTCCAGGTGCAAATTTCTTCATTTTCAAAATAATTTTCAAGGGTGGGTATTTCACTCTCGGCGGCTAAAATCTTTAATGTTAGATAAGGATATTCAGAATACAGCTCATTCAGCAAATTTCTGAAATTTGATAATCCCCAATTCTTTTTGGGGTCGCTGGTCAAAACCTGTAAAAAGACTCGCTTGATTTTTGAATTTTCCGGGGCTACGGGTGGGTCAACTTTTAAATTAAAACAGTGCGCCAAAATTTCAGTATAATGAAAAGGGAAAGCCTGCGTACCCGCAAAGCGATCATTAAATAGCTTCAGCCACCGATTTTCAAGTCCATGAAATCGAGGTCCTTCTGTAAAGAGTCCTTTTTTTAATGGCGCACTGACTTCTTCCGCTAGGTAAGCCGATAATCGATTATGTGTGAAATTGATGACCTCATCAAATTTTTGCTCATTCAAACTGGTTAAAAATTCTGAAAGCTGTAAGTGAGCACGAAAAATATTATGCTCCCCTTCGCCGACAAGTCTTTGCAGCATTTTTCGAGGAAAGATATGGATGTGATCCACTTCTTTCAAAATTCCCGCAATCCAAGAAACTTCGTCATTCATTAAAAGATGGAGCTCACATTCGGGTGACTGCTGCTTCAAGGCTTTGAATAAGGGTCTTTGTAAGACAATATCACCAGCTCTTAGCAACGAAAGCACCAAGATCTTCACAGGATCAGCTCCTTTAAAATCCGAAAGCAGTTCAGTCTTAAATAGCTGGGCACATCTTCTTGAATCAATATTTCAAGATCCTTAATATTTAGATATCGTTGACCGGATTCGTCTTTAATTTGAATATCTTTTCGAATCCCATATTTTTTAAAAAACATCTCAAGGCTTTCGCGACTTCGGCCACTCAGGTGACGATGAAACGTGGCTAGTAAATTATCATTTTTTGGCCAACAAGGTGTAAAAGCCAGAGCACTTAAATTTTCACGAATCACTTGATCCATGATTTCATGCCTTAATAACCGATCACTGCTTTCCAGAATAACAATTTCCACAATATTTTTTAATTCTGGAAATTGCTTTCTAAACATATTCATCAATCCAGGTCGATGATCGACGACAAACACCTTCATCATTTTCTTTTGTTCGACAATTTCAGCAATATGAAAACCATTGCCAAGACCAACGACGATGCAACTAGAATCCATGATCAAAGAATCTTGGCACCATTTTTGAGCTTCTTGGACTGGATCTTTTTCGGTCAAAAGTTGATTCATGCCACTTCTCCAATCCGACGAAGCTCCTTTTGAATTTCACGAGCCTCTTTTAAATTTGGATTCCAAGCTAAAATTTTAGTTGTTTCTATTTGAGCTTTCACAAATTCATTAAGATACACATAAAGTTGAATCAATATTAAGCTCAGCTCTTCGTCAAAGCTTTCTAAACTGAGATAGTTTTCTAAAATGGGAATCGCTTGGCTTTCGCGATGATCCCTAAAGGCCCATTTGGCATAAAGCAAAACAGCCGTGCGATTTTGCGGGTGAAGATCAAGAGCTGTTGTTAAATTGGCCCAAGCCAGGGCCGAATCACCATACTCGCTGTGCATTAAAGCTAAACCCACCCATGCTTTATCATTTTTTTCATTCACTTGAATCGCTTGGCGAAAGCAGAAAAGGGCCTTGTCGAAGTCCCCTCTTTGCACTTCCAGCGTGCCAAAGTTGATCAACAAAGTATCCGAGTCGCTTTTGACGGTGTAGGCCTTATTATAGAATTCTTCAGCGCCATCAAAGTCTGAAAGTTTAACAGAGATATTTCCCATGTTCTTATAAATTTCAAAAAGCTGAGGGCAGGGTTCTTCCATCACTGACAAACATTCAAAATATGCTTTTAAAGCTTCTTCATCATGCTGTCCAGTAAGATACAGCTCGTGAGCAAATTCATAAAAGGTCGAAAAGTCAGGATGAAATTCTTTTAAGACCTTTCTGACTTGAAGGGCTTCAGAGCGCTTACCAGTATCGACTAAAATTTCAGCCATTAAAGATAAAATTTCAAAATGATCAGATTCGAGGCTTGTGGCTTTCCGCAAAAGAGCGAGGGCTAAAGAATATTCCCGATTCTGCCGTAGGCGCTGGGCATGCTTAAGCAAAGCCTCCACCGGATTTTCTAAAGTTTTTAAAGTGCTCACTTGCGGGGGACTAATTCTTAGTCCAGTCGTAATGTCCATCATGGTCTGTATTTCCTCCCACTAGAAAGAAGAGCAACAGAAGTGCCAACCCCAAGGATCAGCGAAATGAAAAAGGTCAGTAGCTGGCGACATCAGAAGACATCTCTTTGACTGAATCCGTCTTAGAGATGTCATCTTTTTGACAATGATCGAGGCTCGCCCTAGGCCTCTTCGTCTAGGCGGTGATTGAAACTCTTTTGCTTATAACCACCAACAGCCTTTTTATTTTTGCTAATGCCTTGTAACTCTTTGATCAACGAGTTCTTTGTCGCCTCAATACATGACAAGATTTGCAAATCCTGCTCAAGAATTCTTTCGACATACTGATCTTTGACTAACAGAGCACGACGAATTTCTAATTTTTCGCCCTCTGAAACTGGCTGTTGGGCCAGCCGAATCTGCTCTTGTTCAGTTTGAGCATCAACATACTTAATGATTTCTAAAATCTTCTCTCTTGAGTTGTAGAAATATTCAATGCTTTCAAAGGATCCCAATAAAAAGTTTTTTAGTTCCTTTTCATTAAGGCTATAAAATTTTTCCAAATAGTGGTTCTTTTCATTCATCAGGGTGATAATTCTTGTCATGGCGTCCCTCCTGGACAGTTTAAATTTTTTCATTTATTTATTATTGTTGGCTTCGGCATCTTTTTTAAACTGCTCAACCGCGCCCACCCAAGCGCTGTACAGATTTTCTAAAATCTTTACAGCATTATTAAGGTGTTGAACTTTTCCAGTGATATTGGCTTTTGTATACTCATCCATTATAAACATATACAGCTGTTCAAGATTCTTAGAGATCTCGCCGCCCACTCTATGATCGAGGGTGTTATTCAACTCCATCACAATATCAAAGGCTCGCCCGATATTCATGCCTCGGTCGGCAATTTTCTTTTCTTCACAGGCCCTGATCGCAAGCTTCGTGAATTTAATGGCGCCTTCGTACAACATAAGAAGAATTTTTTCTCGGCTGGCACTCTGCACTGATGTCGTCTTGTACTTCTGATATGGATTGCTCATTTTTATTTCTTGCTCCTATAACTTTGTTTTTATTCTTACTTATTATCCTTTTTGTCCGCCAGCCATAGCGCCAACTTGTGCGCCTTGAGAATTCAGTTTGCTCATTTTTGATTCAAGATCTGAAAACTGCCGTCTTAACTGCTCTTCTTTTCGCTCTAATTGTTTTTCTTTGTTCTCAATGCTGCGATTGACGCTGTCGATTTTGCTCTGAAGTCCTTTTTTTCGGTTCGGAAGTGCCCCTGATTGAACATCTAAAAGGTAACCAATCTCACGCTTGACGTTCGAAACAAAGCCCGTGTTGAAGCCATCTCCACGAAAAAAAGTTGAGACTGCTTTTGGATTAGAATTTAAAACCTTTTCAAATTTTTCCTGGCTGAAAGCCAGAGTTCCATTTCGGTTGAATTCAATACCAAGCTCAATAGGTCTAGTGATGGGAGAACCCGTTCCTAATTGCGAGCTTTGAATCACTCGTCGCAAAGTATTCTCGATCGATCGCAAGATGCCTTGACCACCTAGGGGACCCAAAGCCTCTTTGCCGTTCTGCCCTTTTTGTAATTTATTTTGACCTTGAATGAAACCCAAAGCCGCGTTGTAAGAGTCAACAAAGGTTTTAATTTTACCTGAAATGACTTCTAAGTTTTCTTTAACGTTCACGCGTAAGGGACGCCCTGGTGCTGCTTGTTTTAAATCTAAAGTGACACCAGGAATTAAATTTTCGGCATTATTACTGGGAACTTCGAATTCGAAACCATCCAGTTTGACTTTGGCATTCTGAGCTTTTCTAGATTGATCAAAGTAAATATCTTGATCACCATCCAACATATAAATTGTTGGAAAGTTGACGTTGTTATCATCGCCCGTGCTTAGACCTGTCACCAGTAATTTAAATGGCGCATCCTTGTCCTTACGATCTTCAACGATGCTCGCGCGCAGACCCGTTGGTGAAGCATTAATTTGATTGGCAACACCTTGTAAGGTTGAATTATTCCCGTTGATGTAAACTTCTTTTTCACCGTCGTCGGATTTAAATTTAATATACCCGACGCCGATCTGAGTATTGTCTTTATCAGGAAAACCGTTAGATAAAGCGCCAGGTTTTTGAGCTAATTGCATAACTTCGAGTTGGTACTCTCCCGTGACGGCTTGGCTAGGATCCACTTTGCCATCAACGATCGCAGGGTCTCCCGATATGAATTTAGTATCGCTGAATCCTTTTGTCCCCACCAACTCAGCCAAATTTTTATTGATATCACTGACTTTGGTTTCAAGCTCACCCACCAGCTTAAGAGTGTCTTCCTCTTTTGCTTTCTTAGCCTCCATCGTCTTCACAGGAATTTTCTCACCTTCCATAATCTGTTCGACTATGTTGGGTGGTAATCCTGAGGCCATGCCTGAAATCTTGATGGAGCCCACTTCTAAGTCCTCCTGACAGTGTGGTGTTGCTTCTTTATCAGTCTGGCAGGGTTTTTAAAGAAACTGTGAGTCAATTATCCGTCTCAGGTTTTAGCTGGATCTAAGCAGCGGCAGAAATTTCCTAGAGTGGGTTTTTAGAGGAGAATCAGCTTCTTTTCCAGACCTAGTGCGCGTCTAGAAGTTTTTCCTATAAGAAATAAACCTAAGCTGTTTTTTTCAGAAGGTTGCCCTTATTAGCACCCTCGCTTAACGGCAAAGTCCACATTTCTAATTCTGGGATTCGACGAATCGTATTTTCTAGATTGTCTTTTACAAGAACAAATTTTTTACCATTTTCAATCAATAATTCAACAGTCCACCGGTGCTCTTTAACAACGGAAAGCTGACGAAGCTGCTCCATGGATTGGAGAAGCATTTCTTCACTCATTGGTTCTTTATGTTTTTGTTGATCGTCGCGGGTTTGCTGGCCATTCGCATCCCGATCATGAGACATGTCGGACTTAATCGTACGATCCACTCTTTCAGTGGGCCGTATGGGTGTTGCGACAGCATTTCCTAACATTCCTTTGATATTCATATCTAACTTATTTTCGGTACAAAAATTCAAGAGCTTAACGAGCCCTTAGCCTCTCGACCTTGGCCTCATGCCCTTAAAACCGCCAGAGAAAATCCGTTTCTCACAAGCTTCTACCTTCGAACTCTAGTTTCCGTTTTTAAATAACCCAGACCTTCGAAGTACCCCAGAGAAATCGACTTCAATTTCCCTGGGTAGGTTGGTACCAGACGAGGACGGAGGCCCCTGTCTGAAATTTTTATTTTTTTAATAATATAAAAACAATTAGCCAATCAATTTCAAAGCCATGCCTGGAATTTGATTCGCTTGTGCCAAAGTTGCCGTTGAGGCTTGCAATAAGATGTTATTTTTTGTCATCTCAGAGCTGGCCATCGCAACATCAGTGTCTCGAATTCGAGAGTTCGCAGCTGACAAGTTTTCAAACATGACGCTGGTGTTATCATTTGTTGATTGCAATCGGTTCTGTAAAGCACCTAATGTCGCACGGAAACCATTGACTCGGGATTGAGCTGTATCTAATTGCGATAGTGCTTCTTGTGCACCACCCTTAGATTTAAAATCAAAACCGTCTATTCCCAATGAAGAAGCGGTCGCATCAGCTAATGATGCATCATAGGAAATTCGATCTTCTTTGGCGTTGTTATTAATGCCGACTTGGAAATCAAATGTTGATCCTTTGCCATCAATTAAAGATTGAGAACCAAACTTCGTTGTTACAGAAATACGTTGAGCTTCTTGTTTTAATTGTTGAACTTCGTTATCGATCATTCCTCGCTCTTTTTCTGCAACAGTGTCAGAAGAAGCTTGGATACCTAACTCTCTCATTCGAGTTAAGATATTAGAGATCTCACCCAATCCACCCTCTGCTGTTTGAATTAATGAGATACCATCGTTCGCATTTCGATTGGCTTGTGAATAGCTTCTGATCTGCGATTTTAAATTTTCGCTGATTGCTAAACCGGCTGCATCGTCGGCTGATTTTGTGATGCGGTTGCCAGACGCTAACTGTGCCATCGATTTTTGAATCTCTCGTTGGCTTCCTGTCATTTGGCGCTGAGCTGTGATCGCTGCCATATTTGTTGAAATTCGCATACCCATAAAAAACCCCCTGTTGTCGCTTCTCTCGAAGCGGAAAGTGAAACGGCCCTACGACCTACTCGCGGAATCCGTCCATTGTTGAACACGTTGGCGATGTCACCCTTGCACTCGACCTTCTGCTAGCGATCGATATCCTACAGTCACGCGGGATACCGCTCTCGATGGTCTTGTTCGAGGTTTCATCATCGTTGCTGACATAACATTCGGCGGGGTCTGGGGAGACTTGAGTCGCGTCTAGCATTTCTGGACCAACGTCTGCTTCAAACTAGACTTTGGTTTTGAAATCAAGACCAAGATCGTGCGTCTTCCTAGACCTTCGGCGAGGGTGGCGGAAGGTCCTGCCCGACTTTTGTTGGGTTTCTTTTGATTGGATGGGCTTGTCCGCTCTGCAACCGTGTAAGAATAGCGGCTCTTTGCTAAGACGCCCACTAACTCCGCCCTGTCCTTGCACCCAACTCCTCCGCTCCCCGCTCTCCCCGTCCCTCGGGGGTACCGGTCACTTCTTTCAGCGCGAGGTTTTTTATGCAGCAGAACTTGTTTGGCAAAACTCAGTGGCAACATCGCTTTTCTTATGGCGGCACTCTTCGACAGTGCCGAGCCGGGCGCGGTGCACGGCCTCTTTCTTCTCGCGAACCTTTGCATTTAGTTTTAAAAGCGAGGAAAGAAAAACTCAGACCCGGCTTTCGCACTTATAAAAGGTTTGCGCTCGTTCACTTTATTTTGCGCCAGTATGCAGCCTGGTTTTTTGTTAAAATCGAGCAGGTTTCCATTCAAGGCGATCATATCCATTTGCTGATCCGAACCACACGCCGGTCGAACTACCAAAATTTCTTCCGCGTCTTTGCCGGACAGATTGCGCAAAGATTTGAAAAAGAGGGGCTTCTGACAATCACAAAACAGTCCCCAATCCAGCCGACAAGGAACCGAGCGCACGCGCAGGTGACCGGTACCCCCGGGATGACCGGGAGAGTGGGGACAACGCAGACAAATGGGACGGCACCGAACCTGGCACCGCCAAGCTTGACGGGGCTTTGGCGGCACAGGCCGTTTTCGCGGGTTGTGCGTGGCTGGCGGGCGTACAAAATCGTGCGAGATTATATTCAGCTCAACGAGAAAGAAGCTCTGGGACAAATTCCTTATCGTAAGGAGAGGCTGAAAGGACTTTCCAATAGCGAATGGGCAAATTTTGTGGAAATGACAAAATTTGGCGGTGTCTATAATATCGTCATAAGATATGACTCCTGATGGCTTTGGATCTAGCTTCGGTTCTTGCATCACTACCTTTCGGAACTACCGATTAAGGAGCATTCGATGAAACGCACGACTCAAACGATTTCTTGGATTTTAGTATTATCAGCCCTGACGATTGCAGCCTGCGGTGATCGTAGTGATAGCCATACTCGGATTAAAAAAGGTGATGGCGGAGGCTTAGCCTTGCAAGAACCCTTTAATGAAAAGTTACCTAATGCTAACAAAGATCTGGCAGGATATTGGATTGAAGAAACTCAGCCTTCGTCAGATCAACACGTGACTCGAATATCATTCTGGAAAATCGATTTGGAAAAAAACCTGCTGTCTGCGAACATGCTTTGTGAAGCGGAAGGCTCTTCAAAGGGTGTTGTTGCCAACGGTCTATCAAAAATTCAGGTCAATGCTGAACAATTAGTTTTACGAGACCCACAAGTAAATTCGGCCCCCTTAGACAGCGCGGGCCCAGACAGCGCAAAAATTGATTGCATGCTTAGTGAGAAAAAAGCATCGTTGACCTATAAGCAGAACGGCGATCATTTAGAAGTTCTTGACCAGGCCAATCAACCCACCAGAAAATTTTGTCGCGCCACTTGGGATGAAAAACATCAGCGACCGTTGCCAAGCGAAGCTTGTGCAAAAACGAATGACAGCACCCCTGTTGTTGAAAAGACTCAGCTTCCTGAGGTGATCGATCTGACTGAAACAGAATCTGCAGAGGCAAAAGCAACATTGAAAGCAGAAGGCGAAGTTTCTGATAAAATCCTGACGCCTGCAACACGGTGGACGCATACTTCCCCAGAACAAGATGGCATATCTTCATTCCTAACAATGGATTTACAGAAATCCACTGATGGCGACTTGCTTGTTTTATCAAAGACTTGTTATTTTACGAAGGATATAGACGCCAGTCGCGTTGATATTCAGGTCAACCCAAAGGCTATTTTTACCGGGAAAGCGATTCGGACGATTGAAGAGAAAACTTTTAAGGTGACGGCCAAGGGCAAAAAGCCCGCTTGCGCATTATCCGCTAGCAAAAAAACTATTCCTTATATCCTTGCTGACGACAAGCTGACCTTAAATTTAGATAGTGGTCCCTTGAGTTTCATCAAAGTAAAAAACACAACTGAAACTTTGACCAAAAAATAACCCACAAATTTGTTGTCCCGAAAAATTCCCGAGAGAGGTGGTCCTCTCCCGGGCTGGGCTTAACTGACTAGTGTCAATTTGTGTGGGCGACTAGCCATTTCTTTAACTTAATTAAATTATAAATCATTAATTAAAATTTAACCGATCAACTTCAGCGCCATGCCTGGAAACTGATTGGCTTGCGCTAACACTGAAATCGCTGCGTTCTGTAACACAGAGGCAGAAGCTAACTCTGAAGACTCATGGGCGACGTCAGCATCTGACAATCGTGATCTTGCCGCTGATAAGTTTTCGATCTGAGTGTCTAAGTTGGTCGTTGTTGATTCCAAACGATTCTGGATCGCTCCAAAATTCGCTCGCATCGCACCGACTTTATCCATCGCTTTATCAACCGTCGCTAATAAGCTTCGGGCGTCGCCTTTGGATTCAATCGACCCTCCGGAAATTCCCAGCGCATCCGCTGAGGCATCCGTCGATAGATCATAGCTGATCGTATTTTCTTCACCCGCAAAGGCACCGACTTGGAATGTTTGTTTTCCGCCGGATCCGTCGAGCAGTTTCTTATCTCCAAACACTGTGGTCTTTGAGATCCGGTCCGCTTCATCGATCATATTTTTTGCTTCAATGTTTAAGAAGCCTCGTTCTTTTTCACCGATATTATCAGAGGCGGCTTGGATTCCCAACTCACGCAATCTGATCAAGATATTAGAGACTTCGTTCAATCCACCCTCAGAAACCTGAATGGCACTGACAGCATTGAACGAGTTCGTTCGAGCCATCTGCATGCCGCGGACCTGACCGCGAATATTTTCTGAGATCGCTAAACCTGCGGCATCATCACCCGCTTTAACGATTCGACTTCCAGAGGCCAGTGCTTGTGATGCATGCTCTGCTCTTGCTTGCTGCTTACCTAAAACTTTTTGCGCCGACAATGACGCCATATTTGTCTGAATTCTTAAGCCCATACGTCCCTCCTAAGGATTTGGCTTACTTCACAGACGCCCACACATAACTTTCAAAACCGAGGTTGCCCATTCGATCAAAAAAGTTGGACCTGCAAAATAAATTAAAGTTGTTTGATGGAGTAGGCTCAGCAGAAAGAGTGGTGACTGACACTCTCTCTGTGAGCTTTAGCCTAGGAGGTGATCTTTCGAGTCAGTGACTGCTGATCCGAGGTTCCTTCAGGGGTTGCTCCAACGTGTTCATAGAACTT
Organism: Pseudobdellovibrionaceae bacterium; assembly: GCA_043779385.1. Classification (GTDB taxonomy): domain Bacteria; phylum Bdellovibrionota; class Bdellovibrionia; order Bdellovibrionales; family Bdellovibrionaceae; genus JAYWDA01. The sequence continues at coordinate 11,267 of JAYWEU010000281.1, forward strand.
CTCGGCCTTGGTCCAGGAAACTTTAGGGCCAAGGTCTAGGTTTTATATAACGCAGCGCATCTTGTCATTGAAAGGTCAAGGATTTTGGGGAAAAAATATTTTTTAAAAAGGCTCGCCCAAGGTCTAGTTAGAGCTCGACCTTGGGCGAGAAATCGTCGCCAACCTCACACAAATAAGGTGTCCAAAGCGGACCTTGAAGACCATCCTAAGCAATGAGTTTTAAAAGATAACCTTGTTGATTGTTCGCATCTGCCAAGACAGAGGCTTGGTACTGCTGAAGAATTTGCCCGCGCCGCATATTCGAAACTTCAGAAGCAATATCAGTGTCTGCCATTCGCGAATAAGCATCCGATAAATTTTCTACCTGGTTGTCGATGTGACTGGTCGTAAATTCCATGCGCGATTGGATCGCGCCTAATTTTGCACGAGTGCCGTTGATTTCCAAAAGGGCTTTATCTATATCTTTAAGGCCATCGCGAGCGTCACCCTTATCGCTGACCGACATTCCACTAATTCCCAAATGACTGGCTGTCGTATCTGCTTCGTGCGAATAAGTAATGACGTCCTCACTGCCACCATGAATGCCGACTTGGAATTCATAAGATTTTGAAGTTCCGTCAAGTAATGCTTGCGAACCAAAGGTGGTCGATTTCGCAATTCGATCCAACTCTTTCACTAAACCTTTTGCTTCGTAATCCATAAACTCGCGCTCTTTATCGCCCATCGTATCGCTGGCCGCTTGAATCGCTAATTCCCGCAAACGAATTAAAATATTGGATTGTTCATTCAGCGCGCCTTCAGCGACTTGCACGAAGCTGACAGCATTATCAGAATTATATCTGGCGGCTTGGTAGCCTTTGATTTGAGCTTGAACACCCGCGGCTATGGCTTGTCCCGAAGCGTCCGCGCCCGCATCTGTGAACCTGGTTCCAGAAGCTAAAGCTCGCATTGATTTCTCAACACTTCTTTGGGTTAAACCGAGCGCACGTTGCGCAGAAACAGACGCAAGATTCGAAGCGATCCTCAACATAAGAGCAACCTTTTCTTTCTCGCCCACACACTTGGTGTACTCACTCTGAGTTCAGCCCGAAGAGCCTCCAGTCACGGAGGATTCGGGCTTTCAGGTTAAGTACGCCTAAGGAACCTGCGAGGCCAGCCAAGCCTCGACTTTCGTTCAGCAGTCCTACAACTCTTCGGCGCACTGCGTTATAACTTAAGTAGAAAGTTGCAAGTACTTAATATCATTAGCTTTTAAGGCCATCAAAAGAGATTTTTTGAAGATTCTTTTCTTTGGTAAATATTCACAGAAATGCATCAAAGTTCGACGAAATTAAGTGGCCCAACAGCCCAATTTTAACCCATTTTTGGCACCGTCTTTCCAATCTTTTCAAACAGTGCATAAACATCCCTCTGATGATTTCCTCTATGAGATATTGCTGGAGTATGAAAAGTATTTTTTGGAAACTTCTCACTGTTCTGATTTTATTGCCGGCCTTAGGATGGGCCTCGAATTCATCAGAAAATGAGTCGCCGTTAGATTTAAATCTTTACAGTGGCTACCAAAAATTGGTGTCGACCGTTTATTATATTCCTTTTTATAATTTGGATAAGCCCTACGCCTGCACTGGCAACGATAAAAAATTTACTGTTCGCAGCACTGAAAAAAAATCCATCGCTGTTCTTTGTCGAAACCATATTAAAAATTGTATGATGCAAGGTTCATGTGCCGTCATTAAAAATAATAAAAGACTGCTGCTCAATTATCGCCAGTATGTCAACCAAGAACCCCTGTTCGCTTTACTAGATCAAACCGAATGCCCTTATGGACGCGGTCCTAAAAGTGTTTGCCTAGAGCCCTATTACACGGTTGCGGCCGATCTAAGATTTCATAAATTGGGGGATGTTATTTACGTCCCTGAGCTGAAGGGAATCACTTTACCTAATGGTGAAATTCATGACGGATTTCTTATTGTCAGAGACACCGGCGGTCGCATCAAAGGAAAAAACCGATTTGATTTTTACACGGGCTTTACCGCTTATTCTGATCCCTACAATCCATTTACAATTGCAGGTCTTCAAGACAAGAAACAGGGAATGCATTATTTAAGCGTCATCAGTTCTGGATTAAAAGATAAAATTCAAACGAAACGAAGCTATCCGATGATCACTAGCGATTTTTAATTTCTAGAAATCACTTTCTCTTCAATGATTTGACCTTGCCGCAATAGACTGACCTTATCCCCCAAAGCATCCACATCCCGCTGATCATGAGTGATCAAAAGAACCGGCGTTTTTTCTTCCATTAAAAGCTGCTTTACAAGTTCCCGACTTTCTTGTTTTAAGCTCTCATCCAAGGCGGAAAAGGGCTCATCCAGCATCAGCAGTCGGGGCTCAGCAATCAAGGCCCGAGCTAAAGCAATCCGCTGCTTTTCTCCGCCTGAAAGAACTGAAGCTGGTCGACTGATAAAGCTTTCCATTCTTAACTTTTTTAAAAATCTTTGATACCGCTCATGAAAAATCGCTGGGTCCAGCTTTCGACATTGAGCTGCAAATTGAATATTTTCAAAACCTGACATATGGGGAAATAATTCGTAAGACTGAAAAACCACTCCTAAACGCCGCTCTCCAATTGGCAGCCGAGCCAGATCGACATCACCAAATTTCCAGGTGAAGGGTGTTTTTATTTCTTCTAAGCCCAGTAACAATCGAAACACCGAAGTTTTTCCAGCTCCTGAAGGACCCCAAAGAACCGTCACCCCTTGATCAAGAATTTCCCAACTTGGAATTTCCAAATGAAAAGAATCATATTCTTTAACTAGATTTTCGACGATCGACATAACCAAAACCCCAAAAAGTAAAAAAACAGAAAAGCGCGCTCAGCAAAACTCCGACACTTAAAAAACTTGCTAAGCCCAAGCGATAAGTCGACATCAGTGTTTCAGTCATCAAAGCCAAAGTCATGTCATTGTAAGCAAGGATCCGCGACAAAGCAAAATCACCACAAGCCCAGGCGGCCGCCAGCCCCGCTAATAGCAAAGCCCGCACTCTTACTTGTGGCCAAAGGACCCATCTAAAAGTCGCCCATGGTGTCGCTCCAAAAATTTCGGCGGTCGCCATTTGCCCGGCCAATCTTTGCACTTCGCCTTCCCAGCCCATGCGATAAATGGTGCCACAAAAAAGAAGCGCTAACGCGCACGGAATTTTAAAATAAGAAAAGACACCTTCATTGGGTCCAAAAACCAAAAAAGCGAAGCCCGTTAAAGTTGTACTTGGCGCCATATACGACTTTAACCAAAGGCGCAGCCAAGGAAATCCCATAGATAATGTGATCGACATTAATAAAAATAAAATGAGGCCGCCCGTTGAAAAACCGACGAATAATGTTCCCGCAGTGCCTTTTAAAAGACCATCTTTCCAATCTAAAAGTTGCACGGCCGCCTGGGCTCCCGCGATCACGCTGTCCAGATAGCCAATCAAAAATAAAATCGCAAATAAAATAATCATCCAAGCGCCCGATTTAAAACCCAGCCAACGAACTTGCCGAGGATTTTCGCCAACAGGGGTTTTTAATCTAACAAACCAGCGCACTAAAAAGGCCAAGATCACTAATTGCAAAATCGAAATAATAACGGCACCGCTCCAATCCATGGAAAGCCTTATTTTTTCATAAACTAAAACTTCTAAGGTCGTCCCTTTTCCGCCACCGACAATCAAAGGAATTGAAAAACTGGCAAAGCAAACCGAAAAAATAAAAAGAAAAAGTTCGGCGTAATCATTTTTCAAAGTTGGAACAAATACCTTTTTTAAGAAATGAAACCGAGTGCTTCCTTCCACAACGGCCAGATCCGCCATCCTGCCTAATTTAGTTTCAATCGAGCGCGATAAGCTGACACCGACCAAGCCAAAATTAATCATCGAATGAATCAAGGCCACGCCGATAACGCCCGTTGGAAATGGATCTACCCAATAAAAAGCAATCAACAAGGTAAACAAAGGGGGTAAAAAATTAGGAGCAAGACAGATGACTTCTAATATTTTTCTTACCTTTGGACTCATAGATATTAATCCCAAGGCAGCCCAGGTCCCCAAAATTAAAGAGCCAGCCGCTGAAAGGCTTGCTTGAATAAATGTATTTTTTAGGGCCCACAAAAATTCATTCATGTCGAAATGGGGATGCAAAGGAAATTTCCAAATCAATATTAAAAAAGGACTGAGAAGAAAAAATAATATAAAATAGGCTAAAGCCTGACGCGCCTTCAAGAGCCAGTTTCCCGACGGAGTTCGCCCCATTTTTTAATCAGGTGATCGACGTCGGCCGTGCTTGGAATTTCAAAATTTAAAAAATGTCGATTTTTTAGGACGTCGGAAAATGGCGTTTCATCTTTGATGCCTTTTAAAACAGGCATCATATAATTTTTATGCATCAAAACCTTTTGGCCTTCAGGCGATAAAATCAGATTAACAAATTTTTCTGACAACTCACAACGCCTGCAAAAATCAGGAATCGCTAAGAACTCGACCTGCAAAGGCAAAGCTTCTTCCATTCCAAAAGCAACACGATCACTTCGTTTTTCTTCAAGCTGATAATAAAGTGGCGAAGTGACATAGGTGAAAACGATTTGTCCGGGGTTTTTATTAAAAAGGCCAATGGCCGCCGACCAGGATGGAATACCAAGATTGGCTTGCGGAAGAAGCTTTTCAAGAAATTGAAAACCAGCCTCTTCCCCTTTTGATTGAATCACCCAATGCAAAAACTGAAATCCTGGCGAACTGGTGCGCGGATCTTCAATCAGAATTCGCCCCTTGAAAGCAGGATCTAAAAGGTCATCTAAGCGATGCGGCGCTAGACCGTCTTTTTGACCCATAAAGGTCAGGGCGCCCCAATCGTAAGGAACAAAGTAATTGTTCCCCAAAGCTGGCTTAATTTGATCTTCCCAATCAAGCTTACCAAAATTTAATTGCTGCCACTTTAGACCTTCCAATGCTTTTGGCAGATCTAATTGATCTAAACCAATCACAAGGTCAGCGCCTAAACCCTCACCTTCAATTTTTAATTTTTGCAAAAGAATTCCGGCGTTACTGCCCTCAGCAAATTCAATGCGGCAATTGCACTGCTTTTCAAACATCTCTTTTAAAACTGGGCCGGGCCCCCATTTGCTGGTGAAAGAATTGTAAGCGTAAACTCTTAGGATTGGTTTTTCATCAGTGGTGAATTTTTGTTGGTGATTCAAATTGAATAGAAATAACCCAACAAACACCACTGTCAGAAACAGAAAAAAATGTTTCATCCATTACCACCAAATGCCACGACGACGTTTAAAAAAGAAATAATCAAAACCTAAACATCGCCCCGCGCCAACCCAGGCCATCATCACATGAATCGCTAAAAGAGTTTTAAAAAAGTCTTCATGACTGGGACCAGAAATAAAAAGCATATTGATACAAAGAAAAATTCCTAAGAACGCGACCGGACGCACGACATAACCGATAATATATGAAATCGCGATGGCAAATTCCAGAGCCATCACAATAAAAGCCAGAGTGACCCAGTTGGGCACCATATAATTCATCATCAGCTTATACCATTCGGGCGCATGACTGGCCGGAAGCCATTCTGCAATTTGTTCAGCGATTCGAGGGCGCGATAAATAATCGCTATTAAATTTATGGAGGGCTTCCTGTAAATAATAATATCCTAAGAAAACTCTGAGAAAAGCCAAAGGCAGCAAATGGCCGACATATTTTAAACTTTCAAAGAAGGCGACAAACATAGCTCAATTAGACACCCTTTTTGGGGCAGTGGTCAAAGAGGAAACAAGATTCACACTGCGGGTTCCTGGCCTTGCACAGACTTCGACCATGGGAAATCAACAGATGGGAAATCAGGATCCAGTCTTTTTTGGAAACAATTTTTAAAAGATCTTTTTCGATTTCAACAGCTGACTTTTTTTTCGTCCAACCCAAGCGCTGACTGAGGCGTCCCACATGAGTGTCGACAACAATTCCAGATGTGATACCAAATGCATTCCCCAAAACAACATTGGCGGTCTTGCGCCCCACCCCGGCTAACTCAATTAATTTTTCCATTTCCTGCGGGACTTGCCCTTGATGAAGGTCGATAAGGGCGGTGGCGCAGGCCTTTAGATTTTTAGCTTTGGTCTTATAAAAATTGGTCGACCGGATAAGGTCTTCAATTTCTTCAACCGGCGCTTGTGCCAAATCTTCAGGCAAAGGCCAGCGCTTAAATAAATGCGGGGTGACTTTGTTGACTCTTTCATCTGTACACTGGGCAGATAATATCGTGGCTATTAAAAGTTCAAACGCATTGCTATGGTCCAAAGCACAGTGCGCGTCAGGATAGTTTTTCTTCAAGGCTTGCAAAGTTTTTTTAAATTTAAGGTCGTTTGAAGTTTTAGGCTTTATCACCGAAATCGCCAATGGCCTCAACTGGACATCCGTCCATGGCCTCTTTGCAAGCTGCCTCTTCTTCGGCATTTGCGGGCTGCTTGGAAACAAAAGCATGACCGTCTTCTTCGTGCATCGCAAAATTATTGGGTGCCGATAAAACGCAGGCGTCGCAGGCAATACAAGATTGATCGACAAACATTTTACCGGGATTGTTGTCTTTCCATTTTGTTTTAAGATCTGCCATCGGGAACTCCTGCTGGAATAGTCTAGCTCATTATATACCTATTACGCGCAGAATTAGTCAAACTTTCCCGACGGAAGTCGATTATTGGGCTGGGCAAGCGAATTCTAGCGTAGAAACGACCTATAAGGGGATAAAATTAAGCTCTAGGAGGGGACCATGGAAGGACCTCGATCGCCCGCAGAAAATGAGCTGTCATCTGTCTTGGATTTTTTGAATAAAAAATTACGAGCCGATTCAGCATGGTCAATTGACACTGAATATCCCACCGCTCTGACAAGAAGTAATCTTCACAATATGAGAATCATCAAAGACGAAGCTCAGATTGTTTCTCACGCCGTGGTGAAGCCCTTGATCATAAAATCACCTCATTTAATTTACAAAATGGCGGCCATAGGATCTGTCGTCACAGATCCTGACTATCGCAATCAAGGACACAGCCGAACTTTGCTGAATGATTGTATAGAGCTTGCTCAAAAACAGCAATGTGATGCAGCGATTTTATGGACGAACCTTCATGATTTTTATCGAAAAATGAATTTTGAACTGGCCGGCACAGAGGTGTCTTTTGTGATCGACAAACCGATCCTTGAGACGGACTCGGATCTGCGCTTTTCAAATGACCCGAAAGTGGCCGCTGAAGCGATTTTCCGACTTTATTCAAACCATACTGTGACGACAGTTCGAAGCATCGAAGAAACTCGAAAATATATGAGCATTCCCCAAACTAAAATTTATACAGCTTGGGAAAAAAACGGCACCCTGGCCGCTTACGCGATTGAAGGAAAAGGCGCTGACCTTGGCGGCTATATACATGAATGGGGCGGAATGGTTTCAAAGCTGATTCCCCTTCTAAATTATGTTTACAATCTAAACAAGACGCCACTGACCGTGATTGTTCCCCGCCATTCCCATCATTTGATCGCCCAACTGCAGCAGCGCCAAATCCAAATGCATATTGGTTTCTTGGGCATGATTAAAATCATTAATCATGATCAACTATTTGCAAAAATTAAACGCGCCTTCAGAGCCGAAGGAGTCTCAGATATCGTCCTTGAAAAAACCAAAGACCATTTTCTTTTTGGTGTCGGCGGAAATCTTTTCACAATGACAGATGAAGCTGAGATGACTCGACTGATTTTTGGTCCTGTTGAAATCGATGAGCTAGAAATGCTGAACGAAAAAACAAGGCATCAACTTTCTAAACTTTTGCCGTTGCCTTTTTGGCTTTGGGGATGGGATTCTGTATGATGTTTCGTTGGGCGGTGATCATCCTTGCTTTTTCAATGTCCAGTTGCCTTAAGCTTCCAGATCTTAAAAATGATGATGGGACTCGCGCGACGGCCAGTGAGATTCGCGCACAATTTGTTTGGGCGTGGGGCGAGGACCCTCAAACTCATAACTTTAAAGATCATTTTGATGGCGCTGAAATCAACGTCAATGAAGTTGTTTCCCTCTCCAAAACAGTCGCGATCATTGGTGCGGCTCCGCGTGAATACGAACAACAATCCATGAAGATGCATGCCGTTTTAGATTCCGTTGATGAAACAGGACAACCGGCCAATGAATATCGCGTGGCGATCGTCACGGCATCTGCCACTGATAGCAACAATCAAAAACCACCCATTGTCACCGAACATGGCTATTTGTTTCCGAAATATACGGCCAACAACACCGCGTCGGTCACATCTTTTTCACCGCAAAAGTTTTTTGAAACCTTGTCTGACGTTCACGCCCTGAGCGGCGAGGCCCCCAATTTAAGTGTGCATAATATGCTGACTTATTTACTGGCATGCCGACCTGATCCTGCTTCTGGTTGGAATCCAACTTGTTTTAACCTTAGAACTTGGACCTCCTTTGAAGCGGCACCGGTTTTCTTGCTGAAAGAACCCGGCTGTGGCGGTCTTGCCAACTGCCAAATGAATGTTAGGCATGTGGCTTACGATTTAGTCAGTGAAGTGAATGATGAACAGAACGGCACACGGGTCCGTATGAAAACATTAATTCATGTTCAAATGAGTCCTGATGTTCCTTACCTTTCACGCCTGACATCTTTGTGTTTTCAAGGCTTAGGAAAATATCAAGACACTCCGTATGTTGCGACCGTTTGTACCGACGTCACTCGATTTGAGCGTGGCACGCCTCGATGAAGAAAATTGCGTTGATTCTTTCTGGCTGCGGCCACAGAGATGGATCCGAGATCACAGAATCAGTCAGCTTATTGATCGCTCTTCACCAGTTTGGCGCCACTGTAACTTGCTTTGCGCCAGATTTAGAATTTGAAGTCGTTGACCACCTCACTGGAAAAAAAAATGGCGAAAAAAGAAATGTTTTAATCGAAGCCGCAAGAATTGCTCGGGGAAAAATTCAAGACTTAAAAGAATTAAAATGTACAAATTTTGATGGACTGGCTTTTTCCGGAGGCCTTGGGGCGGTCAAAAACCTTTCCGATTGGGCCGTCAAAGGATCTCACTGTCAAGTGCTACCGGCTGTCGCACAAATCATCAAAGAATTTCATCAGCAAAGTAAACCTATTGGCGCCGCTTGCATATCTCCGGTCTTATTAGCCAAAATTTTAGGAATCGAAGGGGTCGAGCTGACCATCGGAAATGATCCAGAAACAGCCCGCGAAATTAACAAAACGGGGGCTCACCACGTTGACTGCCCAGTGAATGATTATGTCACAGACCGTTTGACGAAAGTGATTACAAGTCCGGCCTACATGTATGAAGCGCTTCCTCATGAAGTTTTCAAAGGCCTCTCGGGACTTGCTAAAGAACTTGTCGAAATGTCCTAGCCCCTATTAGAATTGAATCAGCTGAAATTGAGAGGCCATCCTATGAAAAAGAAAATCGCAATTATTTGCGGCGGAAAATCCCCCGAACACGAAATTTCAATTAGGTCCGTCAAAAATGTCATCGAGGCTTTGGATTCGTCAAGATTTGAACCCATTCTTATTGGCATCAGCAAAGAAGGAACTTGGTATCATTTTTCTCAGTTATCGTCGATCAAAGAGGTCAAATTTTTATCGGATAAAAACAAACTGCCCGGTACAGAAGTCGCCTCCTTTGTCGTGATCGAAGGTCAAGGCTGTCTTTATCTTTTAAAATCCTCACAAAAAATCGCGGTCGATGCCGTTTTTCCAATCATGCACGGAAGTTTTGGCGAAGATGGCACGATCCAAGGTCTTATTCGCATGATGGGTTTACCCTTGATCGGTTGCGACGTCTTTGCTTCGTCCGCCGGAATGGACAAAGAAGTGATGAAGCGTTTGCTTGAGCAAGCTCAAATTCCAGCTTCAAAATATCTTTTTTTGTCAGAACAAAAAAAATATTCTTACGAAGATATCATCAAAAAATTAGGGTCACCATTTTTTATTAAGCCCGCCAATGCGGGTTCGTCAGTCGGCGTGCACAAAATTAAAACCGCAGAAGACTATGTTAAAAACCTAAAGGATTCTTTTTTATACGACACCAAAGTTTTAGCTGAAGAATTTATCGATGGCCGCGAAATCGAATGCTCTGTTCTAGGTCATTACTATAACGCCAAGGCCTCGGTGCCCGGTGAAATTATTCCTCAGCATGAATTTTACTCTTACGAAGCAAAATATTTAGATGATAACGGTGCCATCTTAAAAATTCCTGCCGAACTTCCTGCTGAAACGGCAAAGAAGTTACAAGAAATGGCCGTCAAAGTTTTTGAAGTATTTCTTTGCGAAGGACTGACTCGCGTTGATTTCTTTGTTCGAAAAAAAGATGGCGAAGTCTTCGTTAATGAATTGAACACCTTGCCTGGCTTCACTTCGATTTCGATGTACCCAAAAATGTGGGAAGCCTCTGGGATTGGATATAAATCTTTGATCACTCAGCTGATCGACCTCGGATTAGAAAAATTCGAAGCCGAACAGCGTATCGCGACTAATTATAAAGATTTGGCTCAGTGAGAACAAACCGGCGGCTGTTGATTTTTACTTTCACAAACTGACTGCAGATCGCCAAGGGCGCCCGCTTGTCCTGTGGTTCCTAAATCTCCCTTTGCTCCTTTGGGACCTGGGAATTGATCACACATAAGGTAGGCGAGGGCTCTTACATAGGGAAGGGCTCCGGCAGGGCCGCCGTCACCGCCTTCGCCGCCTTCGCCTCCATTAGCACCGGCGCCGCCTTGGCCTGCTTCAGTGGTTGCCAATAGTGTGAAGCCTTCATCTTTAGTAATTTCCACAGATAGATGTCCTGAGGCTCCACCGCGCTGCCCGTTACCGCCAGGATAACCCTGCCGTCCTTTTTCTCCCACCTGACCATGACCGGGCTGCTTTGCACAGGACCATTTTTCCAACATTCCTTCATTCCCCATCTGACTTCCCAGCGTGCCAGCATCACCACTACCGCCTGTGGCCCCTTTTAGCTTTGCATCTGGAAGCTGCGCCACTGCACCATCGCCGCCATTTTGTCCGCGCATTTCGACTCGCAAATGCCCGGTTGCTTGACCGGCTTTAATCTGAATAAATCCACCCGAGCGACCTATTTTTCCTTCGGTGGCTTTTGCACCCGGTGCAAAACTTCGAATCAATCCGTCTTCAGAATGAATTTCTTGCGCTTCGATTTGTAAGGACCGGCCATCTAAGGTGATGGATCCCTGCGCCGTTAGATAAATTTTTGCAAATTGTTTCAAGACAAGACCATTTTGATTTTCTGTAAAAAGCTGACTGAATTCTTTTTGAGAAAAATCCATCGCTCGGTCCACTACTAAGTCCTTTGGAATTTTTAAATCGATCTCATCAAATGGGATAATGTGACCTTGATTATTGCTGCGAAATTCATAATTAATTTCGTCGCCTTCCTTTACTTTTTCATCAATCCAAATTTGATGGCTGAGCTTAATCCACTCCGAGTTTTTAACTCCCAAGATGGTTTTTGTGACATAAATTGACTCTGGGGCTTCGTGAAATTCAAATTTTACCTGATAAATATTCGGGCTTGTCGATAAAAAGCTGGCATTGATTTTTTGATAAGCCGATGTCGTCTGAACCGCGGGAGCCTCTTCAGCACCGTCGCCCTTCGATTTTATTTTCATGCATGAACACATGCTTAAGACGATCAGAGTGCTCGCGATTCTGGACAAAAGTTTCAATTTCATAGGTTCTCCTCTTTTTTTATCCCTGAACACCGATGCGAATCGGGCACCAGGTCACAGGTTTTCAATGAT
>JAYWEU010000282.1:0-8869 GCA_043779385.1 Pseudobdellovibrionaceae bacterium
CTGAGCGCTATGAAATTAGTTTCTCAATCCGGTCAGATTGTCGTGGAATACGTTTTGCTTTTAGTCATCGCGGTGTCGATGTCAGCTTTAATCGTTCGACAGCTGGGCAGCCGTGATGAGCAAAACCCCGGCGTCCTTGTTGAAAAATGGCATAATATTCAAGTTGAAATCGGTCGAGATATTCCGGATCAATGTACAGGCGCTGGTTGTAACCAATAGCCAATCAGTCGCAAAATTTAATCACAAATAAATTGATTTTCGTTTCTTAAGCTCTTTCACTAGCGCCGCCTGCATCTTTTCTTGAATATCAAAGCAGATTTCATAAACCAGCTCATTGTTGTCAGCGGCTTCCGGGGGATGCGGTAAAAGAATGGGAGGTAAAAAAATAATTTTCCATCGGGCCGGTAAAGGCAAAATATTTAATGGCATTGGAATAACGACGCCTTTTAGGAAGCGAGTAAACTTTAATTGGTTTAAGGTGATATGGGTTTCTTCAGCGCCGATAACTAATGTTGGAATGATCGGGCTGCCAGTTTGTAAAGCCATACGAACAAATCCGCGTTTGAACTCTTGCAGCTGATATTTTTCGCGAGTCGGTTTAAAATTACCTTGTTCTCCCTCGGGAAAAAGAACAATCAGATTATTTTTTTTTAAAGCTTGGATGCCATTATCAAAGGTCGCTTCAGTAAAGCCTAATTTTTGCGCTGGCACCGAGGTCGTTTCTGTAAGAAACCAAAAGTGATGGGTCATCACCCTTGGAATTCGGCGGGCTTCTTTTTGTAAAATCATCGCTAACACAACGGCATCAAATCCCGAATAGCCCGAATGATTAGGTGCCACAATGGCTGGACCTTTTTTGGGGATGTTTTCTAGACCTTCGATCTCCAGTCTGAAATATTTTTTCATGATCTCGGCCAGCCAGCGCGGCAAGACACGGTAAATCAAGGTGTCGAGATCTAGAGATTTCAGCCCAAAAATTTTTTCGTTGGGTTTCTTAAAAAAATTAATCATGATGAAATAGGTGAGGTTTGTTGATGTCTTCTTATATCATGGCGATTGATCAGGGAACAACCAGTACAAGAACTTGCTTGTTCAACCAAGCCGGAAGTCTTGTTGCTCAGGCCAGCGAAGCCTATCCTCAAATTTATCCAAAACCAGGTTGGGTGGAACATGACCCTGAGGATATTTGGAGAACCACCATCAACACAATGAAAAAAGCGATGGATCAGTCTGGAATTGCTGGATCGCAAATTCTTTGTCTTGGAATCACAAACCAGCGAGAGACCGTCTTGGTTTGGGATAAGGACTCAAGCAAACCGATTTACAACGCGATTGTCTGGCAATGTCGCAGGACTCAGGAGACTTGCGAAAAATTAAAGAAAGCTAAAAAAGAAAAAATGATCACTCGAAAAACCGGATTAGTGGTGGATCCTTATTTTTCTGGATCCAAGATTCAATGGATTTTGAAAAATGTTTCTGGAGCTAAATCTTTAGCCCAGAAAGGTCAATTGCGAACGGGTACGATAGATACTTTTATTTTATGGCGTCTGACGCGGGGGCGATGTCATAAAACGGATGTCAGCAATGCTTCAAGAACCATGCTGATGAATTTGCAAACTTTGAACTGGGATCCTGAGCTTTTAAAAATTTTTCAGATTGAGCCTTCTTTGCTTCCGGAAATCACTTCAAGCTCGGGCCTCTTTGGAAAAACAGCTGGGCTTGGTTTTCTTCCCGATGGAATTCCGATCACGGGAATTGCGGGTGATCAGCAAGCGGCTCTTTTTGGGCAAGCGGGCTTCACTGCCGGTGAAGTCAAATGCACTTTCGGAACTGGCAGTTTTATTTTGTTAAACACGGGAACCACGATTGTCAGATCCGCTTCAAAATTACTTTCGACGGTGGCCTGGCAGCTTGAAGGTCAGAAGCCAATTTATGCCCTTGAAGGCGGAGCTTTTGTTTGCGGGGCCGCGGTTCAATGGTTGAGGGATGGGCTGGGCCTTATCGAAAAAAGTTCTGACATTGAAAGTTTAGCGGCCTCTGTGATCGATACAAATGGCGTTGAATTTGTCCCCGCACTGACCGGATTGGGTGCACCTCATTGGCGAGCCGAAGCTCGCGGGGTGATTACAGGGCTGACTCGCGGGTCGAATAAAGCGCATTTAGCTCGGGCCACATTAGAAGCGATGGCTTTGCAAAATGTAGAAATTTTAGAGGTCATGCAAAAAGATTTGGGAAAAAAAATAAAGTCTATCAAGGTTGATGGCGGTGCTGCGATCAATAATTTGTTATTGCAAATTCAAGCCGATTTTTCAGGTGTTCAAGTTGTGCGTCCGAAGAATATTGAAACGACAGCTTTGGGGGCTGCTTATTTTGCCGGACTTGGGGTTGGGTTATGGAAATCCAAAGAAGAAATTCTTAAGATTTGGAAAATGGATCATGAGTTTAAAGTTCATATGAATCAAAAAACCAGGGCGATTCGACTTCAGCGCTGGCGAAATGCAGTGGTGAAAGCGTGATGGAATCTTTTAAGCCACTTCGCCCCGAAGAAAAACAAAGGCTGATCTCTCAAGCTCAGGCCTTTGAGGCCTCGGTGTATTTTAAATTTCCAGACTCTCCGGTGTTTAAAACCCAAGCGCTTCCTTCGGGTTCAAAAAAATTAATTTCTTGCCCGCGGCCAACCAAGCTTGCGATCAATCAGTCTAACAAACCGGTGACTTTAAATTTTGTCATTAATTCTGAGATTTATTTCCTCGTTACGGTGATTAATATCGATCAAAGGAAAATCCATTTTAATATTGATACAGATATTTTTCACCTAGTACGGCGTAAAAATCGCCGACTTAAAATTCCGCATGATTATGAAGCTCACTGGATGATCAAACGATTGGGCGGGCAAATGGCCTTTTTAAGGGGAATCTTGACGGATATTTCTGATGGGGGATGTCGGGTGGCTTTAAATACGGAGTTACCTTTGGTGCGAGTCGATCAAGCGATTGAGGGAACTTTAAGAATAGGCTCAAGACTACCGATCGACGTGCAAGGAAAAGTCATTTACCATAAGCTACATGTTCGGAAAGAGCATAAACAAATTTTTGGAATTCAGTACACCGATTTAGCGCCAACTGCAGAAAAGCGAATCAATGCAACAATGTTGGATTTGGAAAGAGAACTTTTTTTAAAGATCCTGGAGTAATTTATGTCGATGGGCGCTTCGATTAAACAAGGAATGTTTCGCAAGATTCATCAATCCGAAAGGAAACGGATGGTGGCTTCCCTTGCTGAGCATCGTACAGCCCTTGTTGTACGCGGTGCCAACGACGAAATCTTTAACATGATGTCGGACGGAGCTGAAGGCGATAAGCTTTTAAAATGCCGAATTATTTTTGGGGGCTTAGTTCCAGAAAAAAGTCAGTCTGTGGTCGTTAATTTTACCTTCGGATACGAAAGATATTTCTTTCGTGGTGAGATGTCTTTATCCGAAGGTAAATTTTATATCGACACAACGTCAGATTTTTATATTTTACAAAGGCGTAAGGCCGCTCGATTGATTATGCCACCTGAATTTCCTTGCGGATTTAATTTGATTGAACATCATAAAAAAAATGTTTTTTACGAACTTAAAATAATTGATTTTAGCAGTGGAGGCGTCAAAGTTTGGTTTCCTTTGTTTGAGCCTGAATTTGTCACTGGCGAAGAGATCAAAGGCGTGATTCACTTGGGCCTTCGTCGGCCTTTAAATATGGATGGAAAAGTCAGGCATGTCATTCGCCAAGAAGCGGGCGACCGAACTGGCCAAGTTTTTGGTGTTCAATTTGATGCTGGAAATAAAATTATGGAAGTGAAGCTCTTAACCATGTTTATGGACTTACAACGCGAGATATTTTTGAAATATTCAAAGTAGTTAATTCTTTTAAATTTATTTGCGCGGAAGAAATTGGTCCGAGTCTTTAAGAATCTGTGTCATATTTCTTAACCGCGCCGTGAACGACCTCATCATGCTTGAGGCCCAAATTGGTAAATCTGCTAAAAGCTCTTCGTAACCACTTTCTGAAACTTTGATCAAAGATACTTTCGAAAGGGCTTGGGCTGACGCCGATCTAGGTTTGTTATCTAGTAAAGCAAATTCACCAAAAGACTCTCCGGATTCGACTGTTAAAATATTAAGTCTTTTACCGACGTTATTTTTAGTAAAAATTTGAACTTTGCCAGTTTCAATGATGTAAAAATGGGATTCAATATCACCTTCAAAAAAGATATAATCTCCCTCTTCAAAAGTCTCTTTTAAGATATCGTTTTTTGAAGCCACTGAAAACCCTCCGTGGTCATTTCTGAGCAATGACCCGGCTTAATTCTCGCACATTTTTGATAAAAGTAATCTTTTTTTCTGGGGATAGCTTCAAAGTTTCAAGATGTTTTTTATTTGATAAGGGCAGAACAAAGTTTGAAAAACCTAATTTGTCGGCCTCACGGATTCGGACATCAACAAAAGACACCCCACGGATTTCGCCGGTCAGACCCACTTCACCAAAAAAAACAGTATTGGGATCTAGCTCTTGTCGGGACTCGGTGGAAAGAATAGCCGCTGCAACGGCGACATCTGCAGCGGGTTCGATCAGCTTAAGGCCTCCGACGACATTCACGTAAATATCAGAGTGGGCCAAGCGAAGGTCCAGGTGGCGGTCTAAAACAGCGGTTAATAAATGCAATCGATTCAAGTCAATTCCTAAGGAAGTTCGTCGTGGCATGGCCATTTGTGTGGATAAAGTTAAAGCTTGGACTTCGCATAAAAGGGGCCGCGTTCCTTCGACAGAAGCGAAGATAGCCGAACCTAATGAGTGCGTGGATCTTTCTTCTAAAAATAATTCCGAAGGATTTGTGACTTCTTCAAGGCCTTCCGAATTCATTTGGAAAACACCAAGTTCCAAGGCTGCGCCGAAGCGGTTTTTCAACGAACGTAAAAGTCGAAAGTTGTAAGATGTGTCGCCATCAAAAGACAAAACACAATCCACCATATGTTCCAAAACTTTCGGTCCCGCAATCGAGCCATCTTTTGTCACATGTCCAATCAAAATAACAGTGATTCCTTGCTGCTTTGCCAGGGTCATAAGGTGGCCAGCGCTTTCGCGCACTTGTGAAACGGAACCGGGGGCCGATTGAATTTCAGGCAAGTAGACAGTTTGAATCGAATCAACGACTAAGACGTCAGGCCGCTTGGCCTTGGCTAATTCTAAAATTGAATTCAGCTGACTTTCGGCCGCAATTTCAATCAGTGGACTTTTGATGTTCAAACGGTGGGCCCGATGACTGGTCTGAGCGACACTTTCTTCTCCAGATACATAAAGAACCTTATGGTTGTTTTTAGCTAAACCGCCAGCCATCTGTAAAAGTAATGTGGATTTGCCAATTCCAGGGGCCCCGCCTAAAAGCACAAAGCTGCCCTCGGCCAAGCCGCCTCCTAAAACACGATTGAATTCCTCAAGACCCGTATTAAAACGCTTCATCTGAATTTGCTTGGGACTTTGGTCTAGGGACATGGTTTCTACGGAAGTGCTGGGACCGGTTGACCAGCCTCGGCCTGAGGAAGCACCGTCGGTAAAAGTTTCTTCAACAAAAGAGTTCCAGGCGCCACAGTCGCTACAGCGGCCTTCCCATCGAGCTCTTTGTGCGCCACAGTTCTGACAAGTAAAAATTGTTTTTGTCTTCGATTTTGCCATGATTGTCGCTATCATTAAAGAATCCAACTTACAAGGAATGTGTGATGGGAAAAACGATCTTCCTTTCTGTAGTTTCTCTGATTGCTACTACGTTTTTATCGCCGACACCTTCCGAAGCTCGGCGACTTCCCAGTTCAGAAGCCAGCGATCTTTTCGAACGGGTTCGCGAATCCGTTCGAAAAAATAAATTTCCTGAAGCCCAGGCCCTTTTAGAAAAAGAATTACTGAAGTCGCAGCCTTCAGAGTCGCAGGATCTGATGAAGTTTCAATTGGCCTATTTTTATTTCAATGCCCAACAGTTTGAAAAAAGCGCTTTGATCTTTCATGAGTTTTTGCAGCTGCCAAGTAAACTTGAGGACTATGGTCACTATTATTTGGCGCAAAATTATTTAAAGCTTGGAAAAGATCGCGAAGCAGAGGCTGAGCTCAAAAAAATTGAAAAAATGTCGCCGAATTTAAAATTGAAAAATGAATCTCAGCTTGATTTAGCCATGTTGGACCTAAAACAAAAAAAATTCCGCGAAGCGAAAGGGCGATTGGTATTTTTAGAAAAACGAGCCCGCGGAACCGACCGTTACCCCGAAGTGATCTACCAGTTGGCGGTGGCTGAAAAGGGCACTCAAGACCAAATGCATGCCTGCCAATGGATTAAAAAAATCTATGAAAAATATCCCGCTTTTGAAAGAACTCAAGATTGGGGTTCAGATCTTTATGAAAATAAAATGAACGGTGAAAGCTCGCATTGTTATGGTCATTTGGAAAATTTTAAGGCTCGGGTGCGATCCTTAATGTGGAATGGCTTGGATGAAAAAGCTCAAAGTGAAATCACCCAAGTGAAAACAAATTTAGCCCGTGAAAATAAATACTCGGCCGACGAGTTACAGGCAAGCTTCTTTTTGCAAGAAGGTGAGACTAAAAAAGCTTTAGACTTATTACAGCCTTACTATTCCGCCTATAAATTCAATTTCTCATTCCTGATTTTGTTTGCCTCAGCCGCGGCCCGCAGCGGAGAGGTTCAATGGGCCGTTGGCTCCTATTATGAAGCCTACAAGCTCAGTCCTAAGTCGAAACAAGGAAGGCAGGCTTTGTATCAAGCCGCTTTTCTAAGTTATCAATTTCAAGATTATGATGGAGCCGGGCGAAGGTTTCGTGAATTTTTAAAAGTCTATCCAAAATCAGGTCTGACTCGAGATGCAAATTGGAATCTTGCTTGGCTGCAATATTTAAAGGGTGACTTCAAAGGAGCTTATCAGGCGTTAACAAAGCTCAGCGAAACCCGTGTGGGTCGGCGGCTCAAAAATTCAGAAGATCGGATTGAATATTGGCGCGCTATGAGTTTGTATCGCTTGGGGAAAGTCGACCAGGCCCGTCCTCTTTTTGAAAGGCTTTCAAAAGATAAATTGCTTGGCTATTATTCGATTGCTTCGAACGCCCGCTTAAAAAAAATATCTGAAACCAGTTCCTTTGGAAATCTTTCCCGTGGAAGTAGTGAAAGCGGTCGGCGATTGACAAGATTTTCTTGGAGCGAATTTTTGATCGCGTCCCCGGATGGCGAAGTCTTGACAGCCAGTGCCGAAGAGTCCGAGTCAGAAGAAAATGTCACGATCGCGCAGTACTCTAGTGATGAACAGGAGGGCGACGAATCCGATCCCGACGGCGTCCAAGAGAACGGGAAATCGCAGATTGGTGACAGCGGACTTTCTGATTTTAAAACGCCTGCTTTAGCTGACCGATTCGAAAAAGCCCGCGATTTAATGGTCTTAGGACTTGATGACTGGGCCAAATGGGATCTTTTTGAGATTGAACGACAGACAAAAAACAAAGACTACCTTCGAACTTTGATGAACGAATACAAAATAGTCGGTCACTATCATCGCTCCTCTTATTTAGGACAAAGTATTTTTGCGCCCGCCAGGGCAGCGCAAGGCATTGAAGGCGTGCGATTTCTATGGGAGTTTGCGTATCCAAAAGCCTACGCTGAAAATGTGGAGCCTTCCGCCAAAGAATTTAAAATTCCGTCCGAGCTTGTTTGGGGAATTATGAAGGCGGAAAGTCAGTATCGCCGTGATGCGATTTCACCGGTCGGCGCTTTGGGTTTAATGCAGATCATGCCCTTCACAGGGAAAAAAGTGGCCCAGCTTTTAAATCAAACCAGTTTCAAAGCGTCCATGTTGTTAGAACCCACGCATGCGGTTCGCATTGGTTCCCGTTATTTAGCAAGACTGATGCAAAACTTTGATCAAGAAATTCCGTTTGTGGCCGCGGCTTACAATGCGGGTCCTCACCGGGTCAAAAATTGGATCGCTCATTTTGGCACCCTAGAAATGGATGAATTTATTGAACACATTCCATTTTTAGAAACTAGAAATTATGTCAAGCGAGTGGTCTCAAATTCCTTTGTTTATGGAAAGCTGTATAGTGTTAGCAAAGATTTGCCATTGCGGCTTTCTGATCCTATTAAAATGAAAGTCGATCAAACATTTTTATCTAAAGAATCATGGGATGAAATTTAAAACACCTTTAAAATTTTTTTTGAGTGTTTGGCTGTTGATTTCGGTCAATTTCTTCTTGATCCGTCAATTGCCCGGCAGTCCTTTGGATCGTATAGAGTCTTTGAATCCAGCCGTGGATCAGCGCTGGATGAAAGATCTTGGGTTGGACACATCCTGGCCCGAGCAGTACGCTCATTATTTTCGACAAATTCTTAAGGGCGATTTAGGTCCTTCGATTTCTTTTCCTGGTAACTCGGTCCTTGAATTGATGGCCCAGCACTGGCAGGTGACGGTTGGTTTAAACCTATTAGCCTTGCTGGCTGTTTTTATTTTAAGTGGCTTATTTATTTGGGGACAGCTGTTAAATCCTGAAGGGGCTGTGGCAAAAGCTTTTTATGCCATCAGCTTGGCCATTATTTCAGCCCCTAGTATTTTGCTGGCTCCTTTGCTGATTTTAATTTTCAGTATTTATGCAGGATGGATTCCAGCCGCCTTTTTATCGACGCCAAGGCATTATATTTTGCCCTGTTTGGCTTTAGCTCTTAGGCCGGCGGTTTTTTTATCTCGAACCCTGATTTCTTTTATGCAGGAAGAATTTTTAAAAGATTACGTGCGCACGGCCAAGGCAAAAGGACTTTCGCCCGTAAGGATTTTGATGAAGCA
>JAYWEU010000283.1:0-3346 GCA_043779385.1 Pseudobdellovibrionaceae bacterium
TGTAGCAAAGCCGTTTGATTGAGCATCGCTAAAGAACGAGCCAAAGATAAAACTCGGCGCTTACTTTCATTGATAATACTAGCTTTTCCAATTTGAATGGCTGGCAACATGCAAAGCATCGTCACAATAATAATCAGTGCACCCATAAAACCGCCAACAACCCACTTGAATTCGGCAATTTCTGGCAGACGATAAACACCCGGTAAGGCCACTCGATTAATATAGTCTTGAATATTACTAACAAAACCCTTCAAAAAACCTTCGCTGGTCATATAGTTTTGTGATGAAGCCATGGGGCCTTGTTGATGGGACTCTTGCTGTGGCATTTGTTGATTCTGATAATATTGAGGGACCGCATTGCTTTGCTGATACTGAGGAGCCATGCGCGGGCTTGACGAGATCCCTGACTCTGCAGGAACTAATTCAAATAAAATATCGTGAATGCTGGCTTTAGATCCTAAATTTAAAAGCCCACTTTGAATTTTAACACCATTCAAAACAGTTCCATTTCGTGATTTTAAATCTGTGATCATAACTTTGTCTGGAGAGACCGTGATTTCGCAGTGCTCTTTTGAGGCTCCCAAGGAAAGAACTTGGATATCGCATTCTTTACCGCGGCCAAGAACGTTCTTGCCTGCTTTTAAAGTATAAATTTTTCCGGCCTGAGGGCCGCTTAAAAACTTAATGCCCCACATGCAATTGATCTCCTAATTCGATCTCAAGCCGACGAATACTTCCTGCCGCAAGCTCAATCACCGAATCTGCTGTCCAATAAAACTTCGTTAATCTCCAGGGTGGAATATTTTCCACTAAAGCCTTCACGTTGAAGGCTTTATCTACAAAGACACAATCAATTGCAAAAGACATAAAAAAAGTATGGATGCTTTTACATTGACCAATAAGAAGTCCCTGGTCTGCAGATAAGCTCTTGCAAGGAATCAAGCCAAATCCCCTTTGAACAAAGGTCTCGGCAACCTTCAGCTCAGGAATCAGAATCTTGTTTTTGCTCGTGCTTTTTAAAACTGCCATTTTTTAGACCACCCTTATGATATTATTTAGCACCGTACATGAATGAAATTGCGACGGGCCCAAAGACCATAATAAAAATTGCTGGAATAATAAAAATCATCATTGGAATCATGATCGCTTGCGAAGCTTTCGCTCCGGCTTTTTCAGCTCTGACAAATCGCTCTAGGCGCATTTGCTCGGATTGATCTTTTAAAACTTGTGTGATCGGGGACCCCGATCGCTCGGCATCGATCAAGACAGCAACGAAACTTGTAATTTCAGAAATATCCAGACGATCCGCCATCTCTTTCAGCGCGTCTGCCTTCGAAGAGCCCATCGACACTCGTTGTAGTAAATTTCCAAATTCTTCTGCTAACACACTTTCTGTGCCACGCGCCTTATCTACGATTCGCTGGATTGCGGAAAAAAAATCTAATTGAGCTTCCACTGACAAAGCTAACAGATCGATAAAAAATGGCAGGTCTCCGCGCACAGAAAGTTCACGGCGTTTTTTTTCGGCCTTGGCATGCATGATCGGAAGATACATTCCCACTGGAATCATCAGCAAAATCCAGAAATAATTAAATTGCAGCTCAAAAGCAAAATTCATCAAAGTGCAAAACAGCGGGAACATGACACCCCACAAAATTTGCAAACCAATAAATTCATCTTCATTCAACTCACGCGAAAGACCACCCGTTTTAATATAATCTCGCACCCGAGCGCGGTAAGCCGGATTTTTAATTCGCAAAGCATGTTGCACGGTGAATTGATGTATCAAGGGTCTTGAAAAATTAATCACTGGATTTTTTGATTTTTCAGGCTCGCTATTATTAGCCCAAGATAATTGCTGTTTGTCAGAGTTGCTAGAGATCATCGCAGACGCGAAAAGGTAGATGGAAAATCCACCTAACACCGCACCCAGTATAAGCATCAATTCTGCGCTTCCCATAAGTTCCTCTTTGTGATGAATTGGTAGTATGTACCAACTCGTCTTGGCATCCGAATCACCTCGCCGAAAACAACTTCTGGAAAAAGCCGGTTTCAACTTTCGAGTCTGCCCAAGTAACATATCGGAAATACTTAACAAAAGTTTGAATGTCGAAGAGCAGATTTTAGACCTGGCTCGACAAAAAGCTAGGACGGTATTTTCCTCTCTGAAACTCTCAATGAAAGAACCTTACTTAGTCTTAGGTTCAGACACTGAAGTCATCTTTGGTGGAAAACCCTTGGGAAAACCGGTCGATGCTAACGATGCCTACCGAATCCTTAGATCTTTGTCTGGGAAATCTCATACGGTGATCACCGGAATTTGTTTGATTGAAAGCCAACAGGGACAAGAGTCCAGTGCCTACGAACTCAGTGAAGTGACTTTCAAATCCTTAAGTGATGAAAAAATCTGGTCTTATATCCAGTCTGGTGATCCTATGGATAAAGCCGGGGCTTACGGCATTCAGGGCCCTGGTCGAGAACTGATCGCCCACTTTAACGGAACTTTAGAAAATATTATGGGTTTACCTATAGAAAAAGTAGTCGCCCTGCTGCAAAAAAACTCTTGGATTATAAAATGATTCCCGTAACTCCTAAGAATGTTAAAATCTTAGCTGTCTCAAAACTGCAAACAGTTGAAAAAATTAAAAATTTATTTACTCAGGGCCAATCTGATTTTGGAGAAAACTACGTTCAAGAATTTAAAGAAAAGTTAGAAGCTCTCTCTGAATTTAAAATTCGTTGGCATTTAATTGGGCATTTGCAAAAAAATAAAGTGAAGCTTGTTGTTGGAAAATGTTTTCTTATTCATTCTGTCGATTCTTTCGATTTAGCCGAAGAAATCAACAAACGAGCGGCCCTAGCGGGCGTTCGACAAAAAATTCTTCTACAGATTAATGTTGCCGGAGAGGCTTCGAAAGAAGGCTTTGACCCGGAAGTCCTACAAGAAAAATTTATATCTTTATTTTCTTTTCCAAATCTAGAAATTTTGGGTCTGATGACAATGCCTCCACTTGTAACTAAAGCCGAAGACAATCGATTTTATTTTAAAAAATTAAAAGACTTGATGATGCATCTTCAATCCAAAAGCAATCTTCCCTCTAGCTTCGCAGAATTATCAATGGGCACTAGCCAAGATTACATTGTGGCTATTGAAGAAGGCGCAACATGGATTCGCTTGGGCAGTACAATTTTTGGAGCTCGGACTTGATTAAAACCACAAAGACACGCTGACAAAGGGGACTTTATGAATCAAATTTTGAAGACAAAGAAAATTGGTTTTTTGGGCGCTGGCAATATGGCGCAAGCCATTCTTCGTGGACTTCTTGAAACAGACTTCATTCAAGCT
>JAYWEU010000284.1:0-8826 GCA_043779385.1 Pseudobdellovibrionaceae bacterium
TAACAACTTTAGGCTTCCCACTACGAGGTGGGCTTGCACACCATTGTCAGGGACAGCCCCCGATATTATGCTTGTAAGGTTTATTTTCGATGAGATTTACACCTCTCGAACCTCTGAATTACATTCTAAATCTTTAAGTGATTTTGGTCAATGGAACCGGACTTATTTTGTCCCAGTAAAAGCCGATCAGTTTGATATGACGCCGCAACAGCTTGATTTTATGTTTCCATTTTTTGTATTTTCCTATGGATTTCTTATTTTACTTGTGCTGGAAGCTGTTCCAAGCCTTCAGCAGGCTAAGCTCGTGGCCCACCCCCTGTTTCAGCAGATCGAAAAGCGGAAACCACTGGCATGGATCTGCTTTTTCATAGGCGGCGCATGGTCCTTACAGAACATCTGGGTGCAATTTTAATTTCAAAAATGGTTAACAGTTGACGGACCTGCAGCCCTTAATTAGCTTGCATTCTGAATGAGCGAAAATAATACGACGACCGTCACATCTGAAAGCGTGGAAGCCAATAGCACGTCGGCGACAAGCTCGACTGTTTTGTCCGTCCACCAGCTTAATCTGCAAGTGAAACAACTGATTGAAGGTTCTACTGGGATCGTTTGGGTGCAAGCTGAAATTTCAAATTTTAAAGCTCATACGTCCGGGCATTTTTATTTCAGTTTAAAGGATAAAAATTCGCAAATTTCTTCGGTCATGTTTCGCGGCAATAACAGTCGATTGAAATTTCGTCCCACCGATGGCATGGAAGTTTTAGTGCGCGGTCGCATCAGTGTTTATGAACCGCGCGGATCTTATCAAATTGTTTGTGATTTAATGGAACCTGTGGGAGCCGGGGCTTTACAAAAAGCTTTTGAGCAACTGAAAGAAAAATTAAAACTTGAAGGCCTGTTTGAAAGCGCAAGGAAACGCGCCATTCCTGCCTATCCAAGGCATGTTGCGATTGTGACTTCACCGACCGGCGCGGCGATTCGCGATATGATGAATGTTTTAAGCCGACGAGCGCGAGGAATTCAAATCACCGTCATCCCCACTTTAGTGCAAGGCGCAGGTTCGGCTGAGCAAATCGTCACGGCTTTAAAAAAATCTTGGACGATTCCTGGTGTTGACGTGATTATCATCGGTCGCGGCGGTGGCTCCATCGAAGACCTATGGGCCTTTAATGATGAAACTCTGGCGCGCACAATTGTAGCCAGCCCTTTTCCATTGATTTCTGCCGTCGGACATGAAATTGATTTTACAATTTCAGACTTTGTCGCCGATCTTCGAGCCCCGACGCCTTCGGCAGCCGCCGAACTTGTGGCAAAAAGTTCCGATGAGCTGATGCAGAAAGTTCTTCAGCTGCGGCGACTTTTAGTGATCTCTAAAAAAAGAACTTTGGAAAGCTTTAAGCAAAAGTTAGCTTTATTAAGAAATGCTTTAGTTGACCCGCAAAAAAAATTACAAGAACTGACTCAGCGAAACGACGAACTTTTATTGCGGCTAGATTTAGCTCGAAAAAATATTTTTGAAAGAAAACGACAGCGTTTGGAACACAAGATGTCTTTACTCGACAGTTTAAGCCCACTACGAGTTGTCGATCGCGGTTACGCTTTAGTCACAAAAGACGAAGCTGTGATTAAAACTGCGAAAGATATCAAAAAAGGGGATCAGTTAAATATTCGATTATCGCAAGGATCTTTGCAAGTCTCTGTTGAGACTGTGAAAAAGGAGTAGAGAATGGACTTTGAAAAAAATTTGGTCCGCCTCGAAGAAATCGTAGGCAAAATGGAGCGGGGAGAATTGTCGTTGGATGATTCTTTGAAGCTTTTTGAAGAAGGTGTCAAACTTTCTAAGGAATGTCATCAGCGGTTGAATGAGGCTGAAAACAAGGTTCGCATTCTGATGGGCGTGGATGAAAAAGGCCAAGCCGTCACTCAGGAATTTAAACCTGAGGATGCCTGATTGAACGCTGAGCAAAACTTTCATAATTTATTTCAAAGTCGTCTTCACAAGATCGATGACTTTTTGACTCAGTACTTTGAGGCCATCGACCTGCCCGAGCAGTCTTCGCTACAGCAGTTTCGTGAATCCATGAAATATTCTATCAGCACCGGTGGAAAAAGATTTCGACCTGTCTTGGCGTTGCTGGTGGGAGAAATTTTTGACACTCCGGAAGATCGTATTTTACCTTGGGCCGCGGCCGTTGAATTTATTCATACCTATTCTTTAATTCATGATGACTTACCTTGTATGGATAACGATGACTTGCGCCGAGGAAAACCCACAAACCATAAAGTTTATGGCGAATCACTGGCTTTGCTTTCTGGCGACGCTCTTTTGACGGAAAGTTTTTTTCTTGTTTCAGAAGTGTATGCTGATCAACCAGAGTTGGCTCGTCGGCTGGTGAACCTTTTGGCTTTAGCTTCAGGGGCCCGGGGTATGGTGGGCGGGCAAGTGCTGGATATGCACTTTGAAAAAAATCAGCCTTCTTTTGAGCAACTGCTGCTGGTTCATAAAATGAAAACGGCTCAGATGATTCAAGTTCCTTTGCAAGGGGCTGGTTGGATTTGTGGAGTTGAGGAAGCTAAAATTGATGTCTTGAGAAAATTTGGTGAAGTTCTGGGCTTAGCTTTTCAAGTGGCGGATGATATTTTGGATCATGATCAAGTGCGCCAAGACAACCGCAGCTTTACCAAACTGATTGGTTATAATGAAAGTAAAAGTTTGTTAAATGAACTCAGCGAAGAAGCTTTGTTTCAGCTAAAAAAAATCAATCCGCACACCAATCTTTTGCACCAAATGATCGAATTTAATTTATTAAGACGGGGCTAAAATGAATTTTCGAAAGCAGATCGGCCTCTTGGGTCTTATTTTAATTATTTCTAGTTGTAGCAGCCTTCGAATGCGAACTCAGCACGAAGAAATTCCACCTTCGATTCCAACGGCGCCTGGTGGAGTCGTTACTTTGCCAGCCCCTGTGCCCAACTTGCCGTCTGATAATTCGACTCATTCCGCACCGGTGGCCCCGCCACCCGCCATTCTTAAAGTGGCTTTTATTTTTGGCCCTGGCGGAGCTCGAACTTACGGAGTGATTGGATTTCTACAAGAAATGCAAAAATATCGAGTGCCCGTGCAAGCCGTCGGTGGGATTGAATGGGGGGCCGTTGTCGCCGCCTTTTATTCCTTAAAAGGCTCTTTAAACGATGTCGAATGGCAGATGTCTAAAATTAAAAACGACGAAGTTATCAAGAAATCACTGGTGTCAGGCGCCCAGATGAACGATGTGGAAGCGCTGAAGGGATTTTTTAACGATACTATTTCAAAATTCAGTGTCGAACAGGGAAAACTGCCCTTTGCCTGCCCGGCTTATAATATTTCAAAAAATCAAAATTACGTGATGAACAAAGGCCCCTTCACGCAACTTTTGCCTTACTGTCTGGCCTATCCACCGCTTTTTAAGCCCCATAATTCGAATATCAGTGCGATCCGCGAAGTGAAGGCCGTCGCAGATTATTTACGGTCCCAGGGTGCCAATTACGTGGTGTTAGTGAACTCGTTGGGCCCCCCTGGGATGCAAAAGAATATTACGGGCCAGGTTGAGACCCCACAGAATCTATTTTGGAACGAAATTGCAGGCTTCTATTCGAAACCAATGCCGGGGGTCGACCAAATCGTAAATTTAAACCTAGACGCTTTTACGGTCTTCGATTTTGACCGAAAAAGAGATATCATTCAGAAAGGAGCCTCTAGTTCGGCTTCTTGGGTGCAGCAATTCGCCAATCGATTTGGCTTTTAAGAAAGACCGAACATGAGAAAACCAGCTGAAAAAATTGAGATTTTTAAAGAACGTCGGCGTCAACTTGGCACGCAGATTAAAGGCTCAGCCCTGATTTTAGCGGCTCACCCTGAGCACTTGCGAAATGATGATGTTCATTATCCCTACCGCCAAGATTCTAATCTTTACTATCTGACAGGCTTTGAAGAGCCGCAGTCGATTTTACTTTTTCGGCCGGGACACACACCAGAAACGGTGATGTTTGTCCGCAAAAAAGATTTAGAGCGTGAAACCTGGGACGGTTTTCGCTATGGACCCGAGCTGACGGAAAAAGAATTTCAAATTGATAAAGTTTATTTAATTGATGAGTTCACGAAAATCGCTCCGCAGCTGTTAAAAGAAATCGATCAGTTGTATTACCGAATGTATAAAAACTCATGGTCCGATTCTTTGGTGCAAGAGACCTTAGAAGCTCTACGGATTTCCCAAGGCCGAACAGGGCAGGGTTATATGACAGTGCATGACTCGCAGTTGCTTTTAGGAGAAATGCGATTGATCAAATCTGAATATGAACTCACAAACTTGCGCGAGGCCTGTGAAATCACCGCCCAAGGTCATATTGCCGCCATGAAGTTTACAAAACCCGGCGTCAACGAACGCCAGGTGCAAGGCGTGATCGCGCAGTCTTTTTATATGAAAGGCGCAGCTCGGGAAGGTTATAATTATATTGTTGCCGCTGGCGCTAGCAGCACGACGCTGCATTATAATTTTAATGATCAACCCTGCAAAAATGGCGATGTTCTTCTGATCGATGCAGGTGCCGAGTACAATTATTACACTGGTGATGTGACCAGAACATTTCCTGTGAATGGAAAATTTACTGAAGAACAAGCCTTGGTTTATCAAGCCGTCTTGAATGTTCAAGCAAAGATCATTGAAATGATTAAGCCGGGATTGATATTTAAGACACTTCAAGAAACCACGATTAATATGCTGATCGAAAGCATGCTGACGTTGGGTCTTCTGTCAGGCCGAAAAGATGATATCATGGCTTCGCAGGCCTATAAAAGATTTTACCCTCACGGTGTGAGTCACTGGCTGGGGATGGATGTTCACGACGCCGGTCTTTATGTAAAAAAAGGCGAATCAAGGCCCTTGGAAACAAACATGTGTTTTACCGTCGAGCCTGGTCTTTATATCAGGGCCGATGACGAAACGGTGCCTAAAAAATTTCGCGGTATTGGTGTGCGTATCGAAGATAATATTCGGGTGACGTCATCGGGTTGTGAAGTCATGACGTCGTCGGCTCCAAAAGAAATTTCTGATTTAGAAAAAATTGTTGGGACTGGAAACTAAAAGTTTATCGAGCCACATTCCACCACAAATCGTCAGCCTGGCCATACTTGACCAAGAATTGCCAAAGTTTTGCATCATAGTGCACATTCGAAGGAATTTCGGGTGGAAGATCGGCGCGGTCTTTAAAGTATTCTGGGGCAGAAAATAAATTTATTTTAGAATGACCGACCAGGGAAAGAATTCGCTCATCTTTGGCTGGTAAAACATGCACATCCACGCACATCAGCTGGGTTGTGGGTCCAACGATTCTCTGAAAAACTGAAACTAAAGTTCCACTACCGACCGGCAGCCAAAGCCTGCGTGGGACAAAGCCAATTTGATGAATGACCTTGGCCCATTGAATCCGAAGCGCTTCCTCAAAAGCATCGGTGAAAGGCTCACACTTGAAGCCTAATGGAATTTTATAGGACCTTCGTGATTGGCAAGCCATTTCCGTCGCACGCTCTTCGGCTTCTTTTAAAGTGGAGTGCATCGAAATATTGGCACCGTAAGCCTCTGCCAGTTTTGTAAATTCATGCTTTTGACCAGCCCGTTTTTGGGTGGGATCACTCTCGCAAAAAAGCCGACAGTTCAATTCCAACTGCTGGCAAGTATAAGCCAAAGCAACCTGAGCAAAACCAGCAAAGGGACTGGCATAATAAAAATCATCTTGGCCCTCTTTAACAAGTTTCTGCAAAAAAGGAGCACAAGCCCTTTGCTTACTACCGCCTGGTAAAAGATCGTCTCGAACAGCAAAAAATCTTTTGTTCTTATGAAAAATTTGATCAATTTTCACTTCTGGTGACATGAAAGTCTGATCAAAGATATTTTTTTTAACAAGCTCAGTTGCAAACATAAAGTGATTCCTTTTTATCCTAATCGGATTGAAAATGGATGGTTGTGTCCGGCGCCGATGGAAGTTTTACTTTGGATAGATCCATCCACGAACAAAGCTAAAAGATTTTCGTGAGTCAAACCTATCGAATGTGTGTGACCGGCAGTGCCTTCAATATCAAAAAAAACCTGATCCGTCGTTTTAGTCGCTCGAAGGGCCAGTAAGGCATCCTTTGGACTTAACACTAACTCATGCCCATGGTTATTGCCGATCGCGACATTGATAACAACTTCGCCTGACGATGTCGCCTCGGTCGCTTGGGCAGACGCTAATTTGGGTAATACAATTCCGATGCCGATCATTGATCCAACTTTTAAAAGGTCTCTTCGATTCATGGGCTGCCTCCTGGTTAATGAAGTTGCAAAATTGAACTTGCAGTAGAATTAGTTCATTTCTGTTAAACCCATAAGCCCGCAGTTTAAGAAACAGGTGTTTCTATATTTGAAACACCTTGTTTCCATAGGTGCCATAATTTGTCGAGGTCCAGATCAAGGTTTCTCGAGGTACATTCTAGCCCATAAATAGGTCTTAACCTTTGATTTGCGAATTGTCTTAAGCCCCTGCATTCGTCAAAATAAGAGCATGAGAACTATCGTAAATTTAATGACGCCAAATCCGAAGATGATTGGATCGGGAAGCACCTTAAAAGATGTGCTTCATTTGTTTCTTGAAAATGGAATCACGTCCAGCCCAGTGATCAATCCCTTGGGCGAGATTATGGGAATGCTTTCAGAGATCACCTTGTTAAAAGCTTTTATGCTGCACAAAACGAAATTTCAAAAAAGTGATAAAGTGGGACATCATCTAGAGCTGTTGGATCCGGTGGCCTATGTTCAGGTGACAGCGACGTTAGCTGAAGTTTTAAAAGAGATGTTAGCAACACCTACGCATAGAATTTTAGTTAAAAACGAGAAAAATAAAGTGGTCGGTATTATCAGTCCAAAGGATTTAATGCGAGCCATGCTTGGCGAAGCGAATCCGAATCAAAATATTCGACAAAAGCTTTTAGAAGCTCAAGAGGCCTTGAAGGCAAATTCAAAAAAACTACAGTCTTTAGAAAAAAGTTTAGAAGTTTATCAAAAAGCATTTCAAGAAACGCCCTACATGATGCACGCAGCGAATGGTGCTGGAGTCATCTTGATGGCGAATCGATGCGAACACGAAACCTTGGGTTACAAGGACGGCGAACTGATCGGAAAAAGCATCTATGATCTTTATCCCGTTTCAATGCATTCCGAAGTCCACAAGGGCCTTGAAATGGTCATCGAGACAGGCCGTCACCCCCTGACTTATACGACCCTTTCAAAAAAAGATGGCTCTTTAATTCGCTGTGATGTCACAAGCTCATCGCTAGTCGACGCCGATGGAAAGTTTCAATCGACAATCACAGTTTTTAGAGCCATTGATTCCGAAGCCTTATTAAGAAGTCTGCACGGCGTGGTCGACGACGAAAATGGTCCGCTGGCTAGATACGTGATTCAGAAAAATGAAGACTAAGATCGTCCGCTAATTAAAACGATGCTTCGGCCAACCTCTTTGCGTGGCTTCTGTAAAAAGCTCTTGTTCGCTTCGAAATAAACGATCATCCGGCACGGTGGACGTCACGGCGAGCTTGATATCGGTGGAAAGTTCTAGCAAAGCTAAATCTCCGAAAGTATTTCCGGCGCTAAAAAAAGGTTTTTTTCCATTTGTTATTTTTAAAAGTGCATCGGCTTTGCCCTGACGATAAGTGATCAACCCTTTTTGGCGATCGGTGATCAGACCGCCGTCAGATTCAGTTTCAATTCCTAACACCTGATCATGGCTTAAGCCTAATAATTTTGCCCCGGGCTCAACGGCCCACTTGACAGACGCTGTGACAATAAAGACCTTCACGCCAGCGCTTGTAAAAAGCTCAATCAATTTTTTCTGCTCTGGAAAAATCGGCAGTGCATTCATTTCTTGAACCGCTTTTAAAGCCCATTCCTGAACTTGGGCCAAAGAATGACCCTTTAAAATTTGAGCCAGCCACAAGTAAGCCACTTGGGGGCCGGCTGGGTTTTTTTTAAGCGCCTCGTAATGCTCCCAAGGATCTGTGGGTAATGACACAAGTTTATGTTGAATTAAATACTGAAAAAAAGTCTCGCCAAGATCTAAATCCCAAAGGGTTCCATCGGCATCAAAGGCCGCTACCGGCTGAGAATCCTGTTGCAGAATGCGGTTCATTGATTTATGTATCTGAGCCCAGAGATCCGAAGAATAATTTTTGTATTTCATGCTTCTGAGTATGAAATAAGAACCTTCAAAAGGGCAAAGATTTCATGAGTCTTTACTGTCGAGTCATCCAATTAAGCGACCTTCCAGAAATTTCTCAGTTTGAGCAAGAAAAGCTAGTCCAAACGATCGCCGATGAAAACGAGCGAACTTTTCATAGCTGGAGTGCGCGCTGGCGGCCCGAGGCCCTCGAACACTATTTGCCGATGGGTTGGAGTTTTTTGGCCCGGGACACGGAAACGGCCAGCCCAAATTCTAGCGAAGGCACCCTTGTTGGTTACTTTTTGGCGCAGCCTTTTTTATTTATGGAAGGCCAAACGCAATGTTTGTGGGTCGAGCATTTAAATTATTCTTCCCTGCAAGCCCGAGATGAATTGTGCGACCTAGCCTATCGTATGTCGCGGGAAAAGCATTTTCAAAGGGTCCTGTTCCCTAATCTGCTGGGCATTGCAAATTCGATCACGACGATGAAAGCAGAGTCCTGGCAGCCCAGCGTTTTTAGTGTCAAGACCACCAAGTCTTAAAAAAGCTCTAAAAAATAATCTCCAAATGGGTTAATCTATTGATCCATGAAAACAT